>DATCDC010000131.1:0-18719 GCA_036510915.1 Solirubrobacteraceae bacterium | reverse complement strand
CCCGCCGGTCGCGTGGCGCGTTCGCTCGAGCAGCTCCTGCGGCGTGATGCCCTCGCCCGGCAGGTGGCCGACGACCCCGATCTGCGCGAACGGGGTCCAGCGCTCGCAGCCGAGGGCACCGGCGAGCAGCGCGTTGTTGCCGTGCGCCGGGTGGGCGTCGAGCGGCAGGTGGTAGGCGGCGAGGCTCATGTCGTGGTCGAACAGCAGCTGCAGTCGCCGCTTGGCGGCCCGGTCGAGCGGACGCGGGGGCCCGGACCAGAAGAGGCCGTGATGGACGAGGACGAGGTCCGCGCCCGCCGCTGCGGCCTGCTCGAACAGCTGCGCGCCCGCCGAGACGCCCGTGACCACCGTCGCGACCTGCTCGGCGCCCGGGATCTGGAGGCCGTTGGGCCCGTAGTCGCTGAACGCGCCGGGATCCAGGAGGTCGTCGAGGAAGGCGATGATCTCGTCGAGCGCGGCCATGGGCGGACGGTACAGTCCCGCGCGTGGCCGGCGACGAGCAGTTCCTCGAGGCGCTCACCGAGGCGCGGCTGTACTCGATCGGGGCGTTCTTCTGCGACCGCCACCCGGACCTCGTCGACGACGTGCTCGCGCAGAGCGTGCAGATCGAGCGCGACGGACTCGCCCGCTGGGCGGCGGCCGAGCAGGTCAGCGCCGAGTCCGCCTTCCAGACGCTCGTGACCGGCCTGGCGGTGCGCTACTACACCGCCGTCGCCGGTGGGGCGTGAACGACCTGGCTCACTGACGCTACAGCTCGCCCGAGAGCAGGCTGACCGCTGCCTCGACGCGGCGGCGCTCGGTGTGGTCGAGGCCCTCGACGAAGGCGCGCAGGTCGCGCCGGCGCACATGGTCGAGGTCGTGGACGATCGCGCGCCCGCGGCGGGTCAGCGCCAGTGTCGCCGCTCCCTGGTCGCCCGGGGTCGGGACGTCGATGACGAGGTCGCGCTCGTTCAGCCGGTTCAGGGCGCGAAGCACGATGCGGAGCTCGAGCTGCATGCGCTCGGCCAGCTCCTCCGGGTGCAGCGGCGCGAGCGAGCGGTCCAGGGAGCGCAGCAGGCGCGCGTGGATGGGGGACAGATCGTGGACCTGGATCCGCTCGACGAGCGTGTGCGCGGTGCGCTCCAGCAGCGCCTCGAGGACCTCGCCGAGATCGACGGCGAGCTGCTCGGTGGCACTGCTGTCGAGGGCCGGTGCGGTCAGGGTGCTCATGGACCGCATCCCATCAGCGGGACCTCAATGCGACCTCAACGTCATCGCAGCGTCCCATGAGAGCCCCGCGATCCGCGCGTCCTTGTCATACTTGGCGGTGTTCGGGGCGTGGCGCAGCCTGGTAGCGCGCGCCGTTCGGGTCGGCGAGGTCCTCGGTTCGAATCCGAGCGCCCCGATACAGATGAAGGCTGGGAACGCGTCCGGGCCACCAGGGGCCCGGACGCCCCGTCTCTCGCCCGATGAGCTTCATGGAACCCCTGTCACAGGACACCGGGCGACGCGCGATCACGTCATGGCTGATGGACATGGACGGCGTCCTCGTGCGCGAGGAGCAGGCGATCCCCGGTGCCGACCGCTTCCTCGCGCAGCTGCGCGAGCGCGACATCCCGTTCCTCGTCCTGACGAACAACTCGATCTACACGCGCCGCGACCTCGCGGCGCGGCTGCGGGCCAGCGGCCTCGACGTCCCGGAGGCCTCGATCTGGACGTCGGCGCTGGCGACGGCGAGCTTCCTCGAGCTGCAGCGCCCCGGCGGCTCGGCCTACGTCATCGGCGAGGCCGGCCTCACGACCGCTCTGCACAACGTCGGCTACACGCTCACCGAGCGCGACCCCGACTACGTCGTCCTGGGGGAGACCCGCACCTACAGCTTCGAGCGCATCACGCGCGCCATCCGCCTGGTGGCCGGCGGCGCCCGCTTCATCGCGACGAATCCGGACGCGACCGGCCCCACCCCCGAGGGGCCGCTGCCCGCCACCGGCTCGGTCGCGGCGCTGATCAGCCACGCCACCGGCATCGAGCCGTACTTCGTCGGCAAGCCGAACCCGCTGATGATGCGCTCGGCGCTCAACGCGATCGACGCGCACTCCGAGACGACGGCGATGATCGGGGACCGCATGGACACCGACATCGTGTCCGGCCTCGAGGCCGGCCTGGAGACGATCCTCGTGCTGACGGGCGTCACCTCGCGCGCGGAGGCCGAGCGCCACCCCTATCGGGCGTCGCGGATCCTCGACTCGGTCGCCGATCTGGTCGATGACCTGACGTGATGCCCGGTGCGAAGCAGAACGCGCTCTCTCAGCCGACCGCCTCGATCCGTGCCGGGACGTGCTTGTGCCACGGCGTGCCGGCGAAGGCGTCGCGCCAGTCCGAGGAGGTCAGCGCGTTCGGGGCCACGCCGGTCGTCGTGGTCGTCCCGTCCGCGCCGGTGACGTCCAGGCCGAAGCCGTTGGGCAGCGCCGCGTGCCCGCGCTGCATCGTGCCGGTGACCTCGACGACCGACTCCGCGCTGCCGCGGGCCGTCGTGATCCGGGCGCGGTCCCCGGTGGCCAGGCCGATCGCCTCGGCATCCGCCGGGCTCAGGTGCAGCGCGCCGCCGGCGTCGCGCTTGCGCCAGCCGGTGTCGCGGAAGATGTCGTTCGCGGTGTAGGCGCGGCGCTCGCCGGCCGACAGGACGATGGGAAACTCGTCGCTCGTCCAGCCCGGCTGCTGGTCGCGCAGCGCGCGCACGCCCTCGAGCAGCTCCGGGATCTCGAGGGCGAAGCGGTGGCCGGCGTGCGCGACGTAGCCGAAGTCGTCCTCGTACTCGTCGGCGGTGAAGACGACCCCTGATGTGCCCTCCAGGATCGCGTCGAACAGGGCGCCGCCGTCGGCGTGCCCTGCGCGCCGCACGCCCGCGGGGTGGGTCATCGCGCAGCGCTGGGCGAGCCCCCAGACGGCGGCGGCGCCCTGCAGCCCGTCCGGCAGCGTCGGCCCGAGCGTCTCGTACAGGACGTAGGGGGCCAGGCGCGGGATCCGCGGGTCGGCGCTCGCGGCCTCGCCGAAGGCGCGCGCGTACGCCTCGCGCCCGGCCTCCGCGGCCGCGCGCAGCGGCGCGAGGTCGGCCTCGTCGATGACGCCCAGTGCGCGGACGATGCGCGCGTAGATCTCGGGCTCCGCGAGCGTGCCGGGCAGCGGCTCGAGCAGCCGGTGGCGCAGGTGGAAGCTGTTGTGCGGGAACTCCATGTTGAAGAACGTCGCCTCGACCTTCTCGTACTGCGTCGCGGCGGGGAGCACGTAGTGGGCGTGGCGTGCGGTCTCGGTCATCGCCACGTCGATCACCACGAGGTGCTCGAGCGCGTCGAGCGCCTGGCCCATGCGCTCGGAGTCCGCGAGCGAGTGCGCCGGATTGGAGCTCTCGACGAGCATCGCGCGGAAGCGCGCGGGGTGGTCGGTGAGGATCTCGTCGGGGATGACGTTGCAGGGCGTCAGGCCGCCGATGACCGGTGCGCCGGTGACCGGCGTGGCGCCCATGCGGGTGTTGCGGAACAGCGGCGCGAACCACGAGTGCAGGTGCTGGCTGCCGGGTTTGGCGAAGTTGCCGGTCAGCAGCCACAGGAGCTTGTTCAGATACGAGCAGAGCGTGCTGTTGGGCGCCTGCTGCACGCCGAGGTCCTCGAAGACCGAGACGCTCAGCGCCGTGCCGATGCGCCGTGCCGTCGCGCGGATCAGCGCCTCGCCGACGCCGCAGCGCACGGCGTAGTCGCCGATCGGCACCTCGGCGAACGCCGCGCGCACGGGCCCGGCGCCGTCGGCATGCTCGGCGAGGAAGTCCTCGTCGAGCAGGTCCTCCTGCACGAGCGTCGCGACGAGCGCCGCCAGGCACCAGGCGTCCGTCCCCGGGATGACGCGCAGATGGAAGTCGGCGAGCTTGGCGGTGTCGGTGATGACGGGGTCGATGACGACCATCGACCGCTGCGGATCCTTGGCGATCTCGCGCAGCACGACGCGCGCCCGCGGGAAGCTCTGCGACATCCACGGGTTCTTGCCGACGAACACGGAGACCTCGGCATGCGCGAACTCGCCGCGCGAGTGCGCGCCGGAGAGCTGCGCGTCGACCCACGCCTCGCCGGTCTTCTCCTGGGCGAGCGCGCTGGACCGGTGGTGCGCGCCGAGCGCCCGCAGGAACGCGCCGCTGTAGGCGCCGCCGAGGTGGTTTCCCTGGCCGCCGCCTCCGTAGTAGAAGATCGACTCGCCGCCGTGCTCGGCCGCGACGCGCGTGAAGCCGGCGGCGACCTCGGTGATCGCGGTGTCCCAGTCGATCTCCTCGAAGCTGCCGTCGGGCCGGCGGCGCAGCGGCGAGGTGAGGCGGTCCGGGCCGTTCTGGTAGTGGTCCAGGCGCATCGCCTTGTTGCACGTGTAGCCCTGCGATGCGGGGTGGGCGCGGTCGCCGCGGATCCGCGCGAGCGAGCGGCCCTCGAGCTGGACCTCGATCCCGCAGTTGCACTCGCAGAGGATGCAGGCGGTGGGCTGCCATGGGGCGGTCGCTTCGGTGCTCATGCGGACTCCGATGGTCGTGAGGTGGGGAGCTCGGCTTCGAGTTGGGCGCGCAGCTGGCGGTGGACGCCGTCCAGGGGCGCGGCGTCGCGCTGCGCGCGGCAGAGCACGAGCGCGCCCTCGAGCGCGGCGACGGTCATCAGCGCGAGGTCCTCGGCGCGGTCGGGCGCGACGCCGGCGGCGACGAGGTTCGCGGCCAGCAGCGCGGTCCAGCGGGCGAACGCGCCGGCGGCCGCCTCGCGCACGCCCGCGTCGTCCTCGCGCGACTCGACCGCGACGGCGACGATCGGGCAGCCGCTGCGGTAGTCGCTCTCGACGAGCGCGCTGCGATACCCGCCGAGGAAGGCGTCGAGGGCGCCGAGCGGATCCCGGCCGGCGCCGTGCTCGATGCGGCGCGCGACGACCGCGCCGGCGAACTCGGTCGCTTCGCGCAGCAGCTGGTCGCGGCCGCCCGGGAAGTGGTGGTAGACCGAGCCGCGGGGTGCGCCGCTGTGCTCGAGGACGTCGTCGATGCTCGTCGCACGGGCGCCGCGCTCGCGCACGAGCAGCGCCGTGCTGGCGATCATCCGCTCTCGCGCTGGGCGCTGTCCCGGTGCCACGACTATGGAGTATGCCATATCCATCAACGGCCGAGCAGGACGGGCCTCCCGGCACTCAGCGCGTCGATCGGGTGCGCCGTCCCCCCGTCGACGACGAGGTCCGCCAGGATCTCGCCGAACAGCGCCCCGAACTTCGCCGCGTGGCCGTTGCCGACGGTGACCATGACCCGCGGATGGCCCGGCAGCGGGCCGACGACGAGGTGGCGGTCCGGCGTGAGGTCGTAGACGCAGGAACGGCTGGAGGCGACCGAGCCCGCCGCGCCGGGGAGGTGGCGCTCCAGGAACGCCGTGACCCGCGCGACGCGCGCCGGGTCGACCGCGCTCTCCTCGTCGTCGGGCTCGATCTCCGGCCCGCCGAGGTCCTCGGCGATCTTCACGGCCGGGAGGCCGTAGACCGGGAAGCCGTAGAAGCAGGGGCGCCCGAGCCGGATCCAGATCGGGAAGCGCTCCGGCGCGAAGGCCTCGAGATCCGGCCCGGCGACGTAGGTGACCTGCTCGGCCGTGTGGCGCAGCGGCAGGTCGTGGAACCCGTGCAGGAGCCGCGCGGTCCACTTGCCGGTGCAGGCGACGACGTGGCCGGTGGCGATCGTGCCCGCGTCGGTGTGGACCAGGACCTGCTCGCCGCGCTCCTCGAGCCGCAGGACCTTCACTCGCGTGCGGACCGCGGCGCCGCGGGAGCGCGCGAGATCCAGAAGGGTCGCGGTCGCCCGGCCGACGTCGAGGATCCCGGCGCCGTCCTGCCAGAGCGCCCGGGTGTCCGGCGCGAGGCGCCACTGCGGGAAGCGGCGCTGGACCTCGTCGGCGTCGAGGCGCTCGAAGGGGATGCCCGCCGCGGTCATGGCGGCGGCCGCAGCGTCGAGCTCCGTGATCGACGCCGTCACCGCCGGGTCCGCGAGGTCGAGGCCGCCGGTGCGCACGACGAGCCGTTCGCCGCTCTCGCGCTCGACGGCCTCCCATGCGGCGAACATCGCCCGCGTGAGCCGCGTGTAGATCGCGCTGTCGTAGCTGTGGCGGATGATCCGCGAGTGGTCGGAGGACGACCCGCGGGCGTGCCCCGGCTCGAACTGCTCCAGGACCACGACCCCGTCGCCGAGCCGGCGCGCCAGCGCGCAGGCCGCAGCGCTGCCCAGGACCCCGGTCCCGACCACGACGCAGCGCGCCTCGTTGGGGGGCTGGGTCATCGCGAGCGGTAGCGTCTCATGATCGGACTCTTCAGCCGCAGAGCACGACCCGACGAGCTGCACATCGGCGATCCCCGCTTCGACGCCTGGGAGCCGGTCGGCGACTACGCGGACCTGCCGACCGCGCGCGCCTTCGCGGCGCAGCTCCGCGACCTCGGCATCGAGTCGGCGCTGACCGCCGACTGGCCGCTGGACGAGTTCGGGCGCGGCGACATCGCGCTGCGCGTGCCGCCCGAGCACTACGGCGACGCGACCGTGATGCTCGACGGTCTCGACGACTAGACCTTCGGACCCGAGCGGCGCGCGGTGTCCGGGGCCCCGAGGGCCGAGAACTCCGGGGCCGCGTAGGCGTGGCCCGGGCGGCCGCCGATGACGAGGACACGGACGCCTGCCGGGCCGGCGACGAGCTTGCGCCGGCAGGCCGCTCCCACGCGCACCATCGTCTCGCAGTCGAGCTCGACGGCGTCCCCGTCGATCTGCAGCGTCGCCGACCCGTCGAGCACGAGCAGCACCTCCTCCTGCCCGTCGACCTCGTGCGAGTGCTCGGGATACCCGTCGAAGTTCGGGCCGAGCTCCAGGACCGACAGGCCGAACGACTCGACGCCGAGCGACGCCCGTGCGCGGATGAAGTGCCCCGCGAAGCCGGCATCCATCTCGGCGAGCCTGCGGATCGTCATGTCGGGCATGGCAGCATCCTCTCATCGGGGCTAGGCGGAGGTCACCGGCCCCGGCGGCAGATCCTGTACCCGCAGCCAGTCGGTGATCCGCCCGTCGCGCACGCGGAACGCCGTCCGCGCCGTCTTCCCGACGCCGGTGCCGCACCCACCGCCGCCCGGCCGCTCGGTCAGGACGAAGGTCACGATGATGAAGCCGTGGGTCGCGGGCGTGCTGGCGATCACCCTCGCGCCGCAGGGGAGCGTCTCGTTGAAGAACCGCACGGCGCTGCGCGTGCGCAGCCGCACCGGCGGCCCGCCGTTCGCGACGCGGCTGGGGACGGCGAAGTAGCGCGTGGCGGCCCGGACATCGCCGCGGCGCAGGGCGTCGGACCATGCCCGCACGACGAGGGTCGGCGTCGTCGCCGCCGCCGGCGGCCTCGCAGCGGGCGCCGGGGTCGTGGCCGAGCGCTGCGCCTGCTTCGAGGCGGCCTGCGAGCCGTGGCCCGCGCCGCAGCCGGCGAGGCCCGCGGCGGCCGCGAGGATCACCGCGGCGAGCCACGTGCGCTGCGTCATGTCGGACAGCATCCCACCGACTCCTACGACCACGGCGCCCGGACGGATGTCCAGCGCGATCCGGGGTTCTTCGACATCTCTCAGAGATCCGCCGCACACTGTGTGCATGTCCTGCTCGCCCCGGCGCGCCCTGCGCGTCGCCGCCCTGACGTTCGCGGCCCTGCTCGCGGCGGCTCCGGCGGCGGCGATCGCCGACAGCACGAGCACGAGCGCCAACTGGTCGGGCTACGTCGCCTCGCGCCCGGGGCTGACGTTCCGCGCCGTCAGCGCGCGCTGGACGCAGCCCACCGTGACCTGCACCGACGGCCGGACGTCCGTCGCGTCACCGTGGATCGGCCTGGGCGGCTATCACCAGACCTCGAAGGCCCTCGAGCAGATCGGCACCGATGCGCAGTGCTCGGCCTCCGGGCGTCCCGCCTACTCGGCGTGGTACGAGCTCGTCCCGGCCGCCTCGCGCACGATCCGCATGTCGGTCTCGCCCGGTGACGGGATCTCGGCGAGCGTGCAGGTCCGCGGCCATCTGGTCCGGCTGCGGCTGCGGGACACGACCACCGGCGCGACGTTCGCCAGGGTGCTCAGCGCGAGCGCGATCGACGTCAGCTCCGCCGACTGGATCCTCGAGGCGCCGTCGGAGTGCGCCGGCGGCGTCGCCGCGAACGCCTGCCGGACGCTGCCGCTGGCCGACTTCGGCACGGCCGGCTTCACGGCGGCGGTCGCGACGACGCTCGCCGGGCACGCGGGCACGATCGCCGACAGCGCCTGGTCGCGCGCGGCGATCACGCTCGCCCCAGCGGCCGGCGCGCGCTTCGGCGGTGACGGTCCCGGCCCGGGCGCCGGGCCGCCGGACGCGCTCTCGCTCGCCGGCGCGGCGCCCGGCGCGCTGCTCGCCGGCGGCTCGGCGTTCGACGTCACCTACGAGCAGGACACGAGCCGCGGCTGAGCCGGCCTACACCGGCTCGTGCAGCGTCAGGACGTGGCCCTCCTCCGGGCGCGCACGGCCAGCGAGGACCTCGAGGTAGACCTGCTCGACGGCGTCCGCGCCGGCGCTGCGGACGACCCGCAGCGCCGGCCGCTCGGGATCGCTCAGGCGCGCGAGCGCGTGCTGCCACGCCTCGGCGAGGCGGTCCTGGAAGGTGGCCGGGCCCCACTCGGCCAGGCGCGCGCGCACGCGGTCGGGCGCGAAGAACAGCGTCGGCGCCGGGCCCGGGAGATCCGGGTCGCCGCCGATGTCGTCGTGGTGGGTCGCGCCGACGACGCAGTCGTACCGGAGGGCATCGCCGACGTGGTGGTGGACCGCGCGCCGCACCTCGGCGCTGCCCGACAGGTCGACGTAGACCACCGGGCCCGGGACCGGGAGGCTCGCGACGGCGTCGTAGGCGACGACGCGGTCGTAGCAGCCGAGGCTCTCGGTGAACGCGACGTTCCCGGGCGAGGTGAGGCCGACCACCGCGATGGCCTCGCGTCGCGCGAGCTGCAGCGCCGTCCCGTACGCCGTCTTGCTCGACGCGCTCGAGAGGATCACGGTGTCTGCGCCGAAGAACTCCTCGGCGGCGAGGAGGTCGTCGATCAGGAACGAGGTGGTGAGCAGCGGGCGCAGGAGCATCTGCTCGGCCTCGCGCCCGGGGTCGTGGCCGGGGTCGCCCGCGGTGCGCAGGTACTGGTTGTAGACCGCCGGCAGGTCGCGCCGGTGGGCGCTCGCTTCGGTGAAGCCGCCGGCGCTCACGTCCGCCGGCTCCAGCACGACGTGCGTCGACATCGGCAGGAAGCCGTAGAAGCGCTCGCCGACAGCGATGCCGGGATGCGCCGAGGCGACGACGTCGGCGAAGCCCCACACCGGGATGCGGCCCATCTCCGGGGGCGCCGGGTAGAAGCGCCAGTACCCCATCGCCTCGCCGAACGTCGCGTACGTGATGTTGTTCGCGGTCAGGGCGAAGGCGTCGACGCGCAGCAGGACCTGGCCGTCCTCGAGCGCGATCCGGTCCGGGCCCGGGACGAGCGCCACGTCGCACGTCTCCAGGTCGCCGCGCCGGACGATGAAGTCCGCACCGGTGCCGCCCGTCGATTCACCCGTCATCTGCCCGCGCTCCTCAGCTCGCCGTCGCGGCAAGCCTACGGGCGCCGCAGGCGGGTGTCAGGCGACGGTCGGGAGGGCCGCCCGGACCGCGCCGCCCGTCGCGGGCAGGCGCACCGTGAAGCGCGCGCCGCCGTCGTCGGCGTTCTCTGCGGCGACCGTGCCGCCGTGGACGGCCACGATCTCCGCGACGATCGCGAGTCCCAGCCCAGCCCCGCCCTTCCCGCGCGTGCGCCCGCCCTCGGCGCGCCAGAAGCGCTCGAACGGCGCTGCGACGTCGCTCGTGGGCAGCCCCGGGCCGTGGTCGCGGACCTCGACGCGCACGTCCGCCTCCTCGCGCGCGACGCTGACCTCGATCGGCGTGCCGGCGGGGGTGTGGACGAGCGCGTTGCGCAGGAGGTTCGCCAGCACCTGCTGGATCAGGTGGGGGTCGCCGGTGACGATCGCCCCCTCGTCCCCGTGGACCTCGATCGCGCGCTCGGGGGCCGTCGCGCGAGCATCGTCGGCCGTGATCCGGGCGATCGTCGTGAGGTCGACGGGCTCGCGCACCGGGTCGCGCAGCTCGTCCAGGCGGGCGAGCGTCAGCAGGTCCTCGACGAGGATCCCCATCCGCTTGGCCTCCTGCTCGATGCGCGTCGTCGCCTTCTCCGCCTCGTCCGGGCCGCTCGCCGCGCCGATCCGCAGCAGCTCGGCGTAGCCGCGGATCGAGGCCAGCGGCGTGCGCAGCTCGTGCGAGGCGTCGGCGAGGAAGCGGCGCAGACGGTTCTCGCTCGCCTCGCGCTCGGCGAACGCCCGCTCCAGACGGGCGAGCATCGCGTTCAGGGCGAGGCCGAGCCGGCCGACCTCGGTGCGGTCGGTCGCGGGGCTGACGCGGCGGTCCAGGTCGCCGGCGGCGATCGCGCCCGCCGTCTCGCCCATCCGGTCCAGCGGCCGCAGGCTCACGCGCACGAGGATCCAGGCGCTGATGCCGAGCGCGAGCAGGACGCCGGCGATGACGAGCAGCTCGACGAGCAGCAGCCGGTGCAGCGTCTGGTCGACGTCGCGCAGCGGGATCGCGATGACGGTCGTCCCGCTCTGGTCGCGGTTGGGAATCGCGAGCACGCGGTAGCGCAGGCCCGACCCGCCCTTGGCCGAGACGATGACCGGCTCCCCGGTGGTCAGCCTGGCCGGGATCTGCGGCGCCGCCAGCCCGCTGTAGGACAGGACGACGTGCCCGACGACGGCGCCGCCGGCGTCGCGCAGCTCCCCGTAGGTGCCGGGCGGGAGGTTCGCGTCGGCCCCGAGCGGGCCGCCGCGCCCGCCGCCGCCGTCCGGCCCCCCGTCGAACCCGCCCGACGGTGCCGCGCCGGGGACGTAGATGTTCTGCTGGTCGAACGTGCGGGAGATCGCCGGGGCGGCGGCACGCGCCTGCTGGTCGACGCGGTCGAGCAGGAACGAGCGCTGCTCGGCGTAGGTGATGGCGCCGAGCAGGAGCAGCCCGATGGCCGCCAGGACGACGAGCCCGGTGACCAGCCGGGCACGCAGGGACTGCATCATGCGCGTGGCAGGCGCAGCGCGTATCCGACGCCGCGAACGGTGTGGATCAGCGGCACGCCGAGGACGTCGACCTTCTTGCGCAGGTAGCTGATGTAGGTCTCCAGCACGCGCGCGTCGCCGCCGAAGTCGTAGTCCCAGACGTGGTTGAGGATCTGGGCGCGCGTGAGGACGCGGCGCGGGTTGAGCATGAGGTAGCGCAACAGCCGGTACTCGGTGGCGGTCAGCTCGACCGGCGTTCCGCCGCGCGTGACCTCGCGCGTGTCCTCGTCGAGCTCGAGGTCGTCGAAGACGAGGGTGCTCGTGTCGGACTCCGCCATGCCGGTCCGCCGCAGGATGGTGCGGATCCGCGCGACGAGCTCCTCCAGGCTGAACGGCTTGGTGACGTAGTCGTCGCCGCCGATCGTCAGCCCCTGGATCTTGTCCTCGGTCGCGTCGCGGGCGGTGAGAAAGATGATCGGCACCTCCGCGCGCTGGGCGCCGAGACGGCGGGCGACCTCGAAGCCCTCCATGTCGGGGAGCATCACGTCGAGCACCATGAGGTGCGGGCGGAACTCCGCGACCGCGGCGAGCGCCTCGGCGCCCGTCGTCGCAGAGGCGACCTCGAAGCCCTGGAAGCGCAGCGCCATCGAGACGATGTCGACGATGTTCGGCTCGTCGTCGACGACGAGCACGCGGCTCTGCGGTGCGGTGTCCGTGGCTGCCTCGTTCATCACGGACAGAGTGTCCTGCGCAAGCCTGGGAGGTTCCTGAGAGGAGGCTGTGGACTCACGGCAGCACGGGGACGGGTTCCGGAGCGCCGTCGCCGAGCAGCCCGGCGGCGATCGCGCGCACCGCCGGGCGCGCGTCGTGGCGCGGCGCGTCGGCGAGCAGCGCCGGCACGGCGCCGCGCAGGCTGGAGGTGAGCAGGAGGGCCGGGGCGCTGCGCAACGCCCCCAGCGTCAGCGGCTCCTCGCGCGCCTCCAGGCCGAGCGCGGCCGCGCGCGCCAGCAGCCGCGCGCGGGTCACGCCGGGGAGCAGGCGCCCGTCGAGCGGCGCCGTCGTGAGGACCTCGCCGCTGAGCGTCCAGACGCTGGCCCACGCCGCCTCGAGCACGGCGCCGTCGGCGTCGACCAGCAGTGGGACGCCGTCGCCGATCCGCGCCAGCTCGTCGAGCAGGCGCCGGTCGCGCCACTTGTGCGCTCCGAGCCCGCCGGGCAGCATCCACGGGACGAGCCGCAGCACGCGCCCGTGGTCGACCGGCGAGAGCGGCCTCGTCGTGGCCGTGACCGCGGGCTCGGCTGCCGGCGTGACGACGACGTTCAGCCGCAGGTCGCGGGCGGCGCCGGCGCGCAGGGCCTGCTCGGCCGCGTCCTCCAGGATGCCGGGTGCGAGCGTCGCGCCGTACACCTGCGCGGCGCTCGCGCGCAGGCGCGCGAGGTGTGCGAGGAGGAAGCGCGGAGCACCGCCGGCCACGCGGATCGTCTCGAAGACCCCTCCTGCGGGGTCCGGGCGCGTGCGCGTGCGCGCCAGCGCCGGCGGCGGCAGCGGCGCGGCGGATGCGCCCGGGCGCGCGTCGCCGATCGCCGCGCCCGCCGCGCGGGCCGGGGGCGCGGCCTTGAGGAAGCTCTCCGCGAGTTCGCCGTCGGGGTCCGAGGCCATGGTGATGCCGCCGCCGACGCCGATCCGCACGCGCCCGGCGTGGATCTCGAAGGTGCGGATCGCGACGTTCAGCTCGAGGCCGGCGAGCGGGCTCGCGTAGCCGATCGCGCCGGTGTAGGCCTCGCGCGCCGTGGTCTCCAGCTCGGCGATGACGCGCATCGCCTCGATCTTCGGCGCGCCGGTGACCGAGCCGGGCGGGAACGTCGCGCGCAGCAGATCGCCGTCGCCGACCCCGGCGCGCAGCGTCCCGGCCACGCGCGAGACGAGTCCCAGGACGCCCGCGCCCGCGCGCGGGCGCGCGAGCCACGGCACCGTCACGCTCCCGTACTCGCAGACCCGGCCCAGGTCGTTGCGCATGAGGTCGACGATCATCACGTTCTCGGCGCGGTCCTTCGCCGAGGCGGCGAGCGCCGCCGGGTCGGCGTCGGCGGAGGCCGTGCCCTTGATCGGCTCGCTGTGCACCGCGCGTCCGCTGCGACGCAGGAACAGCTCCGGGGAGGCGCTCGCGACGGCGCCCCAGGCGCCCGCGACGAACGCGCCGTGCTCGGGACGCAGCTCGTGTGCGAGCGTCGCGGCGAGCCCCGCGGCCGACCCCGACCACGAGCCCTCCAGCCGCATGGTCAGGTTCGCCTGAAAGAGGTCGCCGGCGGCGATCCGCTCGCGGCAGCCGGCGATCGCGGCGCGGTGCGCGGCGATCCCGCTCGGCGCCGGGCGCAGTGTGCCGACGCGGAACACGCGCGGCTGGACGCCGGCGCGCAGCCGGGCGGCGAGCAGGTCGCGCCGCTCGGCGAGCGCCGCCGCGCGCTCCGGGGTCCAGAGCGCCTCGAACCACCATGCGCCGTCGCCGTCGGCGCGCAGGACGTGGTCGTGGAAGGCGAGTGCGGCGGGCGGCAGCGGCCCGGGGGCCGGTGGCGGCGGCGGGACGGGCTCGGCCAGCGCACCCAGCCGGTAGCCCAGGACGCCGAACCAGCCGCCGCCGACCGCACCCGCGGGGGCGGCGTCCGCGACGTCGACCCGCGGCTGCACGTCGAGCAGGACGAACGGGTCGTCGTCCGGGCGGGCGACGTAGAGCGGCGCCGAGCCGGCGATCGCGCCCCCGCCGGCCCACGCGCCGGTCAGCGCGAAGGGCGCGGCGTCATCGGCGACGAGCAGGGCCGCGTGCTCCGCGGGCACGTCCCCCGCGAGCCGGGTCCGCTCGTACCGGGCCCGCCGCGGGATCTCCGCGGGACGCACCTGGGGCGCAGGCCTCATCGGCTGAAGGCTACGGGCCCGTACGGTGGAGGGACACGCATGCGCCTCTCACTCGTCGCGTTGCCCTACCAGATCTACATCCAGACGCGGTCGGGTTCCTGACGGGCATGCTCGGGGCGGTCGAGCTGCTGCCGCTGGTCGCGATGGCGCTGCTCGGCGCTCGCGCTGAACTCCGGCCTCTTCCAGCTGACGATCGTGATCGGCCCGGCGATCGGCGGGCTGCTGATCGGCGCGGCGGGCGTGGGCGGCGCCTACCTCGTCGATGCCCTGAGCTGCCTGGCGATGGTCGCCGCGGTGGTGGCGATGGCGCCGCAGCCGCCGCACGGCGTCGCGGCCGACCGTGAGCCAGTCGGGCGCTCGATCCGCGAGGGCCCGCGTTTCGTCTTCGCCGACCAGGCGCTGCTGGGCTCGTTCGCGATCGACCTCGCCGCCGACGGCGAGCGGGGCCCGGTGTACGCCTGATCGTCCGGACCCCGGCGCGGGCGCCCCGTCCGCGGTTAGGATCCGGCTGGCCATGGGATGGCGTGCGCTTCTCGTCGCGGGACTCGTGACCGTGGTTCTCGGACCGGCCGCCGGCGACGCGGCGGCCAAACGGCGTCCGGCCCACCGCGTGACGGCGCACCTCAGCGCGTTCGCCTCCTGCTCCTCGCTCGTCGGCTACGCCCGGGCCGAGCTGGCGCGCACCGGCGGCACGACCGGCGTGCCGTTCCGCGCCGAGGCGGGCTCGGCGGTCTCGCTCGCACCCGCGAAGACGACGGGCGGCGCGGTGCCGCCGACCGCCGCTGCGCCGACCGCCGTCTCGGAGACCGGCGCGGGATCCGCCGGCGATGCGTTCTCGGGCACGAACGACCAGGAGACCGGCGTCGACGAGCCCGACGTCGTCAAGACCGATGGAAAGCGGATGTTCGTCCTCGCCGGCCAGTCGCTGCTGGCGATCGACGTCAGCGGCGACACCCCGGTGCTGCTCGGATCGCTGGCGCTCGAGGGCTCCAGCCGCGAGCTGCTCCTGCGCGGCGATCGCGTCCTCGTCATCGGCACGCCGGCCGCAAGCGCGGGCGGCGGCCCGATCCCGGTCGACGGGCCGGTCGCGGCGCTCGCGCCGAGCATCGCCTACCGGGGCTACCGCCCCGCGACCCAGCTCACCGAGGTCAGCGTGAAGGACCCCGCGGCGATGACGGTCAGCCGCACGCTGACCGTCGACGGCTCGTACGCCGACGCGCGGCTCACCGGCGGGACGGTCCGCGTCGTGCTCGACACGCCGCCCGACCTCTCCGCGCTGACCCCGCAGAACAGCGCGACGCCGCAGACGACCGGCCCGCAGGCCGCGAGCGCCGCGGGCGCGAAGCTCGGCCTGCGCGCGCTGATCCCCCAGACGGTGATCCGCAGCCGCATCTCGGGGCGCACCTTCCGGCGCTCGATCGTCGGCTGCGACCAGGTGCGCCGGCCGGACGTCTTCTCGGGCCTGGACCTGCTGACGGTCATGACGATCGACCTCGATCGCGGCCTCTACAGCGTCGATCGCGACGCGGTGATGGCCGGCGCCCAGGTCGTGTACGCCAGCGACCGGAGCCTCTACGTCGCAAGTCAGCGCTACGTCCCGAGCCTGGACACGGCGGCGGACGTCCCGGCGCACATGACGACGGAGATCCACCGCTTCGACACGTCGGACCCGGGCCGCACGACGTATGCCGCGAGCGGCAGCGTCAGCGGCTTCGTGCTGAACCAGTACGCCCTCTCGGAGTACGGCGGGGTCCTGCGTGTGGCGAGCACCGAGGACCCGCTGTGGATGGGCGGCGCCCAGACCCAGCCGAGCCAGAGCGCGATCACCGTCCTGCGCCAGCAGGGGCGCGCGCTGGCGCAGGTCGGACGCGTCGGCGGCCTGGGGACCGGCGAGCGGATCTACGCCGTGCGCTTCATCGGGCCGCAGGCCTACCTCGTCACGTTCCGCCAGATCGACCCGCTCTACACGCTGGACCTCTCCGACCCCGCCAACCCGAAGGTCGCCGGCAGACTCGACCTGACCGGCTACTCGGCCTACCTGCACCCCGTCGGGGACGGCCTGCTGCTCGGCGTCGGCCAGGACGCCACCGCCGAGGGGCGCCGCCAGGGGGCCCAGGTGTCGCTCTTCGACGTGTCCGATCCGGCGCATCCGGTGCGCGTCGCCCATCGCGCGCTGGGGGCCTCGGGCTCCTCGACCTCGGCCGAGTTCGACCCCCATGCCTTCCTGTGGTGGGCGCCGACCGGGTCGGCCGTGCTGCCGCTGCAGGACTACAGCGATCCGGACGCGCCGTTCATCGGCGCCGTCGGCCTGCACGTCGACAAGGCGAAGGGCATCGACGAGGTCGGGCGCGTCACGCACGGCACCGGGCCGTACAACCCGTCGATCGAGCGCTCGGTCGTCGTCGGCGACCGCCTCTACACGCTGTCGGACCTCGGTGTCGCGTCAAGCCGGCTGGCGACGCTCGCGCCATTGGGCTTCCTGACGTTCCCCGGTGCGCAGGACACCTCGGGGCCGCCGAAGGGCATCGCCGTCCCGCTCGCCGGGGCCGCCGGCGGCGACTGACGTTGCATGCCGCCCGTGCGCTGTGACAGGGTGTCACGCTCATGAGCCACGTCCACGCGCACGCCTCGGCCGACCCCCGCAGGACGCCGGATCCGGCGATCCCCGTCCCGCCGGTCGCCTGGCCGACGGTCGCCCTCTTCGCCGCGGCGGTGACGCTCGCCGCAGTCTCGACGACGCTGGCGCTCCGCGGCACGATCCCGGCCGCCGCCGGCGTGGCGCTGAACACCGTCGCGTCGTTCCTGTTCTTCACCGTGCTGCACGAGTCGGTGCACCGCACAGCCGGCACGGGCGAGCCGCTGAACGTCTGGCTGGGGCGGATCAGCGCGCTCGGTGTCACGCCGATCGCGGCGGCGCCCGTCTTCCGGTTCATTCACATGCAGCACCACATGCACACGAACGAGGACGACGGCAGCGACCCCGACCACTGGACGAACGTCGGGCCGGCCTGGTCGACGCCGCTGCGCTGGGCGACGGTCGACCTCGCCTACGTGCCGTTCTACCTGCGCCGCGTCGGCCGCCGGCCGCGCCGCGAGCAGATCGAGTGCGCGGTCACCGTTCTGCTGCTGGCCGTCGCCGGCGTCGTGCTGACCGTGAACGGCCACCTCGTCGACGTGCTCGTCTACTACGTCCTGCCCACGCGCCTTGCGATCTGGTTCCTCGGCTACGCCTTCGACTGGCTGCCGCACCACGGGCTCGAGGACCTCACCGCCGACCGCTATCGCGCGACGCGCAACCGGATCGGCTGGGAGCGGCTGCTCACGCCGCTGCTGCTCTACCAGAACTACCACCTCGTCCATCACCTGCATCCGCGGATCCCGTTCTACCGCTACATCGCGGCCTGGCGGCGCAACGAGGACGCCTACCTCGCGCACGATCCCGCCCTTGCGACGCCGCTCGGCCGCGAGCTCAGCGTCCAGGAGTACCGCCGCCTGCGATCCTGAGGGCGTGCGCTCCCTGATCGCCACGATCGTCGTCGCCCTGCTGGCCGCCGCCGGTGCCGGCGTCGCGGCCGGCTCCGCCTCGAGCGGCGGCCCGCGAATCGCGGGCTGCCCGGTCTTCCCGGCCGACAACGCGTGGAACCGCGACGTCTCGCGCGACCCGGTCGACCCGCGCTCGGACGCCTACCTGCGTTCGATCGGCATCGCCGGGCACCTGCACCCGGACTTCGGGTCGGGGCGCTACGGGAACTACGGGATCCCGATCACGATCGCCTCGGCAACCCAGCCGCGACGCGCGGTGCGGTTCACCGCCTACGGCGACGAGAGCGACCACGGCGGCTACCCGATCCCCGCCCACGCCCGCGTGGAGGGCGGCAGCGACCGGCACGTGCTCGTCGTCCAGCGGCGCTCCTGCAAGCTCTACGAGCTCTACGACGCGCAGCGCAGCGGCGGGCGCTGGAGCGCAGGCAGCGGCGCGATCTTCGACCTGCGCTCGAACCGGCTGCGGCACGCCGGCTGGACGTCGGCGGACGCCGCCGGCCTCCCGATCATGCCGGGGCTCGCGCGCCCGGACGAGGCGAGCGCGGGCGCGATCCGCCACGCGCTGCGCTTCACGGTGGCGCGCACCCAGGCGGCGTACGTCGCCCCGGCGCGCCACCTCGCCTCCAGCGACACGAACCCCGACCTGCCGCCGATGGGGCTGCGCCTGCGCCTGAAGGCGAGCTTCGGCCTGCGCGGCTACCACGGGCAGTCGCTCGCGATCCTGCGCGCGCTGCGCACCTACGGGATGATCGTCGCCGACAACGGCTCGGACTGGTACGTCAGCGGCGCCGCGGACCATCGCTGGAACGACGCGGACATCGAGCAGCTGAAGCAGGTTCCGGGAAGCGCGTTCGAGGTCGTCCGCAGCGGCCCGCTCGTGCGCCCCTGAGCGCCGGCGTAACGCACGGCCACGAGCGGGGACCGAGCCCCATGCCCGACCTTCCGCCGCTGCCGTCCACCTTCGCCGCGACCCGCGCGTCGCTGCACCGCGTCGCCGAGCTGATCGTCGCTCCGGCGCGGGTCGCTGCGACGGGCAACGAGATCGCGCTCGAGCCGACGAGCGGCGGGTTCGGCACCCCGCCGTTCCCTGGCGGCGGACGGGTGCGCGTCGACGGCGACGCGCTGGCGGTCGAGGACGCCGGCGGGG
>DATCDC010000130.1:0-16469 GCA_036510915.1 Solirubrobacteraceae bacterium | reverse complement strand
GGCCAAGGGAACGATGAACCTCATGGAGCAGATCCCGGGTCAGGCCCTGTGCCAGACCGGCAACCTGCGGTGGAGCGCGAGCTCGGGATGAGCGCGCTGACTATGACTGCGCTCCCCGGCAGGCGGAGCTGCCCTCCTGACTGCGCGGTCAAACGCGTCGGTGGGTTCGATCGCGCATACGACCAGGTCGCGCATGTGACCAGGCTTCTGACGCGTGACCGTCTGGCGGCAGGTCGTCGCACGCCGAAAGCGCGGATTGCGAGGCTCGGACTCGAACCAGGGCCACCACGATTCCGGCGGTGGTGCGCCGCGTTCGAGTCTTCAGTGCGGGCCGCAATTCCGAAAACCCAGTCTCACAGCGGCATCTCATCGCTTCGCGATGGCGAGACCCGGACTCGAACCGGGGACACCACGATTTTCAGGACTCCGCGCAGAAGTCTCTAACGAGGCGAAATCCCTGCATCAGGGCTGGTTGTTTGTCGGAGTCGATCATCGACGGATTGCCGCTATTTGCAGACTTTTACGAGGCGATCGGGTACCGCGATCACTCCGGGTACCCAAACGCGCGTGCGACGGCCACCCCTCCGCGCTCGTGGCGATTGCCTTGCCCGGGGCACATTGAGCACGTGCCGCAGGGCTGCGGTCTTCCTCAGCAACATCTTCGTCAACCCGTCGACGCTGCCCGAGCGCGCTCGAAGCATTCTTCGAGATCAACCCGATCTCGCACGTCGTCGACGCGTCGCGCGGGCTCATGTACGGCGATGTCGTCGCCGGTGAGGTGCTGCTCGTGCTCGCCGAGGCGGCGGTGCTGACGGCGGTTTTCGTCCCGCTCACTGCGCACCTGTATCGCAGCCGCAGCTGAGCCTTCGGGGGTCGCCTCGGATCGGCCGGTGGCGACCAAGCTGATCAAGGTCCGTAGTGCGCTCGGATGGGCGCGGGGGTGCGGTGGCGTAGCGTCCGTCTGCATGTCCCTCCTTCGTAGCATGCCCCTCGTCGCCGCCGCGGGAGTCCTCGCAGCCGCCGCGCCGGCCGCGGCGCCCGCAGCGCCGCCATGGTCCGAGCCCGAGCCCGTCGCCGGCGGCTACCTCGCGCGCTGGGAGCCCGGATTCGGGGGGATCTTCCTGCGCACGGTGCCCGGACAGCTCGGCTTCACGCAGGGGGGCACCGGATTCACCATCCTCGGGCGCAGCGCGGGAGGGCTCGGGTATGCGCGCTTCTCGGGGTCGCGCAACGCCTTCGGGACGGTGACGGCGTCGACGTTCGGCGGGATCGAGCCGTTCGAGATGGCGCTGTACGGCCGTTCGGGGGTCATCCTCGGCGGAGCGGCAGCGCGCCCGTCGGACCGTCGCGCGCCCAGCAACGGCACACTGCTCGACGCCGCCGTCACCCGCGGGAACGTCACCGGCACCTACAGCACGCGCCAGATCCTCGTTCGCGGTGTCCTGCTGCAGCCGGACCGGCGGTTCGGGCAGCCGGCGGTCGTCACGGCCGTCGCGGCGAACCCGGCGGGGGACGCCGCGGTCACCGTGAGCTACCCCATGCTGAGCCGCAAGCGCACGACGGTTGTCGGCTTCCGCAACCGCCTCTTCATCCGCCCGCGCGGCGGCACGACGTTCCAGCGCAAACTCGACTACGGCCGCCAGACGGTCGGAAGCAGCCCGTCGGCGCTGGCGATCAACGGCCCCGGCGATGTGCTGCTGGCCTGGGACGACCGCAAGGCCGTCCGCACCCGCCTGATCTCGTCAGAGGGCAAGATCGGCGCCGAGCAGCGGCTTGGCACCGGCGGTTCGCCCTGGATCGGCGCGCCGTCGACGCGTATCGTCGCGTCGATCGACAGCACGCGGCGGATGCTCGTCGCCTGGCTTGCCCAGCGCGCCGGCAGCTCGGGCAACGCGGGCGGGCCGGGGATCGTGGCCGCCGCGGTGGCTTCGCCGGGCAAGTCGTTCGGCCGCCAGCAGACGCTCGAGGCGAACCTGCCGCGGGGCGACGGGACGCTCATCAGCGGCACCGCCGTCCAGGCGGCGATCCTCCGGGATCGCAGCGTCGTGACGTGGACGGGCGCCGAGAACCGCCAGTTCGTCGTGCGGACCGCGGACATCGTCTCGGGCCGGGCCGGCGCGTCGACGCGGCTGTCGGCCGCCGGCGCGCAGTCCGAGCTGCAGGGTCTGGCCGTGGGCCCCCGCGGCGGCGCGCTCGTGGTCTGGCGCAGCGACACGGGTACGCCGGGCCACTACGCGTCCGCGCGCGCCGCCGGCACGTCAGCATGGGGTGCGACCGAGACGATCACCAGCGCGACCGAGACGATCAACAGCGCTCAGGAGTACGCGCCCCCAACCGGCGCGCTCGTCGCGTCAAGCCCGGTCTCCGGCCAGGCGCTCGTCCTCATCAGCGACCCCATCCCCACGGACGTGCCGCCTCCGACGGAGCCGTTTCCCGTACGGCTCAGCGTCCGCGCCGCGCCCTGACCGTCTCCGGTCACACGGCGCCGATGAACCCGCGCTGGCGCCACCTCGACCAAGTCGATCGGGAGGACATCCGGGTTCTCAATGCCTCATTCCGCGCGATGATCCTGAAGATCCCCGTGTGGGAGCCGCTCATGGCGGCCGGAGACCTACCGTGGCTCGTCGCGCTCGGACGTGACTGGGACATGGTGCTCATGCCCAATGACGATTAGGAGCGTTTGCAGGTCCTCACGCGCGTGCAGGACGCCGTCGCGGCGATAGCTACTGCCAACGGGCGCGGTGTGGCGCAGGCGACCAAGCTCCTCCACCTCAAGCGCCCCGCGCTCGTCCCCGTGATTGACGGGTTCGTGGAGGTGGACGTCTACCTGCGCTCGGTTGGCATCGAACGATCGCTCACACGTCTTCTCGACTGCCTCATCTGGTGCTCGGAGGCCGACGCCTGGGTTGCGCTCAGCGCCGTATCGGGCGCTGGCGGACAGCCTGACATCGCGCGGCCGAGCCGACGCCGAAGGCTACGGATCTGAGGCTCATTGGGTACCCGATTGGGTACTCGTGACCGAGTTGTGGCGCGTCGACGCTCGCGGGCGATTGAGCGCACCCACGAAAAAGGCCCTGATTTCCAGGGCCGTTTCCGATGGCGAGACCCGGACTCGAACCGGGGACACCACGATTTTCAGTCGGCGGGGCCGGATGGCGGATTTTGCTTGTTCATGCGGCGCGCGAGGGTCGATGTCCGGCTCGACAGTCCAGGGAGACCACTGGAGTGCGCTGGGTTTGTGACGTGAGACGGCGCTCACGTCACAAACGGCGCGCCCACGGCTCCCTGGATGGGAGCGTGCGACGGCAGAAGTTGGGCGCCTCTGCGGAAGCGTCCGCTCCCGCTCTGCGTGAGCGGTGGAACCGCCGGGTGGTCCGCTGGTCGAGGATTTCGCCGCGGGCGTTGCTGTAGGCGAAGCGTCGCCGCGTTTACGCCGATCCGGAGCTCGGCCTCGCTGGTCGGGACGAACGTCACTTGCGGGATATGCGTGTTTGCGGACATCTACGTACGTAGTTTACCCGGATACGCGCCACCCGTTTCGACGACTTCTGGGAGGGTCTGGCTGTGCGGACTTCTGCACACATTCAAGCGAAGGAGCGGTCCATGCACAGTCTCACTAGGAGGACGTCCATCAAGCTCATCGCCGTCGTTGCGGCCTTTGCCGTGGCGGTACCGGCGGCGTCGGCGGCGAGCGCCCGCAAGGACAGCGGCACCGCGTACGTCTCCGTCACCCACCAGGAGGGCTCGACCCTCTGGGTCGCCGGCGACATCAAGGACAAGATCCTCGGGCGCGGGGCGATCGTCTACCAGACGAAGGTCAGCGCCGGACAGCAGACCGGGAGCGTGCTCGTCACGGCCAAGACGGTGACGCTGTTCACCCCGACCGGATCGCTCACGGGCACCGGGAAGGCCACGCAGACCGCCAACCCGGACGGCTCCATCACCGTCACGGGTGGCGTCGTGTCATTGACGAAGGGCACTGGCAGCCTCAAGGGGCACTCGCTGAAGGCGACGTTCAGCGGGCCGTTCAAGGACAACATCTACACGTTCAAGTACAGCGGCACCTACAAGTAGGGAAGACGCAAACGGGGGTGGGCCGCCGTGCCCGCCCCGGCTTCGCCGCGACGCGTGACGCGGCCTCGAGTGGCGCGCAGGCGCACGCTCCCAAGCGGTGCTGAAGTCCTCGCCGGGCTCGTGGTCTCGGGATTGTGTCGACCGACGCGAAAGGCCCGCAGTCGGGTTAGGCGACCAGTGCGTGGTCGCGGTCGCCCGGCGGGCTGGCGAGGAGCTCGTGGAGATGGCGCGTCGCCGCCTCGGACTCCGATGCTGGTCGCGGACTCCGATGGTGGTCGGCGCGCATACGCCGATCGCCAGCCGACCTCGGTCGTCTGGACCACGCGGCGGTCCCGCAGGCTCATGCGTACACCGCCCGTGCCCCGGGATCGCGCGCGAAGTCGTCCTGCCTCGTGCAGAGCGATCAGCGCACAAGAAGCCGAGCAGCGCACCGGATCGGAGACGTGCCGCCGTCGACCACCGCGATCTGCGACGTCGTCCGCGGCACGTGCCGCACGCGCAGCACACGTTGATCGAGGGCGCCGGCCACATGATGCCGCCCAACCCACCCCGAGCCGCTCCCCCGCGCCCTCCTCACCGGGATCGAGCGCTGAGCGCTGTCGATCGGACCTGGGTCCGCACCATGACGGCAGGCCCTACGTTTCGTGCGGGGTTGCCGCGATCCGTCCCCTGCCCCGTAGCCAACTCGAGCATCTCCCCGCCGCAGGGCGAGAGACCCGCAACGCGGATGCGAGGGCGCTAAGGCCACCTGGCTGCCGAACGACCAACCGTGCAACGCGGACCTGGCGACGAGTTGGGCGCCGGCGCCGGCGCAAAGAGCGGCGGAGGCGCCCGCGCAGGCGCTGCGCCGACACGTCCCGCCGTCCTCGCTCGGCTGGTGGAGCCCTTCCGTGTGCATTGGCAGGACGAGATGCCGCATGCCGGTTAGTTCTCGCTGGGGTAAGACGATGCTCGCCGGCGGAGGAAGCGGAGCTCCCGCTCGAGCCGCGTCAGGCTCGAGTCGAGGTCGGAAGCGAGCGCGGCTACACGATCAGGGGCGGGAACCAACTGGGGGTCTTCCAGATTGGCGCGAGTCGGAAGCCAACTCACTCGCAACGCCGACCGTGCACGAGCCGCAAGCCAAGCCCAGGGGGATGCCTTGTACAAGAGTGGTGGGCACAGCGGTCAGTAGGCGTCGAGCTGACTCGGCATCGCGGCCTGGAGCCACGACGACCCCGCATCTCAGCGCCAGCGGCCCCGCAAGGGCCACGGAAGGGGGGATCCGCGGCCGTCGGGGCCGCTGGCTGATGTCAGGCTACGAGGCAGCCCGGTCACAAATTGGGATGCCGCTGAAGGGCACGGGATCCGACGCTCGACCACCCTGCAAGCTGTGCAGTCACGGTTCGGCTGAGGACGAACGGCCGACCCGGCGTGGAGCTGGGCATCGGCATCGCGGCGTAACGCGCGACCACCCCGCGTCGCGGGGCGCTCACGGGGTCGCGCAGCGGCAGTAGCGACCCGAGCAGCAGACCGATTCGGGCGGTCGCGCTGACGGGCTCACGGTAACCAGGCATTCGGGCGCCGGTGGGGGATCTTTCCGTCGGACGCTCGTCCAGGCCATCACCCGCACGTGTAGGCGGGGCGAGGCTGTGAGCCGACGGGAGAGTAAGGCTGTGTCCGCCTATTGAGCTTGGCCCAGAGCGCGGTACGGATCTGGACCGCCGTGCGGCGTTCGTCGTTACGATCGCGTTGCGTCCTGACCGCTCAGTCAGGAGTCTGCAAGACTGGCCGTCAGCGGCGCGGCGATCCAGCGAACCGGGGGGATGGTTGGATCGCCCGCGGGCCTAACACCACGGCAGCCCCGCATCTCTCAGGCGGGCCGTCGCGCGTCAGCAGCTCCGCCAGGCCCCGGGGGTAGACCGGACCGTCATTGTCGCCGTCCGCGAGAACGTACAGACGCGAACCTGAGCCGATCCTGACCATGCGCTCGTTCCGGATGTTTGTCGTTCCGGGTGCGCACCCTTGAAGCGGGGCCAGAACCATGACGGCCGCGCAGCGCTGCGCGGCCGTCGCGCGCTACGTCTCACCAGGCTGGCGTGGGGCCCGACCGTCGTAGGCGCGTCACGCGCGGCATCGGCGCGGAGCGCTGGAGGCTCTGGCGGTCGCAGGTCAAGGACGGTCCCGGCGTCTATCGATCGCTGGCGGGGAACCCCGGGGCCGACGTATGCTCGCCGGGATGCCCGAGTGGATCGCCCGCCCCGACGACGCCCCGCCAGACTGGCCGGCCCACGTACTCCGAAACCGCGTCGGCGCCCTCCCGCTTGCGCTGCAGTTCGTAGACCGCACCGACCCCATCTCCGGCTGGGGGGTCATCGAGGGGCATGGGATCGAGATGGATGACGCCTACGTCGTCCCGTTCGCCACGATCCAGGCCTACGCGATCGTGCCGCCGCCGATCGACCACTCCGACGAGCTGGGGCGCGGCTTCGAGTAGGACCCGCGTCCAGTTCGCCTCGCCGGCTCTCACGGGGCCCGCGGCGTAGCGTTCAGGGTGTCGGACGTGTGCCCGTGCACATACCGTACGACTGGATCGTTGGCCCCGAGTTCGCTGCCGGTGACTGGCCGGCCAGGGAACTGCGGGGGCGCCTGTTCCCGGTGCCGCTGGCATTGCGCCAGCCGACGGCGCCGAGGTGCAGGGATCGCTGAGGTTCGTCGAGTCGGACGTGCTGGAGATGGACGACGGCGATGTGATCGTCCCGATCGGCACCGTTCACGCCTGCGCAATCCGCCACGAGCTGCTCGACCACTGCGACGAACTGGGGCGCGACCCTGAGTAGGACGCCCGTCCAGTCCCGCCCGCTCGATCCCCGGCCATCCGATTCGTCCTAGCGGACGCCGCCCCGCCCGGGGGATGACTTCGACGAGACGGCGCCCCTACCTGTGACGACACCTCGACGAGCGCAACGTTTCTGACCGCCGGGTCAGACCTACCGGGCGAGCGAGCGACCGCGCGGCGAACTGACCCGGGGGCGGCGGCCCCCCAATGTTCCCCGAAACACGCCGCCCTTGGGCCTCGGCGCGAGCATACGCTCGCCGATCGCGCTACTGCAACCGCGTCGCCAGGCGCGCCAGCGGCTCCGTCGCCCGCGCCCGCGGGGCGCGTCCTTGGAATGTCGGTCCTTGGAGGCTGGCCGGAACCGCTGGCAGCACAACCTCAGGCTACGCCCGATCTTCCGAGCGTGCGGGGCATTTTTGTGACCGCGGGTCCGACGCTCGTCCATCCCGCCTCGCCGGCGCTCATGAGAGATGAAGCGTCGGCCGAGGGGGGATGTGCTGTGAGTCTCCGCTGACTGACCCCGTGGTGTGGCGCTGGGCCGTTCGCCCCGGAGTCAGTCATACGCCGCTTCTATGAGCGCGCTCGCCGTATCGCTCCCAGCGCCCTGCGCAAACGCGCTTTCCGTAGTCCGCACGGATTGCCTGGCTCACCGCAGCGTGCGATCTTGACCATCGCGCCATTGGGCTCTTGCTCTTGGACCCAGCGGAGTTCCCAATGTCGAGGGGGCAGCGCCTCTCTCCCTTGGCGCTGCCCCCTCTCGCTTCCGCGAACTCTCATCCAACGAGAACGCGGCGAGGGCCGCGACCAAGATCGAACGCTTCGCGCTAGTCCCCGCGCTGCCGGGGCGCACAGCGTTCGTTGGGATGCCCCGCCCCGCCGGCCGGCTCCCGCTTCTCGCCGAGGCAGCGGCCGCACTTACCCGGCCAGCCCCGAGGGTCAGATCGATCGTTGCGCTGCCGACACGCAGCGTCCGGTCCAGATGGGGTGCGAGGGGTCGTCGATCTCGACGCGCGACGGATTCCCTCGCTACTTCCCCCGGAAATAGTCGGTGCTGAGCCGGGCGTTCTGTCCGGTGCGCCCTGGAGTATTTACCCTGGAAATCGGCTGGTTTCGCCCAGGAAGCAACCATTGGGCAGGTCTTTCCTGCGATGGCGAGACCCGGACTCGAACCGGGGACACCACGATTTTCAGGCGGCGGCGTTTGCGCCGCGATCGTCAGTGTTCATGGGGCTTTCGCCCGAGGCCTGAGGGCCGATGTGTCCGTGGATAACGGTTGATACACCTGGGTTTGGGGCGTGAGACGCACTTCACGCCCTAAACGCCGGCAGCGTTATGCGCGTCACGCCGGAGGTCGCGCGTTCGACCCCCCCTGAGGACGGCCCTGGTTCGCGTTGCCTGTATTTGTCCCGGTCGCTTGTAGCCAACGCCCGCCGCGTTCAGCGCGCGACAGCAGTTCGTCCGGAGCGGGCGTGTCTGCCGGCACCGGAGTGATCGCGGTCCACGGCTGACGCGTGAGGACGGGTCAGCGGCTTGCGGCTGCGAGGCGTTCGAGGTAGGCGCTGAGTGCGTCGCGGCCGTGTTCGATGACTGCGCGGTCGGCGTTGGGCTGTTCGCGGAAGGCGAGGTCGAGGACGCGGTCGCCGAGCTCGACGAGCAGGACGAAGGCGCTCTCGGGTGCGTCGGGGCCGATGAGGCCACTCGTCTGCATCGCCGATCGCGCGCGATGCGCGAGTGTGCGGTTGCGGTTGTGGACCTCGGTGACGACGGTTGGTGAGATGCGGCCGCCGAACCAGAGCTTGACGTAGCTGGGGTGTGCTTCGTAGTAGGCGACGTGCAGGTCGAGTTCGCGGCTGACGAATTCGCGGATCGAGGCGACCTCCCAGGTGGCCTCCATCTCCTCGGTGTGCCGGTCGAGGTCGGCGAGCATCGTGCTGAGCAGGCGGTCGAGGATCTCGTCGCGGTCCGCGAAGAAGCGGTAGAGCGACGGGGCCGATACGCCGGCGCGCTCGGCGATCGCGCGGGTGGTCGCGGCATCGGCGCCGGACTCGCCGACGATCGCCTCGGCCGCGTCGAGGATCCGCCGCACGGTGCGGCGGCTGCGCTCCTGGGTGGGGGTGCGCCGTGTGCGCAAGGCGTCGGTCATGGGCGCCGCGAGGATCGCATGCGCATCGGCTGATGCTGCCGCGGCGTGCGCGGCACCGGACGCGCTCTTGACATGAAGGCCATACATGAACTATAACGCGACTCGCGTTCCGTTTATTGGCTGCGGACGCACGATCGCCCACAGCAGGAGAGAGACCTACTCCCCGTCAGCCCCGGCGGACGGAGCGCGTGCCGGCCGGCCCGCGCATGAGCCGGTCGCAACTCCGCCACGACCAAGACCACGGAGAAGCCATGAGTCATGACGTCAATCTGACCGGGAAGATCGCGGTCATCACCGGCGCGGGTTCGGGGATCGGCCGCTCGACCGCGCTGCTGCTCGCCCGCCACGGCGCCAAGGTCCACGTCGCCGACATCAACGCCGAGACCGCCCAGGCCGTCGCCCAGGAGATCGAGGCCGCCGCCGGCCGCGCCGAGGGGCATGCGCTCGACGTCTCCGACCCCGACGCCGTCGAGGCGTTCGCCGAGAGGATCTTCGCGGCCGAGGGCGGGGTGGACATCCTCCACAACAACGCCGGCATCGGCTTCGGCGGGAACCTCGAATCCACGACGATCGAGGACTGGCAGCGCGTCATCGGCGTGAACCTGCTCGGAGTCGCTTACGGCTGCCAGGCGTTCGTGCCGCGGATGCTCGAGCAGGGCCGCCCCGCGTCGGTCGTGAACACGGCCTCGCAGGCTGGTCTGTGGCCGGCCGCGAAGATGGCGCCCTACTGCGCTTCGAAGTACGGGGTCGTAGGTCTGACCGAGTCGCTCAACGCTGAGTTCTCCAAGCGCGGAATCCATTTCAGCGCGATCTGCCCGGGCATCATCAGCACACCGATCGTCAACTCCGGGATCATGCGCGGTGATGTGGTCGACCTCCACGACAAGGTCACCAGGTTCTACGACAAGAAGGGCGTCTCACCCGACGAGGTCGCCGACGCCGTGCTGCGGGCGATCGTCAAGCGCCAGATGATCGTGACCGCGCCGCGCAGGCAGGTGAACGCGCCCTACTTCCTGCACCGCATCTCGCCGCGGCTGATCCAGCCGATCGCGCGCAACATGGACAAGATCGTGAGCAGGGGGTGAGCGTGATGCGACAGTCGCACAAGCCGACCGGCCCGGCGCTCGAGCGCGCCTACGAGCAGATGGCGCGGATGCGTGCCGTCGAGGAGGCGCAGATCCGCCTGTGGGACGACGGCCTGGTACCCGGGGAACTGCACACCGGGATCGGTGAGGAGGGCATCGTCGCCGGCGTCCTGCTGAACCTCTCGGACACCGACTCGCTGGCGCTCGACCACCGTCCCACGCCCGCCCTCGTCGGGCGCGGCGTCGACATCGAGGGGCTGCTGCTCGAGATCATGGGCCACGAGGACGGCATCAACCACGGCCAGGGCGGGCACATGCACCTGTTCGCGCGCGAGCAGCGCGCCGCCGGCGACGGCATGGTCGCCTCCTCCGGTCCGACGGCCTGCGGGTTCGCGCTGGCGGCGCGGCACCTGCACCCCGGCTCGGTCGCGGTCGCCTTCTTCGGCGAGGCGGCCACCAACGAGGGCTACATGATGGAGGCGTTCAACATCGCGTCCGCCTGGAAGCTTCCGGTCCTGTTCGTGTGCAAGAACAACTCGTGGTCGATCACCACGCACTCCCGCGAGGTCACCGGCGGCAAGCTGATCGACCGCGCCCGCTCGTTCGGGCTCGCCACGGCGAAGGTCGACGGACAGCGCGTGGACGAGGTGCAGGCGACCGCCGGGCGGCTGATCACGCGGATGCGCAACGGCAAGGGGCCGGCGTTCATGCTCGCGTCGTGCCACCGGCCGCAGGGCCACTTCACGACCGACATCCTCGTGCGCGTCGTCCGCGACCCGCGCGCCGGGGCGAGCGAGCTCGCACCCGGCCTGCTCGCGGCGGTGCGAGCGCCGGGCGGCAGTCGCGGCGACCGCGTCGCGGGCCTCATGACGCTCACGCGGCGCCTCGGCGCGCTGGCCGTCGATCAGGCGCGCGGAGGCCGTGACCCGCTGGCGAGCGCCCGCAGGCGCATCGGCGGCCAGGCGGCCGCGCGCATCGAACTGCGCGTCGAAGGCGAGGTCGCGCCGGCCGAGCGCTCCGCCCGGCTGCGCATGGCAGGTGCTCCCGCTGCGCCGGCACTGCCGGCCGCACCTGTGATGCCCGAGGCCGCGCGAGCATCCAAGCCCGCGATGAAGAGTGGAGGCGCACGATGACGACGATGCCCTTTGCGGAAGCGGTCGACGCCGGCCTGGCGGCCGCGATGGAACGCGACACCCGCGTGATCACGTTCGGCGAGGACGTGCGGCTGCTGCGCCGCACGACGCTCGTGCGCTTCGGGCCCGATCGCGTGCTCGACACGCCGATCAGCGAGGCGGGCTTCGTCTACATGGGCCTCGGAGCGGCAATGGGCGGGTTGCGGCCGGTCGTCGAGGTGATGCTCGTGGACTTCCTCACGGCCGCGTGGTGCCCGCTCGTGAACAACATCGCCAAGTACGAGGCGTTCTCCGGCGGCACCTGGCAGGTGCCGATGGTGATCCGCGCCTCCGTCGGCGGCTGGTACGGCGACGGAGGTCAGCACGAGCAGACGCTGTGGGGGAGCATCGCCGCGATTCCCGGGCTGAAGGTCGTCGTGCCGTCGACCCCCGCTGACGCCGCCGGGCTGATGCTCGCAGCGGTCGAGGACGAGAGCCCGGTCGTCTACCTCGAGCCGAAACTGCTCGGCGAGATCTGGCTCGACGTGCTCGCCGGCAGCCGGCGCCCAGCTGTCGGGTTCGACATCCCGGCCGACGGAGCGTCCGGCGATGTCCCACAGCCGATCGCCCCGACGCCGATCGGCGAGGCGAAGCTGCGCCGCGACGGCGGCGACCTGGCGCTGATCAGCGCGGGCGTCGGCGTCCATCGCGCGCTCGAGGCCGCCGAGCGGCTCGCGGGTTCCGGCGTGCAGGCGGCCGTGCTGGATCTGCGCAGCATCGCGCCGCTCGACACGACCGCGATCCTCGAGCTCGCCGCACGCACCGGCCACGTCGTCGTCGTGGACGAGGACTACGTCCGCGGCGGGCTGACGGGCGAGATCGCCGCGCTGATCGCCGAGCAGCGCATCGACGCGCGCTTCGAACGCGTGGCGGTCGAGCAGACGATCCCGTTCGCGCGTCATCTCGAGGAGGCCGTGCTGCCGAACACCGACCGCATCGTCGCGGCCGCCGAGCGCTGCCTCGACCTCCAGAGGAGCAGCGCATGAGCGACGACGTCGCGATCATCACCGGAGCCGGCTCGGGCATCGGCCGCCACTTCGCCACCGAGCTGCGCCGCCGCAACCCGCAGATGCGGCTGGTGCTGGCCGACGTCAACGAGCAGGCGCTTGCGGAGGCGTTCACGCCCGCCGAGAACGTGGTCCTGCAGCAGCTCGACATCCGCTCGGTGGACGAGTGGCGGAGCGTCGTCGCCGCCACGCTGGAGCGCTTCGGGAGGATCGACCAGCTGCACAACATCGCGGGCGTCGACCGCGTGGCGATGTTCGTCGATCAGCCGCTCGAGACCATCGACCTGCTCATCGACATCAACCTCAAGGGCGCGCTCTACGGCATGCGCATCGTGGCCGAGCAGATGGTCGCGCAGGGGTCCGGCCACATCGTCAACGTCGCCTCGCTCGCCGGCGTCGCTCCGACCCCCGGCACCGTGATCTACTCGGCGTCGAAGTTCGGGCTGCGCGGCGCGTCGATCGCGACCGCGGTGGAGCTGCGCCGGCACGGCGTCTACGTCACCGTCGTCTGCCCGGACCTCGTCACCACGGCGCTGTTCGACCAGCACGTGGACGAGGAGGATCCCGAAGCGGTGGCGCTGATCTTCTCCGGCTCGCGCGCCCTGACGACCGACGAGGTCAGCGAGGCGATCTTCCGCGCTCTGCGCGACCGGCCGCTGGAGATCGACGTCCCGTTCAGCCGCGGCCTGCTCTCGAAGGTCTCCAACGCCGCGCCGTGGGTGCTGCTGCGCCTCTACGAGCCACTCAAGCGCAAGGGCATGAAAGAGATCGAGCGCACCCGGCGCGAGCGGGAACAGTCATGACAGCAGCACCCTCGACGCCGTTCAACCAGGTCTGCATCGTCGCGCGCGACGGGGCGCGGACCGCTCGCTGGTACACCGAGGGGCTCGGCATGCTTCCCGCCGGGCGCAACCTCTTCTTCGGCAAGCTCAGCGAGCGCGTGCAGGCGGTCCCAAGCCCGCTGTTCCACGCGTTCTGGGCGCTCGACCGCCAGGGCTTCTTCCAGGTCGAGATCTTCCAGTACCTCAAGCCGCGCTCAGAGCCGCGTCGGCTCGACTGGAGCCCCGCCGACTGGGGCTACTCGACGGTCGGCGTGCACGTGCGCGACTTCGACGCGGCGCTCGACCGTCTCGCCGCGTTCGGCTCGCTTCCGTACACGGAGCCGCTCGGAGCCGCCGGTGAGCGGCGCGTCTGCGTCCCCGACCCGGACGGGAACCTCGTCGAGCTCTACGAGCGCGCCCCGCTCGACGGGCTGGCGCCGGAGCTCGCGCGCCCGGACCTGGATGCGGCGGTCCGCGTCGTAACCGTCTCCGTTCCCGACCTCGACGGGTTCTGCGCGCGCGCGGAGGCCGGCCTGGGCCTCGTGCGCGAGGACGTGCAGTTCCACGCGCCCGAGCACGAGGCCCTGTGGGGGCTGGCGGGTGCGAGCCGGCGCTCGGCGGTGCTGCGCGGCGGCGGCGTCGCGCTCGAGGTCGTGCAGTACGAGGAGCCGGCCGGCCGGCCCTGGCCGGAGGGGTACCGCCTCTCGGACCTGGGCTACATGAACGTCGCCGTCGGCTACCGCGACACCGGCGAGTTCGACGCGGCCTTCGAGCGGGCCCAGCGTGAGGGCTGGACGCCGCACGGCAAGCCGCTGGAGGTCGGGATCTTCCGGGTCATGTACGTCGATGACGAGGACGGGTTCGACGTCGAGATGCTGCGCCCGCGCGAGTGGGCCGACCGCCTGACGGGCTTCGCGCCGGGCATCCCCTACGCCGTCGCCGAGACATATGTCAGCGCCTCGCCCGACGAGGTGTGGGAGCGCGTCGCCGACCTCGCCGGGATGGAGTCCTGGTCCGGGCTGCCGGTGCGCATCGAGACGCCCGCGCCGCACGGCGTCGGGACGGTCCGGCGCCTGAAGATGACCGGTGCCTGGGTGACCGAGGAGGTCGTCGCCTGGGATCCGCCCCGCAGCTACGCCTACGAGCTGACCGCCGGCGCCCCACTCTCCGGGCACCACGGCGAGGTGCACGTCATCCCGCACGATGGCGGGACCCTCGTGCGCTGGGCGGTGCGCTTCCGCGCGCGCGTCCCCCTCACGGGCGCGCCGACCGCGGCGATCCTGCGCCGCCGCCTGCAGAGCGCGCTCAGCGGACTGCAAGGCTCCCTGCCCGACAACCACCAACCCTGACGCGAAGGTGCACCCCATGACCACGACCGGCGGTGACCTCGACACCCAGGCCTGCGTGATCGGCGCGGGCGCCTCCGGCCTGGCGGCGGCCAAGGCGCTCGCCGACCGCGGCATGCTCCGCGCGAAGCGATGAATCCGGCCCCGCGCAGGCACGAAGCCGGCTTGACCTCGAACCCAGGGATGAGGCTGGACGTCGGCGACAGCCGGGGCCCGCATCGCGCCCGCCGATGTAGGCTCGGGCGCGGGAGGACTTGACCATGCGACAGCTCACGAGCCTTGACGCCCAGTTCCTCGCGATTGAGGACGGTCGTCACTACGGCCACGTCAGCGGCCTGGCGATCTACGATCCGTCGACGGCGCCCGGCGGGGTCCTCGACGCGGACCGTGTGCGCGCCGTGGTCGGGGAGCGCATGCACCTGCTGCCGCCGTTTCGCTGGCGGCTCGTTGAAGTGCCGTTCGGCCTGGATCATCCGTATTGGGTGGACGACGAGCGCTTTGATCTCGAGTTCCATGTGCGCGAGCTCGCGCTGCCTGCGCCCGGCAGCGACGAGCAGCTCGCCGAGCAGGTGGCGCGGATCTTCGCGCGGCCGCTGGATCGCTCGCACCCGCTGTGGGAGCTGTACGTGATCCAGGGACTTGAAGGAGGCCGCGTCGCGGTCTTCACGAAGATCCATCACGCGGCGGTCGACGGGCTGTCCGGCGCGGAGATCCTCAGCGTGCTGCTTGACGTCTCTCCCGAAGGGCGTGACGTCGAGGCGCCGCCGGCCAGCAACCGGCGCGGCGAGCGAGCCCCGGGCGACATCGAGATGCTCGGCCGCGGGCTGGCCGGGCTCCCACACCAGCCGATCCGCGCCCTGCAGCGCCTGCCCAAGACGCTCGCGAACCTCGACGTGCTGCCCACGATGCGCCACATCCCCGGCGCGGGGACCCTGGCGGGCGCGACGCGACGCGTCGGGCGGATCGTCGCGCCGCGCCGCGACGACGGCGGCGTGCTCGAGGGTCGGCGGCTGAAGGCGCCGCGCACGCGCTTTCAGGGTCGGATCTCCCCGCACCGGCGGATCGCGTTCGGATCGGTCTCGCTGACCGAGGTGAAGGCGATCAAGAACGCGACCGGCACCACCGTCAACGACGTCGTCATGGCGACGTGCGCCGGCGCGATGCGCTCGTTCCTGCTCGCCCACGACGAGCTGCCGGCCGAGCCGCTCGTGACGATGGTCCCGGTCTCCGTCCGCACACCCGAGCAGCTGGGGACGTTCGGCAACCGCGTCTCGACGATGATCGTCGAGCTGCCGACCGACGAGCCCGACCCCGGCCGGCGTCTCGAGCGGATGCACGAGACGATGCGCTCAGCCAAGGAGCGCCACCAGGCGCTCCCGGCGTCGCTGCTGCAGGACGCCAACGAGATCATCCCCCCGGCGCTGTTCGCGCGCGCCTCGCGCGTCACCGCGCGCCTGGCCGTCACCCGCGGCCTCGAGGCGCCGACGAACCTCGTGATTTCCAACGTGCCGGGGTTCCCGATGCCCGTCTACCTTGCCGGCGCCCGGCTCGAGGCGCAGTACCCGATCTCCGCGATCATCGACGGCGTCGGGATGAACATCACGCTGCTCAGCTACCGCGACCAACTGGACTTCGGGATCGTCGCTGACCGCGAGATGCTCGACGAGGCATGGGACCTCATCGACCGCCTCAAGGTCGCACACACCGAAATGCTCACCCTCGCCGCCAAGCCACCGAAGCGCACGCAGCGCAACGGAACCAGCGCCCCGAGCGTCGCGACAGCCGAGGCGCTCCTGCAGCCCGAGCGCTGACCCGACTCGCGGCGCTCGGGCTTCTGACTACAAGCAGGCGCGCGGACCGAGCGCTCCCTTTGAATGGAGGCTGTTGCACAAAGCCTCGCGCGGCGCAGTTGCGGCGGTCGCGAATCGAACGAGGACGACCCTGGCGGGGATTCGTGGTCTCTTGTGTTCGAGTCCAGCGCCCGATTCAGCGGCGCATCGCGAGCC
>DATCDC010000129.1:0-30535 GCA_036510915.1 Solirubrobacteraceae bacterium | reverse complement strand
CGCCGGATCGACGACTGCATAGTCAGCCATGAAGCTCTCCGTTGTTGCCGTTGTCATCCGAAGGTCGGCTCATCCCGCCGACAGCCATGCGACCACCGTACCTGCGTGGACGAGCCCGCGCACGCACGCCGGGGGCCGGGGGGCCTGACCCAGGGCGCGGCGGGGGCAATGCCGCGGAGGTCCGGGCGCGGGTGCGCCGCCCGCAGCGCCTTGGTGTATTCGTCCTGCGGGTCGCCACGCCGAACCCAGCAACAGAAGCCGTTCCACGCCACGATCGTCGTGGAATAGTGCTCGCATGACACGGCTGCGTGCTGCTCGACCGATGAGGACGTTCTCGCTGTGCGTTGCCGTCACGGCCGTGCTCGTGAGCGTGGCCGGCGGCGGGACCGCCGCGGCCAAGGCAGTGCCCACGCCGGCGCATCCGCCCGGGATACCGGTCCTCGTCCCCAAGGGGCCGAAGGCGGCCCGGCATATCGCGTTGCAGAACGCGGCGTACGCGCTGATCAACCGGGCGGGCCGGCAGGTGTGGGCGGCGAGGCCGTCATGCAAGCCGTCGATCCCGCGTCCGTCGTCGAAGACCACGCACGACACCCCCGGCCAGCCGACGCTCGATGCCGTGGCCGCGCTACGCCGTCCCGCCGAGCCCGGCGACGCGTTTCCCCCCGACGTGCCCGGCGTCCTCGGTGAGACGTACGTCGACTACACCCGGTCGGTGACGAGCGCCGGAGGGAAGAGCTTCTACATCCTCGTCGCACGCAGCGTCCCCGTGTCCTACCCGTCGGCAGCCTGCCTGGAAGCCGAGCACGTCCGGCTCGTCAAGCTGCTTCGCGGCAGGCCTCACACGCTGCGCGCGACGGCGCTCGAGGCGTTCGGCAGGATCCGCAGCAGCCAGCAGCACAACAGCGCCACGCCGACCAGTCCGCAGGACAGCCTGTGGCTCTTCAGCAAGGGTCCGGGCGGGACGGGCCTCGGCGGAGGCGGCGGCGGCGCCGGCATCAGCTCCTTCATGGCGTACGGCATGTTCTTCGCCAGCGGCGGTGAGCACAGCTCGACACTCGTCGGCCTGGTTCCGGACGGCGTCGCGACCGTCACGCTGCACTACCCCAGGACCGTCAGCCGCGGGCGCTGGTACAAGCCCGCGGTCTTCCCCAGCGCATTCACGCGCACCGTGCGCGTGCAGCAGAACGTGCTCGTCGTCCACGTCCCGCGCGGCAATCTCGACGCCTTCGCGGCGCGCATGATCTGGCGCTCGGCCGACGGCAAGGTCGTGCGCGTCGCCAGAGCGCCGGGGCTGCGAATCGGCTTCTAGTGGCCCTTCTCAAGACGTCTGACCGGGAATGCCGGACGGCGATCACCGTCATGCGGCGGCGAGCACCACCACGACGTTGCGCACGTCGCGGCTCGGGCCATCGCGTCGCGGCATGCTTCCCCGTCCTTCGGCGACAGGCCTGAGAGCAGCAGCGCACCTCGTCCCAGCTTCTGGCCCACGCCTTTCGCCAGGTCATCTCGCGCCCGCACGTCGCACACGGCTTGCTGGGCAGCGACCGCTTGTTGCCCTTGAAGCTCATCTACAGCACGGCTCCCCTCGTGAACGGACGGATCCCCTCGTGTGAGTGGTACGGACGAGCGACGCGATCGGCGCGCCGTCGAGCGGTGTGGTGCGGGCCGAGCTGATCGGCGCGCGCGCCGAACGCGTAGTAGCACTGGCTCGTCTTCAATCGACTGACAGGAACCGTGTCCAATGGACCGCCGCAAGCTCCGCCTCCGCGCATCGATGGCGATTCTCGTCGCCGCGTTCGCCTCATTCGTGCTCTCCATCGTGCTGTGGTTCACCGGCAGCGAGAACCAGGGGATCTTCGTCGGCCTCTGGGTCCCGTCGATCCTGGCGTTCGGCGCGGTCGCGCTGCTGACGGTCGGTGACCGACGTGAGTAACCTCGCGCTCTTCATCGTCGGTGTGGCGGTCACGATCCCCGCGGCCGGCGGCATTGTGGGACTCATCCTCGCCGCGGTCGCAGATGGCCGCGAGAACGACCGGATCCAGGCGCAGATCGCGCAGAGCGACGGAGCTGCCGAGTAGCCGCGGGGGCGTTCCCGCAGCGTTGCGCCAGGAGCCGGCTGCCGCCCGTACCCCGAGTAGTTGATCGGTGACAGGAGGCGGCAAGCGGCGCCGAGACGACGCGCGAGGCGCCGCGCGCGATCCACGAGCTCGTCGATTGGGGCGCGCGCCGCAAATGACGCGGCTGCCACGTGCGCTCCGACATCCCCCGCCGGGACGAGCAGCTGCGCGTGAACCTCACCTGGCGCCACGGCGGATCAGGGCTCGGTCGCGAGCCGGTCGGAATCCCCTCCGCGAAGGTCGCCGCACTCCTGCGCGGGCCCGAACTCGAAGTCGCGGGACGCCTCCTGGAATGAGCGGCCGTCTTCGGGCACGCGCCTGAGCCCTGAGGCCCTGCTCCGCCGTACCTCCAAGACATGACCTCTGTCGATGCCCTTCCGCGCCCCGCCGCTGATCGCAAGGCGGACCACCTGCGCATCGCGGCCGGCCAGGGCGTCCTGCATGCTTCCGGTACCGGACTCGACGCCGTGCGCCTGCGTCACCGCGCGCTGCCTGAGCGCGACCTGGACGACGTCTCACTCGCGTGCGATCTGCTCGGGGCCCGGCTCGGAGCCCCGCTGATCGTGTCGGCGATGACCGGCGGGACCAGCGCTGCAGAGCTCGTTAACGCGCGCCTTGCGCGCGCGGCCGCCGAGCACGGCATCGCGATGGCACTCGGTTCCGGACGCGCGCTGCTCGACGACCCCGGTCTCGTCCCGACCTACCTGGGCGAGGTCCGTCCGCCGCTGCTGCTCGCGAACCTCGGGGGCGTCGAGCTCGCGGGCCCGGGCGGCCCCGAGCGTGCGGCCGCGCTCGTCGAGCTGCTTGGAGCCGACGGCCTGTCGGTCCACCTCAACCCGGTCCAGGAGGCCGTTCAGCCGGAGGGCGACCCGGTGTTCTCCGGTGTCCTCGCCGCCATCGCGGCGACCGTGCTGCGCCTGGAACCGCTCCCAGTCATCGTCAAGGAGGTCGGGTTCGGGATGGACGGCGAGGACGTGCGGCTCCTCGCCGAGGCGGGCGTTGCCGCGGTCGACGTCGCCGGCGCGGGCGGGACGAACTGGGCGCTCGTCGAAGGCCGGCGTGACCCGCGCGCCGGCGCAGTCGCCGGCGCCTTCGGCGGCTGGGGTGTGCCGACCGCGTCCGCGCTGCGCGCCGCGCGCGCTGCAGCCCCAGGCCTGCCGCTGCTTGCGAGCGGCGGCATCCGCGACGGCGTCGAGGCGGCGAAGTGCCTCGCGCTCGGAGCGGTCGCCGTCGGGATGGCGCGGCCGCTGCTTCAGGCAGCGCAGGCCGATCGCGTCGACGAGGCGTTGCGTGTCTTCCTCGACCAGTTGCGCATCGCCACATGGGCCGCGGGCGCGTCGGCGAGCGCTGCGCTCGCCGGCGCTCACCTGCAGGGGACGGCTTCCCCGTGAGCCGCGTCGTCGTGATCGGGGCCGGCCTGGGCGGCCTGGGGGCGGCGCTGCGCCTGCAGGGCGCCGGACACGACGTGACGGTCGTCGAGGGGCGCGAGCGACCGGGTGGACGGGCCTACCAGCTGCGCGACGCAGGCTTCACCTGGGACACCGGCCCATCGCTCATCACCATGCCGTGGGTGCTCGAGGACGTCTTTGCCGCCGGCGGCATGGACGTGGGTGTCGAGCTCGACCTCGTGAAGCTCGATCCCTTCTATCGCATCTTCTGGGAGGGCGAGGACCGCCACCTCGATTTCGTGGCCGAACCCGAGCGGATGAAGGAGCAGATCGCGAAGTTCTCGCCGAAGGACGCCGCCGCGTTCGACGGGTTCATGGCGGCGCTGAAGCCCATCTACGAGGACGGGATCCTGGCCGCCGGGCGCAGGTCCTTCCAGCGCCCCGGCGACCTCGCACGGATCACGCCCGGCCTGGCCCGCATGGGTGCGCTGCGCACGCTCTACGGATTCGTCGCACGTCATTTCGGCGACGAGCGGATCCGTGAGGCGTTCTCGTTCCACTCACTGTTCGTCGGCGGCGACCCGTTCCGCGTGCCCGCGATCTATGGCGCGCTGGTCTACCTGCAGTTCCTCGACGAGGTCTGGTACGCGAAGGGCGGCGTCTACTCGATGGTCGAGGCCCTGGCCAGGCCGCTCGACGTGCGCTGCGGGGAGCGCGTGGTGCGCATCGAACGCGTCGGCGGCGCGGTCAGCGGGGTCGTGCTGGAGGGGGGCGAGCGGATCGCCGCCGACGTGGTCATCTCGAATGCCGACGTGCTGCGCACGCACGAGCTGCTCGGACGCCGAGCGCCGCTGCGTCGCCTGCGACCGACGATGTCGTGCTTCATGCTGTATCTCGGCACCGATCGCCGCTTTCCGCAGCTCCTCCACCACACGCTGACCGTCGGCCGCGGCTACCGCGACTTCATCCGCTCGGTCACGCGGACCGGTCGGGCGCCGGATGGGCACTCGACCTACATCCACGTGCCATCGCGCACCGAGCCCGCGATGGCACAGCCGGGTGGCGACTCGATCGCGATCCTGCTTCCCGTCGCCAACCTCGAGCGCGACCCCGTCGACTGGGGTGTCGCCTCCGACCGGGTGCGCGACGCGCTGCTCGAGGACCTCGAGCGCGCCTACGGCCTCGAGGGCCTGCGCGAGGCGATCGTCGTCGAGCACCGCATGACTCCCGAGGACTTCGCGCGCGACCTGGGCGCTGTGGCCGGCAACGCGTTCGCGACCGAGCCGACGTTGCACCAGAGTGCCTGGTTTCGCACCCACAACCGCGATCCGCGGGTGCGCGGCCTCTACCACGTCGGTGCCGGGACGCACCCCGGGGCCGGCATCCCGGGGGTGCTGCTCGGCGCCGAGGTGACGGCCGGCCTGGTCGCCCAGGACGTGCCGCGACCCGCAGGTCGGATCCGGAGGACCAGTGCTGCTGCGGCCGGGTGAGTCGGCGACCGCCGGCGCGCGCACAGTGGTCGAGGCGCGTGCGACGACGCGCTCCGCGGCCAGGACGTTCGCGCTCGCATGCCGGCTGCTGCCCCGGCGGGTGCGCGACGACGTCTACCTGCTCTACCTCGTGTTCCGCACGCTCGACGACCTGGTCGATGACGGCGATCCGGAGGCGACCGCGGCCGTGGCGGCCGTCGAGGGCTGGTGCGAGGCCGGCACGGTGAGTTCGCGCGAGACCGCCATCCTGGCCGACCTCGCGACCCGCCACGACCTCCCGCGCGGGGCGCTGCGCGATTTCTGCGAGGGGATGCGGGGCGACCTCGACGGTCTGCGCGTCGGCACGGAGGTCGAGCTCGACGCCTACTGCTACCGCGTCGCCGGGACCGTCGGCGTCGTCATGACCGCGCTGCTCGGGTCGACGTCGGCCGAGGCCGACCGTCACGCGGCCGCGCTGGGGATCGCCATGCAGCGCACGAACATCCTGCGCGACATCGACGAGGATCTTGCCGCGGGTCGCTGCTACGTGCCCGAGGAGACGCTCGCGCGGTTCGGGGGAAGCCTCCGACCCGGGCACCGGGCAGCGCTGCTGCGGGACCAGATCGCCCGCGCGGACGCGCGCTTCGACGAGGGCCTTGCCGGCGTGCGGCTGCTGCGCTCCGGCCGGCTCGCGACCCGCGCTGCCGCCGGGATGTACCGCGAGATCCTGCGGCAGATCGAACGGGACGGCTACGGCGCCGCGGCCGGGCGCGCCGTCGTGCCGACCTGGCGCAAGCTGCTCACCGCGGCGCGCTCCGCATCACCGCGAGAGCCGCGCGGCGCGCCGATCGGCCGGCGGACCGAACGCTGGACCTGATCAGTGCGCCGTGCCGCGCGTGGCTGCAAGGCCGGGCGCGGTGCCGAGGACACGGTCGCCGTGCCGCACCGGCGCCGGGCGACGACTCGCGTCACCGAGTTCGACGCGATCCATCCAGGCGACGACGAGGGCGTGCGGCAGTGTGAGCGCGGCGATCAGCGCAAGCGCGGAACCCACCACGGCGTCGGGCTTCACGGGCATCCGCCAGACCAGCGCTGCAAGGATGCCGAGTCCGGCGAGGCTGACGAGCGTCATGGGCGCCGCCTCACGGTGCCACGCGAGCAGGGCGGCGGGTACTCGTCCGGCATCGATGAGCCGGGCCTGGGCCGGGCTGCTCGTCATCAGGCGCGCCACATGACGTGCGGCATGCCATGAGACGAAGTACACGCCGACGGCGAACACCGGCGGGACCACCAGCATGGTCACCGTCAGCAGGAGGATCTCGGCGGTGTCGATCCGCATGGCACGCGGATCCGGGCTCGCTCGATGATCGAGCACGGACGCGCCGACGGCAGCGGCGACGGCGACTGCGACGGCGATCAGGCCCGCAAGGCGCCAGACGCCCGAAGGAGCCCAGCCGGAGCTTTCGACGCCGACAGCGCGCAGGATGGCCCCGGTGCCCTCGGCGGCCGCGGCGGGGTGGATGAGCAGCGGCAGCGCGACCGGCAGCAGCCCGCGCGCCGCGATGAACGCCGCGACTCGCCAGGGCCGCAGGAAGCGCGCACGCGCCGAGACGTTCAGTGCGAACCAGACGTCGCCCGCACCCCAATGCACGGCGGCGACCACGAGGAACAACGCGAGGGCCATCCATGGCGCGATCCACCACAGCGCGATGCCCGCAGCGGTCAGCGCGACGTACCAGATCAGCAGCGGCGCGCGTCTCGACGGCGTGCCCAGCCGCTCCGGGACGTGGTGATCGACGGCCCCGTGCGGCAGTCCGAGCAGGACCAGGCCGGCGAGCAGCGGCCAGTACCGGGCCGTCTCGGCGGCGGCCGGCCACGCGAGCGCGAGCACGACGGCTGCCGCGAGCGCGACGTAGCCGGGGAGGGCGATGAATCGCTGCAACGGCACTGCTACGCGGACGCCGCCTGCGCAGGTCGAGGTGCCGCCTCGGCGCCGCCGTGCCGGCGGTCCGTCGCCGTCCCTGCCAGGGCCACGAGGAAGTGCGGCTTCGCGAGCGCCCGCATGACGCGTGCCTCGTCCGCTGCCGAGCTCGCGTCCGACATGAAGCGCGCGAAGACGTCTCCGGGGACATCACGGGCCAGAGTGGTGAACCAGCCCGCCGCCGAACCCGGCGAGGTCCGCAGCGCGCGCAGGAACTGCGCGTCGAGGGCTCGGCGACGCCGCGGACCGAGCGCGGACGGCGCCGGCGAGCCGCGCAGGATGCATGCAGCGAGCGCCGTCGCGTGACGCTGCGTGCGGGCGAACGCGTAGCCGCTCGAGGGTCGCGCGGCGCCGGCGGCCTGACCGGCGGCGAAGAGGCCCGGGCCGCGAGTGGCCGGGAAGGGGAACGTCGTCATCGGCAGCGAACCGCGCTCGGTGCGCAGCACCGACACGGCGCCGGCGCCGAGACGCTCCGCAAGGTAGGCCTCGATGGCGCGCCGCCGCTCGGCCTGGCCGATCACCGGGCCGCCGATCGACGTGTCCTCGATCAGTGCCCGCGTCCGTGAGAAGGGCAGGACGTACATGAAGCGCACGGCGCCGGGCGGACCCGGCAGACGGAAGTCCATCAGCGTCGCGGTCGTGGGCTCGAAGACCGGGCGCTCGACCTCGACCTCCAGGCCGAGGAAGCGCTGGCTCAGCTCGACGGCGCCCGCAGGCCGACCGCGCAGCAACGGGCCGCGGCCTCCCATGGCGTCGACGACGCCGGCGGCGCGGAGGTCTCCGCGGCTGGTCTCGACGACGATCGCCTTGCGGCGGGCCGGGCGAACGGCGAGCACACTGGTGGCCGTCGCAAGCTCGACGTTCGGCGCGCTCGAGAGCTCCTTCAGCGAGGCCTCGTAGAAGCGGTCAGCGGGCAGATGGAGGTACGGGTGACGCTCGCTGCGCTGCGTCGCGGCGCCGTCGTGACCGATCGTTCTCCACGCGTTCCAGCGCGCGGTGGCAAGGGCGGCGTCGGGGATTCCGGGCGTGGCCCAGAAGCACCAGGTCCGATCGCGTTCCCAGGTGGTGCGCCGGTCGACCAGGACGATCGACGCGCCCGGGCGCTGCCGCAGCAGCGCCCGGGCGACCGACAACCCCGACAGGCCGGCACCGAGGATGACCGTCGGCGCCGGGGCCATGGCGCTCAGCCGGCTGTCGCGACGGCCGGCTCGATCGGCCGCTCCGTGGCGCGGTGCGCCCGCAGGTGCCGCACGCCCGTGACCAGCACGAGGCCGAAGCCGACCTTGGCGAGCAGGTCGATCACCGTGAACACCGCGACCTCGGTGTTGAGGCTGACGGTAGCGGTGCCCTCGGTTCCCAGAATCCACAGGACGGGATAGATGAACCACAGCACCGTGAGGATGCCGAGCAGCCTGCCGTAGAGGGCCGCCGTCGCGCCGCCCTGGGCCGCGGCGGCCGACCGGACCGGGCCCCAGATCACCACGAGCACGCCGACGAAGAAGAGACAGCTCACGACGAACCACGTGTACTTGTGGCCGTCATCGAGCGAGAGCGCACCGAAGAGCCCGGTGATGATCATCAGGATGTCGGCGCCGATCACTCCGGCGACCAGGCCGGTGCGCGCGCGCACCGCTTCGCCGCTCTCCTTCACGGCGGCCAGCCCGATGCCGAGCAGCCCGATCAGCAGCAGGGGTGTCGTGATCACCCAGTCGATGTACCGGGCGAAGTACACGAGCCGTACGTCTCCCATCCCGGCGAAGCCCTGAGGCGTGATCGCGATCTTCGCGTTCGACACGACGACGTCGCCCTGGCCCTGCGCCATGAGCAGGTACAGGCATGCGGCGATCGCGCATACGAAGAAGCTCGCGACGGCATGGTGGGCATGACGGCCGAGGCCCCGCCCGAGCGACAGGATCGCGATGGCGCCGATCGCCATGCCGATCGTGCCGATCCACAGCCAGGTCTGCTGGCTCGATGTCTGCAGTAGTGCTCCCACGATTCCTCCTGTTGACGCGTACGTGGCCGACTCGCTGTGGGTACGCCTGCGATCCGCCGAGCGATTGGTCCGGGCGATGGATGGCGCGACGCCGTCCATGTCGCGCTCAGCTCCCACGCGGGACCGGGCGCCTGACCGGGGCTGGCACGTACACGCTCATGGCGGCAACCGGTGTCGTACGTCGCCGCGTAGGAGCTTCAACATCGTCAACCACGGAGGTTCTCCCCTATGCATGCACATCCGACACGACGACGCACCGCGCTGGGCCTGACGGCCGCGGGCGTCCTGACGCTGGCGCTGGCTCCGTCCGCGCTCGCCGTGACACCGGCCAACACCGCGAAGCTCAAGAAGGCCGGGGACACGTCCCTGACACTCGACAAGGGCGCCGCGAAGGCGCTCAAGAGCCTGGGCGTGAAGGTCGCCCCGATCAGCCCCTCCAAGGTCAAGGGCGGCGCGGTCGCGTTCCCGATCACCAGCGGTGACGTTGATCCCAAGCTGACCGACGGCGCGCTGATCAACCACTCCGGTGGCCTGACGTTCTCCGCCGGCAAGACGAAGGTGGCGCTGAAGAACTTCCGCATCCGGATCACCTCCTCGCAGGCGACGATCTCGGCGGCGGTCGGCACGAGCCGCGCCACGATCATCAACCTCGACACCTCGAAGGCCAAGATCACCCGTCCGGGCCTGAACCTGAGGATCGCGAACGTCGGTGTGAAGCTCAACGCCACCGGCGCCAGCGCGCTGAACAAGGCGTTCAAGGTCAAGGCGTTCAAGCCCGGCCTGAAGCTCGGCACGGCGGTCGTCAGCGCCCAGTTCGCGCAGTTCATCGTCGAGAGCGGCAACACGACGCTGACCCTCGACGCGGGCACGCTCGGCGCGATCACCGGCGCAGGGTTCGCCCCGGCGATCATCGCACCGGCGACACTGACCGGCGCCGTGGCCACGTACCCGATCGTCCCGTCGAAGATCGCGTCGGACCTGACCAGCGGCGTCATCACCCACTCGGGTGGCCTGTCGCTGACCAAGGGCGGCACGACGACGAGCGCGACGGACTTCGACATCAAGCTGTCGGCCAACCCGTCGCTCGCCGCGACCATCAACGGCGCGCCTGGGGCGAAGGTCGACATCCTGAACCTCGACCTGGCGGGGCTCAAGCAGACCGTCAGCGGTCAGACCGTCACCCTCAGCGGCGTCGCGGCGAAGGTCAACGCCACGCTCGCGGGCGCGCTGGGTCTGCCGACGGCAGAGGGCGCCACGCTCGGCACAGCCGTCGTGACGGCGAACATCAGGTAGCCGACGGCCGGTCCTGCGGGATCGGCGCCGGCACGCAGTGCGAGGGCGGCCCGCGGGCCGCCCTCGGCTGCGAGGACCACCCCAGGCGGAAGAGCCGTCCCTCCGCCGCGCCCGGAGCTGCCGACATGACCAACACCGCACCCGCTCGGCTCGACCCTGCGGCGGCCACCCGGCTGCGTCGCCTGAACGTCATCGTCGGCTCCGTGCACGCGCTGCAGGCGGCGCTCCTGCTGGCGGTCGCGACCGCCGCCTCCCTCCCGATCACCGCGTCGTTCCTGATCGGCCCGCCGGGCGCGGGCGACTACGGCGCGGCGAGCCTCGGCAGCGTGCGAATCGATTGGCTGGTCGCGGCGTTCCTGCTGCTCGCGGCAGCCGACCATCTCACCCTCAGTTTCGGGCGCCCGCGCCGCTGGTACCAGGCGAACGTCGCGCGCGGGATCAACCCCGCACGCTGGTGGGAGTACTCGATCAGCGCCTCGCTCATGGTCGTGCTCATCGCGATGCTCGCCGGGGTCAGCGAGCTCGTGGCGTTGATCGCTCTGTTCGGGGTGAACGCGGCGATGATCCTCTTCGGCCTCGTGCAGGAGCAGGTGAACCTCGGTCGCGGCGATGTGGACTGGCGCCCGTTCATCTACGGGTGCGTCGTCGGCGCCTTCCCGTGGATCGCGATCACCGCGCAGCTCATCGTGTCGACCACCGACGGGAACGGTGTGCCCGGGTTCGTCGTCGCGATCTTCATCACGCTGTTCCTGCTGTTCAACACGTTCGCGGTGAACATGTGGCTGCAATACCGCGGACGCGGCCGCTGGGCGGACCCGGTGTTCGCCGAGCGCGTCTACGTGATCCTGAGCCTCGTGGCCAAGAGCGCGCTCGCCTGGCAGGTCTACGCCGGCGCACTCGCCGGCGGCTGAGGCGACGACGCGCGCCGCCCGCGACCCCGTCGTGGTCAGGAGGGGACGCGTCGAGGAGCGTGAGCAGCCGCTCGGTGGGCATGATCCGAAGCTCGCTGCGCAATCGGGAGCAGCTGGCCGCCCCGAGGGGGCGGCCAGCGTGTGTCCACGGCGGGATTCCGGGTTGGCTAGATGCCGAGGATCTGAGCCTTCTTGGCCGCGAACTCCTCCTCGGTGATCAGGCCCTGCCCCTTCAGCGCCGCGTACTTCTGGATCTCGGCGGCGGGATCGGGCTCGGCCGGCGCGGCCGGCGCGGCCGGCGCGGCGGGCGCCGCCTGCTGGGCCTGGAGGTCGGCGATCTGCGCGTTCTGGGCGGCCTCCTGCTGCGCCTCGGCCTGACTCTTCTGGGCACTCTTCGCGCCCATGTGCGCCGCCCCGCCCGCGACCACCGCGGTGCCGAGCAGTCCGGGTCCTCTGCGTCCTCGTCTCATCTCAGCTCTCCTGTCTGGCCTAGGCCTTGGATTCCTGCAGCACAAACTCACGCGCTGCCTGCACGACGTCGTGCGGGACACGCTCGAACGCGACCAGCACGCCACCCGCCTCGCGCATCGTCTGCGCGACTCTGCGGGCCCACACGTTCTCCCAGACCAGCAGCGCCGCCGAGGAGTCCAGCTCGAGCTCCTCGCCGGCGGCCAGCAGCTCCTCGTCGCTGACGAGCCCCTGCACGTCGATGTTCAGCGCAGCGAGCGCCTCCTGCACGTCCGGCGCGAGCTCCGTCATCTCGAACGCGGTCACCTCGCCGCTCGCGTCCTTGCTGACGAACGCCGCGTCGATCAGGCGAATCGTGCCCGCCTCGACGAGGTCGGCGAGCGCGGGCGCGATCTCGCCTCGGAACTGATTGCCCGGGAACGCGATCACCGCGTAGTCGACGGGCCCGATCTCATCCATCTGATCTTCCTTCCTTTGCCTGTCAGGTGTCCTGCCCTCTCAACGGAAGACAAGCATGATTGTCCACACCGCGGTCCTCACCCGGTGGAACGGCAGCAGGACGAAGCAGGAACCCCGGGCCCGGCCACACGCCGAGCGGCGACCTCATGGCAGCAGCGTGGACAGCGACGGTAGAGTCGTCCCATAGAGCCACTCGATCACCTCAACGGTGATCCGCATCGAACGTGAGGGCATCATGAAGGCACTCGTGTATCACGGCCCCGGCGAGAAGTCATGGATCGACGCGCCTGATCCGCAGATCCGGAATCCGACGGACGTCATCGTGAGGATCGACACGACGACGATCTGCGGCACCGACCTGCACATCCTGAAGGGCGACGTGCCCGCGGTCACGCCCGGCCGGATCCTCGGTCACGAGGGTGTCGGCGTCATCACCGAGGTGGGCAGCGCAGTGGACCAGCTCGCCGTCGGCGACAACGTGATCATCTCCTGCATCAAGTCGTGTGGCCACTGCAGCTTCTGCCGGCAGGGCATCTTCGCGCACTGCCTCGGTGACGAGGGAGCCTCGGGGATCGGCTGGGTCTTCGGCCACCTGATCGACGGCACGCAGGCCGAGTACGTGCGCGTGCCGTACGCCGAGACATCCGTGCACAAGGTGCCCGAGGGCGTCACGAACCACCAGGCCGTGCTGCTCAGCGACATCCTGCCGACGGGATTCGAGATCGGGGTCCAGTACGGGCAGGTGAAGCCCGGGGACGTGGTCGCCGTGATCGGCACCGGTCCGGTGGGACTCGCGGTGATCGCGACGGCCGGCCTCTACGGGGCGGCCAGGATCATCGCGGTCGACGTGGACGCCAACCGGGTGGAGCAGGCGAAGCGGTTCGGAGCCACGGATGTCGTCAACTCGGGCGACGCCGACTGGAAGGATCAGATCATGGCGTTGACCGACGGCTGGGGCGTGGATGTCGCCGTCGAGGCGGTCGGCGTTCCGCAGACGTTCCAGATGACGACGGAGATCGTCCGCCCGGGCGGGCACGTGGCCAACGTCGGAGTGCACGGAACATCCGTCGACCTCCAGCTCCAGGACCTGTGGATTCACAACATCTCGATCTCGATGGGGCTGGTCAACAGCAACACCACGCCGCTGCTGCTCAAACTGGTGGCAAGCGGCAAGCTGCCCGTCGACAACTTCATCACCCATCACTTCAAGCTGCACGAGATGATGGACGCCTACGACACCTTCAGCCGCGCCGCGGAGACCAAGGCGCTGAAGGTCGTCATCGACCGCTGAGCCTCGAGCCATCGTTCGCAGGCCGACCCACCTGGGCGCCGGCGAGGCCGCGGGCGGTGACCGACTGCCGCAGACTCGTTTGTATTAGAATCTTAGAAAGTGTGTATGTACTGAGCTCCCCCCGCGACCCCGCACAGCCGCACGCGTGACCGTCGCCGGGGCGGCGGCGTGCGCGGGCGCGGGCCTGATCGCCGCCGGAGGCCTCGGCGCCCTCAGCGGCCCTTGGCGCAGGGCGCTCGCCGTCCAGGGTCTCGGCGTGGGCGTGCTGGCCGTCGCGGCGATCATCGTGTTCGCCGGCGGCACGCCGGTCGGGGCGGGATTTCGCAGCGGGGTCCATCCGGCGTTCGGGCTCGACGCGCTGAGCGGCTTCTTCCTGCTCGTGCTCTGCATCGTCGCGGCGCCGGCGCTGGCCTACGCGCGCGGCACGCTGCCCGCCGGCGGCAGGTCCGCAGCGCTCGCGGCGCTGACGGCGGCGTTCGTGCTGGCGATGGCCGGACTGGTCGCGGCGCGGGACATCACGACGTTCCTCGCCTGCTGGGAGCTCATGACGCTCGTGCCGGCCGCAGCGATGCTCGTCTCGCGCCAGGACGAGGAAGTGCGGCGCGCCGTGCTGGTCTACGTGGGGATCACCCACGTCGCGGGTGTCGGCGTGTGGGCGACGATGCTCATCCTCTCGGCGCGCGGCGTGCTCGGTGGCGCGCCGCTCGCGCCGGGTGGCCTGCAGTCGTTCGTGCTCGTCGCGGCGCTGATCGGGTTCCTGACCAAGGCCGGGATCGCCCCCCTGCACGTCTGGCTGCCCCGCGCACACCCTGTCGCCCCGTCGCACATCTCGGCGCTCATGTCGGGCGTGATGATCATGCTCGGGATCTACGGCCTCAGCCGCGTGCTGTTCCTGTGGCTGACGTCCGTCCCGACCTGGGTCGGGGTGACGCTCGTGGGACTCGGGTCGCTGTCGGCGCTCGTGGGCGTCCTGTACGCGCTGGTTCAGCGGGAGCTCAAGCGGCTGCTGGCGTTCAGCTCGATCGAGCACGCCGGCATCGTCGTGCTCGGCATCGGCGCGGCCCTGCTGCTCGGGTCGGCCGGTCAGCCGCAGTGGGCGGCGATCGCGTTCGCCGGCGCCATGCTGCAGATCCTCAACCACGCCGCATTCAAGGGCGCGCTGTTCCTCGGCGCCGGCGCCGTCGGGGACGCGGCGGGCACCCTGCGGGTCGACCGTATGGGCGGATTGCTGCGCAGGATGCCGGTCACCGGGGGCGCGATCGGCGTCGCGGCGCTGGCGATCGCCGGCCTCCCCCTGCTGAACGGGTTCGTCTCGGAGTGGATCGGACTCCAGGCGCTGCTGCGCCTGCCGGTCGACGAGACGAGCGGGCTCGCGCTGGTCGGGGCGTTCGGGGCGGCGACCCTGGCCGCCACCGCCGGCCTGGCGGCGCTGTGCTTCGTCGCGCTCGCGGGGCTGATGCTGCTCGGCCACGCCCGGACCCCTGAGACCGCGGCCGCGCGCGAGCCCGCGCTCGCGGTCCGCGGCGCGATCGGCTTTCTGGCGGCGCTGTGCGTCGTGCTCGCGGTGCTCGCGGGCGTCCTCGTCCCGCGCCTCGCGCAGCTGGGACCGGGCTCGTGGTCCGCCAGCGCCGCGCTCGGGCTGGACCTCCCGGGCACGGGGACGTTGCCGACGCCGGTCCTGCTGCTCGCTCTCGGCGTCCTCAGCGGGTTCGTCGCGCTGGCCCGCGGGCGCCGTCGTGCCGCTCCCACGCCGGTGTGGGTGAGCGGCCAGGCCGACGAGCCGCCGCTGGCATGGACGCTGGCGGGTTTCACGAAGCCGCTGCGGCTCATGGTCGACGGCGTCCTGCGCACACAGCGCGAGTCGATCACGGAGAGCTCGGCCGGGATCATCGAGTCCGTCCGCTTCCGCGGCGATGTGCCGCACGTCTTCGACACCCACGCCTTCGAACCGCTGCTGCGCCTGGCGGCCCGCGGGGGGCGCCTCGCCAGGCGCGTGCAGTCCGGCAGCCTGCGTGCCTACCTGGGCTATCTCGTGGCGCTCGTCTTCGTGCTCCTGCTGCTCCTGCGGCTCGAGGTGCTCTCATGAGCGCGCAGACCCTCGCCGCCGGCGCGGTCGAGCTCGCGGGCGTGGCAGCGGCGCCGCTGCTCGTGGGCGGGGTGCAGTGGCTGAAGGCCCGCGCGCAGGGCCGCCGCGGAGCGTCGGCGCTGCAGCCCTACCGTGAGCTGCGCCGGCTCTGGAGCCGCAGCGGCGTGCGCCCCGAGCCTGCGGGGGCGATCTACGAGGCGGCCGTGCCGCTGGCGGTGGCATCGACCCTGCTGGCACTGCTGCTGCTGCCCGTCGGCGCGGTCGCGCCCGACTGGGGCCTGGGCCACGACGCGCTCGTGCTCTTCGGGCTGCTCGCGATCGGGCGCTTCGCGCTCGCGGCCGCGGCGTGGGACACCGGGAGCGGCTTCGAGCTGATGGGCGCCGCCCGCGACCTGACCATCGCGGTGTTCGTCGAGGCGCTGTTCCTCGTCGTACTCGCGCTCCTGGCCTTCCCCGCCCACAGCACCGACCTGGTCGCCATGAGCGCCGCCGCAGCGAGCGGCGGCGCCTGGCGGGAGCCGGCGCAGTGGGCGGCCGCCGTCGGCCTGGGCCTCGTCGTCCTCGCCGAGGCCGGGCGCCGTCCGATCGACAACCCGGACACCCACCTCGAGCTCACGATGGTCCACGAGGGCCCGACGCTGGAGTACGCCGGCCGCGACCTGGCACTGCTGCACTGGACGGCGGCGGCGCGCACCTGGGCGGTGCTCGTCCTCGCCGCCGAGGTCCTCGTCCCGCACCCGGGCCCGTTCGCCGTCCAGCTGCTCTGGCTCGTCGGGTGGATGGCGCTCTTCGTCGTCCTGCTCGCCGTCGTGGAGACGACCCAGCCGAAGCTGCGGTTGCTGCGCGTCCCCGTCCTGCTCTACGGGGGTGCGGTCGTCGCCATGCTCGGCCTCGCCGGTCGCCTGCTCGGGGTCTCGGCATGAGCGTCCTGTTCGTCATCGTCGTGACCGCGCTCGCGCTCGCGATCGTGGTCGCCCGGCGGCGCACCGCGGCCGTCGCGCTCGTCGCCGTGCAGTCGGTGGCGCTCGGCGTCTACGCGCTGGTGCACGGGTTCGGCGAGTCCTCGGCGTTCCTGGTCGGCGGCGTACTGCTGGTCGGCAAAGGCATCCTCCTGCCGCTGGGCCTGGCCTGGCTCGTGCGACGCACGCGCGAGCCACGGCTGATCGCCGGCGAGCTTCCGCCGCTCACGCGCGTGACCGTCGCGGCCGCGATCACGCTCGCGGCCGTCGCGCTCATCCCATCGCTCGGCCTGGACAGCCGGGCCGCCGATCAGGGCGCGGTGGCGCTCGTGGTCCTCGGGGTCGTGATCGCCGTCCTGCGCAGATCCGCGGTGTTCCAGGCCGTCGGATTCCTGGTCGCCGAGAACGGCGTCTACCTCGCCGCGCTCGCCGCGCCCGGCGGCCTGCCGGCGATCGTCGAGATCGGCGTCCTCTTCGACCTGGTCATCGTCGTCGCCGTCGCGGCCGCCTTCACCAGGCGCATCCACGACGAGTTCGGCACCGGGGACACGACCGTGCTGGGGAGCCTGCGTGACTGAGGCGCTTGTGATCGCCGCGCCGGCGTGCGCGCTGCTGACGGGCGCGGCGACGTGGCTCGCGCGCACCGCGCGCCAGGCCGACCTGCTCAACAGCGCCGGAGCCGTGCTCACGGCGCTGCTCACGCTCGCCCTGGCGGGCATCGCGCTCACGGACGCCTCCCACCCGCGGCACGGAGCCTGGTGGATGCTCGACGCCGCCGGCGGCGTCTTCCTCGCGGTGATCGCCGTCATCGGACTGCTCAGCGCGCTGGTGGCGCCATCGCAGCTCGCCTCGTCGGGCCGCGGGCTCGTCCGCGCAGCCCGCGGGCGGGGGATGTACTACGCGGCCTACCACACGTTCTGGGCCGCGCTGATCGTGGTGCCGCTCGTGGACAACCTCGGCCTCGCCTGGCTGCTCGTCGAGGCCACGACCGGGGCGTCGGCGCTGCTCGTCGCCTACAGCGGGACGCGCGGCGCGCTGGAGGCCGGCTGGAAGTACCTCGTCCTCACGACGTTCGGCCTGGCGATCGCGATGCTCGGGATCATCGTCCTGTACGTGGCGATCGCGCCCGGCGACGGCACGCTGGGGACGCTGGACTGGCAGTCGATCGCGCGCGCTGCGCCCGGGCTGCGCGGCGGCCCCGCCGTCGTCGCATTCGTGCTGATCGTGGCCGGGCTGGCGACGAAGGTGGGCTGGGCGCCGGTCCACAACTGGCTCCCCGACGCGCACAGCGAGGCTCCCCCGCCCGTGAGCGCGCTGCTCTCGGCGGCGCTGCTGCCGACCGTCGTCCTCGTGACGTGGCGGGTCCTGATCGCGCTCGGCCCGGCGCTGACCCCCGGAACCGCGAGCGCGCTGGTGCTCGCGTTCGGCCTGGTCTCGCTCGCCGTCGCGGTGCCGTTCCTGTGGCGCTCGATGGCGTGGAAGCGCCTGCTCGCGTACTCGAGCCTGGAGCACATGGGCATCCTGGCGGTCGGCATCGGGTTCGCCACGCCGCTGGCGACCGCCGGCGTCGTCGTGCACGTCGCCGGCCACGCGCTGGCCAAGTCGCTCGGCTTCTACGCCGCGGCGCCGCTCCTGCGGCACGCGCCGCGCGCACACGACCGCGCCGTGCGCGGCCTGGCGTTCGCGAACCCCTCGACGGCCGGCGCGGTCGGCGTGAGCCTCGGGGCGCTGGCGGCGATGCCGCCGTCGCCACTGTTCATCAGCGAGCTGCTGATCCTGCTCGGCGGGGTGGCGGCGCACGAGATCGCCGTCACCGTCGCCGCGGCGCTGCTGCTGGCCCTCGGATTCCTCGGGCTCGCGCAGGCGCTCGTCGACGGGCTCGTCGGCGAGCCCCGCGTCAGGCGCTGGCGCTCGGGGCGCTCCGGCGTGCGGATGCGGCGCCTGACACTCGTCTGCGGCACGCTGCTGCTCGCGCTCACCGCCGTCGCGTGCCTGCTCCCCGGCTCGGGCGTCGTGACCCATCTGATGGCGGGAATCGCATGAGCGGCGTCCTCGAGGTCGAGCATGTGGAGACCGGCCGGTGGCGCTCGGCGGTCGCGGCGGCGATCGACGGCGGCGCCGAGTTCGACGGCCTGTACGCGGCGCCGACGGGGCACGATCCTGCGGTCCGGCTGGTGCTGCGCCAGGGCGCGGCGCGCCGCATGCTGACCGCGCGGGCCGCCGAGTCGCGCCTCGCGACGGTCGTCGATCTCCTCCCCGCGGCGGAGTGGGACGAACGCGAGGCGCACGACACCCACGGGGTCGTCTTCGACGGACACGAGCCGCTGCGCGCGCTCGTCGCCCATCCGGCGGACCGGGCCGGCTGGATCACGCCCGTCGAGGGCCCCGACGTCCACGAGGTCGCCGTCGGCCCGATCCACGCGGGCGTGATCGAGTCCGGGCACTTCCGCTTCCACGTCGTCGGCGAGCGGGTGCTCCACCTCGACCTGCGCCTCTTCTACAAGCACCGCGGGCTCGAGCGCGCCGCGGAGGGCGTCACGCTCGCGGGCGGCCTCGCGGTCGCGCGGCGCGCCTGCGCGGCATGTGCCGCGGCCAACGCGGTCGCGTACGCCCAGGCGGTGGAGTCCCTGCTGGGCCTCGAGCCCGATGAGGACCTGCGCCGCAGCCGCACGGTGATCCTGGAGCTCGAGCGCCTCTACAACCACCTCCACGACCTCTCGGCGCTCTGCGCCGGCGTCGGCTTCGACCCCGGCACCATGACGTTCGCGGCGCTCAAGGAGCGCGCCCAGCGCGTCAACGAGCGCGTCACGGGCCACCGGTTCCTGTTCGGCGCCGTCCGCATCGGCGAGGGGGCCGGGGACGTGGATGCCGGGACTGCGGCGGAGGTCCGCCGCGAGATCGAGGCGATCGGGTCAGATGCCGCCGCCGCGTGGCGGACGCTGACGTTCATGGAGGCGGTGCAGGACCGCCTGCGGGGCGTCGGGCCGCTGAGCCGGGAGGACGCCGAGCGCTGGGGCGCGGTCGGCCCCGTGGCGCGCGCGAGTGGCGTGCATCGCGATGCCCGCACCGAAAACCCCGGCCTGCTCTGGTACCCGGACCTGCTTCCCGCCCGACCCGAGCACCCGACCGGCGACGTCGCCGCGCGCGCGGAGGTCCGCGCCCTCGAACTCGAGCAGACGTGCGCGATGCTGAGCGGCCTGCTCGGCGCGCCGCCCGGGCCCGGCCAAGCGACTGCGTCCCGCGAGCCGGCCGCGCTCGGCGTCGCGTGCGTCGAGAGCCCGCGCGGCGCGACCGTCTGTTGCGTCGAAGCCGACGAGGACCACATCGTCCGCCTGCACCTGCGGACCGCCTCGTACGCCAACTGGCCGGTGCTCGCCCGCGTGGTTCCCGGCGCGATCCTCCCCGACTTCCCCCTGATCAACAAGAGCTTCGAGCTCTGCTACGCCTGTGTGGACCGCTGACCGATGTTCGTCCTGCTCAAGCGCCTGCAGCAGCTGCGACGGTCGGTCGCGCTGGCCGCGCCCGCGGAGCCCGGCTCGCTGGCGCTCCGGCACGCCGACTGCGGATCGTGCAATGGCTGTGAGCACGAGCTGACGAACGCCGCCGGCCCGCACTACGACCTCGCCCGCCACGGCCTCTCCGTCGTCGCCTCGCCGCGCCACGCCGACGTGCTGCTGATCACGGGCGCCGTGACCACCCGGATGCTCGGGCCGCTGCGCGCCGCCCACGCCGCGATGCCGGAGCCGCGGCTCGTGGCAGCCCTCGGCGACTGCGCGCTCGGCGTCGGCGTGATCGGGGACCCGGCGGAGCTCGTCGGGCCGCTGGAGGACGTCCTCCCGGTCGACATCCGCGTCCCCGGGTGTCCGCCGACGCCCACCGCGATCGCCGAGGCCCTGCTCGGCGCGCTGGATCTCGTTCGCCACCCCCTGCGAGAGGATCAGCGCTGATGCCCAGCCGCGACACCGCCGGACAGCCGCGCGTCTCGCAGGTCAAGGCCGAGCTGTTCCGCGTGCTCGGCCACCCCGTGCGCGTGCGCATCCTCGAGCTCCTGCGCGACGGCGAGCGCACCGTCGGCGACCTGCAGCAGGCGCTCGGCCTGGATGCGAGCAGCACGTCGCAGCACCTGGGCGCCCTGCGCAATCGCGACGTCGTCGTGGCGCGCCGCGAAGGCAAGAACGTCTACTACGCCATCAAGGACCCCCGCACCACCGAGCTGCTCGAGGTCGCCAGGAAGCTCATCACCACCAGCATCGAGGACTCCCAGAGCCTGCTCGCCCAGCTCGCCGAGCCCGAGTGACGTGCTCTCACCGGCACCCCGGGCGTCGCAGGCTGACGCGGTGTGCTCGGCGAAGGCGCGCAGTGACCGAGACGTGGCGCCCAGGCGCTAGTGGACCCATCCGCAAGTCCCGGACAGATCCACTAGGCAGCCCTCCTGCGCAGCCCGCGCGCCCCGCCCGGCATGACCGCCGGGCCTGGGCCGATCACGGCCGCCAGCACGAGGTCGACGCCGTGGCTGCGCGCGCGATCGCGGCCGATGTTCTCGGCGCTGGCCACGTCGCGGGCGGCGACGTTCCCATGCCAGGGCTCGAGGTTGTTGTTCCGATCCAATCCGACGATGAGGTAGACCACAGCACGTCTCGCTTTCGGTGTTCGTTGAGCTCCTTCTGGGGTCTTGCCCGAGCAAGGACGCGCGTCCGCCACCTTCCTTCCCTGGCGGCTCGAGGTTTGTGCAATGCGTCGCACGTACGGATGCAGCGGTTGACCTCCCGGGCCCCGGACACGAACATGTGTTCGCCTTGCCCGCGACCATCCTCCACGCCGACCTCGACGCCTTCTTCGCCTCGGTGGAGCAGCGTGACGACCCGGCGCTGCGCGGCCGGCCGGTGATCGTCGGCGGCGGGGTGGTGCTCGCCGCGAGCTACGAGGCGCGGGCGTTCGGGGTGCGCGGGGCGATGGGCGGGCGCCGCGCGCGGGCGCTGTGTCCCGACGCGGTCGTCGTGCGTCCGCGCATGGACGCCTACAGCGCCGCGAGCCGGGCGGTGTTCGCGATCTTCCGCGACACCTCGCCGCTCGTCGAGGGCGTGTCGATCGACGAGGCGTTCCTCGACGTCCGGGGGATGGAGCACATCTGCGGTCCGCCCGCGGAGGCGGCCGCCGGCCTGCGCGCGCGCGTGCGGGCCGAGGTGGGGCTGCCGCTGACCGTCGGCGTGGCGCGGACGAAGCACCTGGCGAAGATCGCCAGCGGACTCGCCAAGCCGGACGGGCTGCTCGTCGTCGGCGACGACCCGCAGAGCGAGCGCGACTTCCTGCATCCGCTGGCAGTGGAGCGCATCTGGGGCGTCGGGCCGAAGACGGGCGCCGTCCTGCACGCCGCCGGGCTGCTGACGATCGGGCAGCTCGCCGCCGCGGGCGAGGACGCGCTCGTCGCGCTGCTCGGCCGCCATGCGGGCCGGCACCTCCACGCGCTGGCCACGAACCATGACCCGCGCCCGGTGCGCGTCGGGCGGCGCCGGCGCTCGCTCGGCTCGCAGTCCGCGCTCGGGCGCCGGCCGCGCAGCGATGCCGAGGTCGACGCCGTCCTCCTCGCCCTGGTCGAGCGCGTCATGCGCCGGCTGCGCGGGGCGGGCCTGGGCTGCCGGACCGTCGTCTTGCGCCTGCGCTTCGGCGACTACGAGCGCGCGACGCGCTCCGCCTCGCTGCGACGCGCGACCCGGCGCACGGACACCGTGCTCGGCCTCGCGCGCGGCCTGCTCGCCGAGGCGGCGCCACTCGTCGCCGAGCGCGGGCTGACGCTGCTCGGCATCTCGCTGACGAACCTGGCGGATGACGACGGTGCGCAGCTCGAGCTGCCGTTCGACGGCCGCTCCCCGGCCCTGGACGACACGCTCGACGAGGTGCGCGACCGGTTCGGCTCGGATGCGATCCGGCGCGCGGTCCTCGTGCACCGCGAGATCGGCCCCGCCATGCCGACGCTCAGCGACCGCTGATGCACCCCTGCCCCGGCCGCAGCTCGCTCGGCAGGTCGAAGAGCGCCTCGCCGGTGGTCGGCGAGAACCTCGGACGGCTCAGCCGGTGGCCTGGCCGACGAGGGCGCCGATGCCGGCGGTGACGGCCATCGCCACCGCACCCCATGCGAGGACGCGTGTCGTGGCCGGCAGGCGCCGCGCACCGCCGAGGCGGGCCCCGGTGTCGCCGAGCAGGGCGAGGCCGACGAGTGTCGCCGCCACGCAGGCCGCGACCCGCACCGACGCGGGAGCAAGGCCGATGGTGACCAGCGGCAGAATCGCGCCGGCCGAGAAGGCGAGCGCCGATGTCCATGCCGCCTGCAGCGGGCGGGCCCGCCGCTGCTCCTCCAGGCCGAGCTCGTCACGGGCGTGGGCCGCCAGCGCTCCGGCGCGGGTCAACTCGACAGCCACCCGCTGGGCCAGCTCGGCGGGGAGTCCGCGGCCCTCGTAGATCTCGGCGAGCTCGCGCAGCTCGCCGCCCGGGTCAACGCGGAGCTCGCGCTGCTCGAGCCGCAGGTCCGCCTCCTCGGCATCCCGCTGGGAGCTCACCGAGACGTATTCCCCGGCGGCCATCGACAGCGCACCGGCCGCAAGGCCGGCGATGCCGGCAGTCATGATCGCGGCCGCTGACGCGCCGGAGGCCGCGACACCGAGGACCAGGCTGGCGGTGGAGACGATCCCGTCGTTGGCGCCGAGCACCGCGGCCCTCAGCCAGTTCGATCGGTGGCTGAGGTGCGACTCCTGCGGGGTGACGGCCTGCTCCATCGTCGGTCCTGTCTGCTCGATGAGCGGTGACGCCCCGGGGCGCGCCGCGGAGTGGTCGACGGTAGCCGACAGGCAGCGCCCGCCTCGGCGCCGCGCGTCGACCAGTGGAGGTTCGATCGGCGACGGTCGCGAGGACCCCGCCCGGGCGTGGCGTGCTCGCAACGGCCGTGCACGTCACGATGGGATCGTGTCCGACGTCGAAGAAGTCCGCGCTGCGAAGGGAGAGCACGCGCCCGTGAGCGCCCGTCCCGCGCCGCGATGGCCGAGCGCGTCGCGCAGGGTGGCCGGCGTCGTCCTCGCCGCGATCGTCCTCGCCGGGGCGGCCCCGAGCGCGCTGGCCGGTCCGCTCGCCCGCCGCTGCGTGCCCGGCAGCACGCCGCTGCTCGTCGGGAAGCGCGCGCTGCTCGTGCGCCGGGCGTCGCAGGGCGACCGGGCCGAGCTGTCCGCCTGCCGGCGCGGATCGCATCGCGCGGTCGCGCTCGGTGCGACCTACGGCAACGACGTCAGCACGAATGCCCGTGCTCGCTCGACGCTCACGGGCGCCGCCATCGGCGGGAGCGTCGTCGCCGCAGGCTTCGAGGCGCTCGTCAACGGCTGCCTGTACGCGCACGGCTGCGGCGACGCGCCGCGGCAGGTCCTGCGAATCGCGGACACGAGCGCGCTGACGCTGCGGCGGATCCCGCTGCTCGGGACGCTCGACGACGTGACGGTCGCCGCCGACGGCCAGGCGACGTTCCGCGTCGACGAGTTCGCCTGCACGTCGACGTACCGCACGGCGCCGCAGCCGGGCAGTGCGATCGACCTGCTCGGCCGCGTGCCCACACGGGTGCCCGGAACGGACGCCGTGCGGCTCTGCGGCGCGATGGAATCAGGACGCTGACCGCCACGTTTGGCGCCTGCCGATACGCCAGGTATGTTGCGCTGCGGCCCGCAGGACCGACACGATGCGGGCATGACGAGCGGAGGAGCGGGAGTGCAGGGCGAATCGGAATCCTCGGGTGATGCGGCCGCGCGCGTGGCCGGCCTCATGCCGCAGCTGCGCCGGGACCTGGAGGAGCTCGTGCGCATCCCCTCGGTGTCGGTCCCGGGCGTGATCGACGCGCCGCTGCTGGAGGCCTTCGAGCTGACCTCGAAGCTGTTCGCCGAGGCCGGCGTCGAGGTCGGGCGGCTCGACCTCCCGGACACCGCGCCCGTCGTCGTCGGGCACATCCCGGCCCCGCCCGGCGCGCCCACCGTGCTGCTCTACAGCCACTACGACGTCGTCCCGGCCGGCGACGAGGCCCAGTGGGACTCGCCGCCGTTCGAGCCGACCGAGCGCGACGGCGCGCTGTTCGGGCGCGGCGCGGCGGACACGAAGTCGAACATCGTCGCCCACGTCGGCGCGCTGCGCGCCTGGGATGGACGGCCGCCGGTCGGCGTCCGGATCTGCATCGAGGGCTACGAGGAGATCGGCAGCGGCGCGCTGACGAGCTATCCCCCGACCGACCCCGACCTCTTCCGCGCGGACGCGCTGATCATCGGGGACATGGGCAGCATCAGTCCCGGGACGCCGACGCTGACGACGGCGCTGCGCGGCATGGCCAACGTCACGCTCGAGGCGCGCACGCTGCAGTCCGGCAAGCACAGCGGGCAGTACGGCGGCGCGGCGCCGGACGCGCTGCTCGCGCTGATCCACGCGATCGCCACGCTGCACGACCAGCAGGGCAACGTCGCCATCGCCGGGCTGCGGCGCAACGAGTGGGACGGGCCCGCGCAGAGCGAGGAGCAGTTCCGCGAGCTGGGCACGGTGCTCGACGGGGTGCCGCTGATCGGCGGCGGCGGGCTCGGCTCGCGGATCTGGTCGGGGCCGGCGATCACCGTCATCGGGATCGACGTCCCGTCGGTCGACGGCGCGGTCAATGCGGTCTCGCCGCACGCCCGCGCGGTGCTCAACGTGCGGGTGCACCCCGAGCAGGACGCGAGTGAGGCGCAGGCCGCGGTGATCGAGCACCTGCGCGGCGCGCGGCCGTTCGGGATCGAGATCGACGTGCAGCCGGGGCCCACAGGCAACGGCTTCTCGGCCGCGACCACCGGCCCGGCCTACGCCGCGGCGCGCGAGGCGTGGGCCGCGGCGTGGGGCGCCGACGTGCTGCTCGCGGGAAGCGGCGGGTCGATCCCGATCGTCAGCGCGCTCGCCGGCGCGCTGCCCGATGCGGAGGCCCTGCTGGTCGGCACGACGGACGGCTATGCGAACATCCACGGGCCCAACGAGCGCGTCCTGCTGAGCGAGTTCGAGCACGCGATCGTCGCCGAGGCCGACTTCCTCGGCCGCTACGCGAAGGCGTTCCCGGCATGAGCGACGCGACCGCGGCCGACGCGACCGCGGCCGACGGTGCCGCACCCACGCTGCTCGAGCGCATCCTCGGCGGGATCGAGCGCGTCGGGAACAAGGTCCCGCACCCGGCGATCCTGTTCCTCGCGCTGATCGCGATCGTGATCGTGCTCTCCCAGGTCCTCTACTGGGCGAACGTCAGCATCACCTACGAGACCATCAAGCCGCCGGCCGCGGCCGTCGAGCAGCAGGACATCGGCGGGTCGACCGCGCAGGAGCTGTACCTGCCCGCAGGACAGGCCGACGCCAAGGCCTACAAGCCGGTCCAGGAGACCGCCAAGGTCAAGGGCCTGCTCACGACCGAGGGCATCCGCTTCCTGTTCACCTCGTTCGTCAGCAACTTCATGGGCTTCACGGCAATGGGGATCATCCTGATCGTGATGATCGGCGTCGGGATCGCCGAGCTCTCGGGCCTGATCGGGGCGCTGATACGCAAGCTCGTCGCGGTCTCCTCCGTGGGCTCGCTGACGTACATCATCGTCTTCCTGGGGGTGATCTCGAGCGTCGCGTCCGATGCCGGCTACCTCGTGCTGATCCCACTCGGGGCGGCCGCGTTCATGAGCGTCGGGCGACACCCGCTGGCCGGGATCGCGGCGGCGTTCGCGGGCGTCGCGGCGGGCTTCGGCGTGAACTTCCTGATCACGCCGACCGACGCGATCCTCACCGAGGTCACGAACGAGGCGATCGGCCTCGTCGAGCCCGGCCGCACGATCGACCTGACCTCGAACCTCTTCTTCGGGATCGGGTCGACGATCCTCATCACGATCGTCGCCGCGCTGATCACGACGCGGATCGTCGAGCCGCGCCTTGGGACCTACGACCCCGCCGACGCCGGGACCGGTGAGCAGATCCAGGGCGCCGAGCCGGACACCGGGGTCGAGGTCTCGGAGGCCGACGAGGCCAAGGGGCTGCGCTGGGCCGGGCTCGGACTGCTCGGCGTGATCGCGCTGATCGCGCTGCTGACGCTGCCCTCCGGCGCGCCGCTGCGCAACCCCAAGACCGGCGACATCATCGGCACCTCGCCGTTCATGGACAGCCTCGTCGTGATCATCTCGCTCGCGTTCCTCGTCGCGGGCCTGGCCTACGGGCGCGCCGCGGGGACGATCAGGACGGCCACCGACGCGATCAACGCGATCACCAAGTCCTGGGCGGGGCTGGCAGGGCTGCTGTTCCTGTTCCTGCTGATCGCGCAGTTCATCGCGTACTTCAACTTCAGCAACATGGCGACGGTCGCGGCGGTCAAGCTCGGCGACCTCCTCGAGCACGTCCACATCGGCACGGTGTGGCTGCTGATCGGCGTCGTGCTGCTGACGACGATCGTGAACCTCATCATCCCGCAGGCGATCGCCAAGTGGGCCCTGCTGGCGCCGATCTTCGTGCCGCTCTTCATCCGCCTCGGCGTCGAGCCGCAGACCGTCCTGGCGGCCTACCGCGTCGGCGACTCGCCGACGAACGTCATCACCCCGATCATGGCCTACTTCCCGCTGATCGTCGTCTTCGCGGCGCGCTACGACAAGAACTCGGGGATCGGGACCGTGATCGCGCTGATGCTGCCCTACGCGATCATCATCGCCGTCGTCTGGACCGTGCTCCTCGCCGCGTGGTACCTGCTCGGCATCCCGCTCGGGCCCGGCTCGCCGGTGTGAGCCGGCGCTAGGCGGCCGCGGATGGCCGACTCGACGATCACCTTCATCGTCCTCGGCTGCGCGGTCGGGCTGTTCGTCTGGAACCGGCTGCCGGTCGGAATCGTCGCGGTGGGGGCGGCGCTGACGCTCTACGCCACCGGCGTGATCTCGGTGGACCAGGCATTCGCCGGCTTCGGCGACCAGACGGTGATCTTCATCGCGTCGCTGTTCATCGTCAGCGAGGGCCTTGACGCGGCGGGCGTGACGACCTGGGCCGGGCAGCGGCTGATCGCCCTGGCCGGGGGGCGCGAGCGCCGGCTCTCGGTGTCGCTCCTCGTGCTGGTCGCCCTGCTGGCGGCGATCATCACGGTCAACGGCGCCGTCGCGGCGCTCGTGCCGATGACCGTCGTGGTCGCCGTGCGGCTGGCGCGCGCCCCCTCGAAACTGCTGCTGCCGCTCGCGTTCGCCGGGCACGCCGGCTCGCTGCTGCTGCTCACCGGAACGCCCGTCAACATCCTCGTCTCGAACGCCGCGGCGGACTCCGCCGGCGGGCGGTTCGGGTACTTCGAGTTCGCGCTCGTCGGCGTCCCGCTCACGGTCGGCGCGATCGTCATCCTCACCGTGCTCGCCCCGCGGCTGCTTCCGGAGCGCCACCCACGGTCGATGCCGCCCGACCTCAGCGGGCACGCCCGCACGCTGATGGGCGACTACGCGATCGATCGCGACGTCCTCGCCCGGCACGAGGTGCCGGAGGAGCTGTTCACCCGCCGCTCGGGCGTGGCGGAGGTCATGCTCCCGCCACGCTCCGATCTCGTCGGCGCGACCGTGTTCCCCGGGATGGCCACCGAGAGCGGGGACCTCATCGTGCTCGCGGTCCAGCGCCAGGGGGAGGATGCGGGCCCCGGCGAGGTCACGCTCGCTGCCGGGGACACCCTGCTGCTGGAGGGCACGTGGGGAGCGCTCGACGAGCACCTCACCGACCCGGACGTCCTCGTCGTCGACGCACCCGACGCGCTGCGCCGCCAGACCGTGCCCCTCGGCCGCGGCGCGAAGCGCGCCATCGCCGTGCTCGGCGTCATGGTCGTCCTGCTCGCCACCGGCGCGGTGCCCGCCGCCGTCGCCGGCGCGCTCGCCGCCGGTGCGATCGTCGTGCTGAGGGTGCTGAACGCCGAGCAGGCGCACCGCGCCGTCGCGTGGAGCACGGTGTTCCTGATCGCCGGGATGATCCCCGTCTCGACCGCGATCCAGACGACGGGCGCAGCCGACGACATCGCGACTGCCCTGGTCGACGCCGTCGGGGGCGCAGGCCCCCACGTGCTGCTGATCGGGCTCTTCGTGATCACCGCCGTCTTCGGCCAGGTGATCAGCAACACCGCGACGGCACTGATCATGATCCCGATCGCCGTGGCGGCCGCGGGCGAGCTCGACGTGTCCTCGCGGCCCGTCCTGATGAGCCTCGCCGTCGCCTCTGCGGCCGCGTTCATCACCCCGATCGCGACCCCGGCGAACCTCATGGTCCAGGGCCCCGGCGGCTACCGCTTCGGCGATTACTGGCGGCTCGGCCTGCCGATGCTCGCGCTGTTCTTCGTCGTCGCGGTGTTCGTCGTCCCGCTGATCTGGGCGTTCTGATCGTCGTGCGCGTCCTCTATGTCGTCATCGTGCTGGTGCTCGGCTTCTTCAACTTCCTCGTCGGGATTCCGGTCGGCTACGCGTTCGAGCTGTCGGCACCGACGATCTACATCGCGTCGCTCGTGGGCTGCGTCGGCGGGACGATCGCGCTGGTGGCGTGGGGCGAGCGCCTGATGCCGCCGGCGCGCCGCGCCTGGCGCAACCTGGTCCGTCGCGTGCTCCCGGATCGCGGCGAGCGCGACGACGACGCGGCGGGCGGCAGCAGCCGCCGCAGTGAGTGGATCAACGCGCTCACCGAGCACCACGGCGCGATCGCGCTCGGCCTCGTCGGCCCATTCGTGATCGGCGGGCCCGCCACGGCCCTGCTCGGTGTCGCGCTCGGCCTGCGGCGCACGCAGCTCGCGCTCGGGCTCGCGGTCAGCCTGTCGGCGATGGTGACGGCGTACATGCTCGTCATGCATGCCGCGCTGCGCTGAGGCGCGGATGCGCGGGGGAGTAGCGTCCACGCGCATGAACATCGGGGTGATCGGCAGCGGGAAGATCGGCGCGACGGTCGCCCAGCTGGCCGTACGCGCAGGTCACAGCGTCCAGATCGCGAACAGCCGCGGGCCGGCGAGCCTCAAGCCGCTTGAGCACCAGCTCGGGGCGAACGCGCGGGCCGCGACCGTCGAGGCGGCGGCGTCGTTCGGCGACCTCGTGATCGTGGCGATCCCGTTCGGCATCAGCCTCGCCCTCCCCCCGGCGCCGTTCGCCGGCAGGATCGTCGTCGACGCCGGCAACTACTACCCCGGGCGCGACGGGCAGATCGAGGCGCTCGACGCGGGCGCGACGACGTCCAGCGAACTGCTCGCCGAGCGCCTTCCCGGGGCGCGGGTGGTGAAGGCGTTCAACACGATGTACTTCGCGACGCTCGCCGCGCGCGGGGACGCCTCGCGGATCGACGACGAGCGGCTCGCCCTGTTCCTCGCCGGCGACGACGCGCAGGCCAAGGCGGCGGTCGCAGAGCTGATCGAGGAGCTGGGCTTCGCCGCCGTGGACACCGGCACGCTCGCCGCGGGCGGCCGGCTGCAGCAGCCGGGCAGCGCGATCTACAACACCGAGCTCACACGCGCCGAGGCGCTGGCGGCGCTCGGCCGCTAGCCCTCCCTGCGATACCAGCGCGGCGAGGTCGTCGGCGGCGGCTTCATCCGCGCGCGCACGACGATGACGCGGGGCTCGCCGGCCGCGAGCGCGGCGGCCAGCGCCGTCTCGAACGCCGTGCCGAAGCCGTCGACCGCGTCGGCGCCGACGCCGAAGGCGGCCGCCAGCGCCGTGAAGTCCGGGCGCGCGAGGTCGACGCCGAACGGCGGCTCGCCGGCCTGCTGCTGGTCGAAGCGCAGCATGCCGTAGCCGCCGTCGTCGACGACGATCAGCGTCAGCGGCACCTGCTCCTGGACGACGGTGGCGAGCTCGCCGCAGGCGAACAGGAACCCGCCGTCGCCCGCCACGCAGACGACCGGGCCTGAGCCCGCGAGCGCCGCGCCGATGGCCGCCGGGAAGCCGAAGCCGAGCGTGCCCCAGCCCATCGGGTAGGCGAGCGTGCGCGGCAGCGGCACGCGCCGGTAGCCGCCGAGCCAGTAGCCCGGGATGCACATGTCCGCGACGACGACGCAGCCGGTGGGCAGCGTGCGCTCCATGACGGCGAGGAACGCGGCCGCCTGCGGCTCGTCCTCGAGCATCCCG
>DATCDC010000128.1:0-10281 GCA_036510915.1 Solirubrobacteraceae bacterium | reverse complement strand
GCCCGCGGTGCGACGTCGGCGGTCTACACGTTCGAGGTGCTCTCAGCCGATCCGGGGGCCCGGTCGACCGTCCAGGCCGCTGACGCGACAAACGCGTGCGCCAGCACGACTGGGTCGGGCGCGATCGTGGCACTGGAGTTGCACGGTGTGCACCGCATCCGCGCCTCCCGGGGTCGCCTGCGCCTGAGCGGCGCACTGCCGACGTTCGCAGCCCAGAACGGACTCGCGCGCCTGCGGGTCAGTGTCAAGCGTCACGGGGACTGGCAGATGATCGCCAGCCGTCGTGTTCACCTCAGGCGCGGCAGCAGATTCGGGCTGACGCTCCGCGCCTCCGGCACTCTGCGCGTCAGCGCGCTCGTTCGCTGCGGCTAAGCAGTCCGGCACCCGTCGCCCCGTCTTGCCTACTCCATCGGCGCCGCCGGCGCACCCGCCGGCTGACCGAGCAGCATGCCGCTCCCGCGGTAGCGGTGGAAGGGCTCCGAGCGGCCGACGCTCACCGGTGCGCCATGCTCGCGCAGCGAGGTCTCCGCGGCCTCGAGGGTCTCCACGATGTGGAGTCCGAGCTGGGCCGAGGAGCGCGGCGTCTCGCCGGTCAGGATCGCGTTCGCGAAGTCGCCGAGCTCCAGGCCCAGCGGCTCGGAGGGCTCCAGGCGCGGCACGACGATGTCGCCGCTGCGGTAGGTGAGCTTGTACTCGCCGAACGTCGCCGGCGGCGAGAACTCGATGCCGCGGTCGTAGAGCCGCACGGGCTCGTCGGAGGCGTTGTCGTCGTACTGGATCATCCGCTGGCTGCCGACGACCGTCATCTCGCGCATCTTACGTGGGGCGAGCCAGGAGACCTGGACATTCGCCTGCGTCCCGCTGACGAAGGTCAGCGTCAGGAAGGCCGTCTCCGGGACGCCCTTCTGGAAGATGCTCCGCGCTGAGGCCGAGACCTCGAGCACCGGCTCGTCGAGCCAGTAGAGGAGGATCGAGATGTCGTGCGGGGCGAGGTCGCAGATGACGCCGTCGGCCTGGTACTTGCCCAGGTTCATCCGCTGCGAGGTGACGAAGTACACCTCGCCGACCACGTCGTCGCGGATCAGGTCGCGCACCTTGTTCACGGGCGGGCTGTACACGAACGTGTGCCCGGGCATCAGCACCAGCCCGCGCCGGTCCGCCAGGTCGATCAGGTCGCGCGCCTCGGCGACCGTCTTGGCGAGCGGCTTCTCGACGAGGACGTGCTTGCCCGCCTCCAGCGCCGCCTTGGCGATCGGGTGGTGGGTGCTCGGCGGCGTGGCGACGATCACCGCGTCGACCGACTCGTCCTCGAGCATCTGGTCCAGGTCGCGCCAGACCGGCGCGTCCGGGTAGAGATCGCCGAACGCGAGACCGCGCTGTGGATCGCGTTCGCACAGGCCGCGCAGTTCGAGCGCGGGATGCTGTGCGACGTTGCGGGCGAGGTTCGGGCCCCAGTACCCGAACCCGATGACGGCGACCCCGAGAGGCTCGTGCGTGATCATGCGTTTCTCGTCTCCTTGACAGCGTCGGCCACGGCCTCGATCTCCTCCGGCGTGATGCCGGGGAACATCGGGAGTGAGCAGATGCGCCCGGCGGCCTCCTCGGCCACGGGCAGGCTCCCCGCCTCCAGCCCGAGACCCTTGTAGGCCCCGGTCCGGTGGATGGGAGTCGGGTAGTGGATCGCGGACGCCACGCCGCGGGCGTCGAGCCCGGCGCGCAGCGCGTCCCGGTCGTCGCACTGCACGACGAACAGGTGGTAGACGTGGTCCTCGCCGGCTCCCGCGACGGCCGGGAGCTCAACCCCCGAGCCCTGGAGCGCGAGCCGCAGCGCGGCGGCCGCCGTGCGGCGGAGGTCGCTCCACTCGTCGAGGCGGCCCAGCTTGACGCGCAGGATCGCGGCCTGCAGGGCGTCGAGGCGGGCAGTCGTGCCGACGACGCGGTGGTTGTAGCGCGGGCGCTCGCCGTGCGAGCGCAGCAGGCGGATCCGATCGGCGAGTTCGGCGTCGTCGGTGGTGACGGCCCCGCCGTCGCCCCACGCGCCGAGGTTCTTCGTCGGGTAGAAGCTGAAGCAGCCGGCGTCGCCGAGCGCTCCGGTCTTCCGCCCGCGATACACGGCGCCGTGCGCCTGGCAGGCGTCCTCGACGAGCTTCACACCCGCAGAGCGCGCCAGCTCGGCCATCGGCTCCATGTCGACGGTGCGCCCGTAGAGGTGCACCGGGATGATGCAGCGCACCTTCGGGTTCAGCGCCTCGGCCGCCAGCTCGGCGGTCAGCAGGAGCGTCTCGGGGTCGACGTCGACGAGCCGCGGCGTCGCGCCGGCGGCGCTGACGGCCTCCGCCGTGGCGATGAACGAGTTCGCCGGGACGATCACCTCGTCCCCGGGGCCGATCTCGAGCGCCCGCAGCGTGAGCGTGAGCGCCTCGGTCCCTGAGGACACGCCGATCGCGTGGTCGGTGTCGCAGTAGGCGGCGAAGTCGGCCTCGAAGAGGTCGAGATGGCGGCCCATCGTGAAGGCGCCGGCGCCCGCGACGTCGCGCACGGCGGCCATGAGCTGCTCGAAGAGCTCAGGGTCGTGCTGATCGAGGCGGACGAACGGGACCGGCGCGCCGGTGTGCTGGATGGACTGCTGGAGAGTCATGCGAACGTCAGTGCTCCGGCGATCGAAGGTGCGGAATCGAGGCGCTGCAGCTCGGCCTGGAGCGCGCGGCGGCCTCGGTGGTGGAGCCCGTGGACCGAGCTCTCCGAGCGGCCGATCTGCACGGCGATCTCGCCGGGCGTCAGGCCGCAGAGGTGGCGCATGACGACGACGTTGCGCTGGTCGGCCGGCAGCGTCGCGAGCGCCTCCTGCAGCGTCGCGGTGCGCTCCGCCGCGTTGTCGTCGGCGCGCGTGTCGGCGCCGAAGATCTCCTCGGCGGGCACGGCGCGACGGCTGCGCAGGTGGTCGATCGCCGCGTTGTGCGCAAGCCGCAGCAGCCAGCCGAGGAACGGCACGCTGCGCTGGTCGTACTTGACGATGACCGTCATGAGCTTCGCGAAGACGTGCTGCGTGATGTCCTCGGCCTCGAAGTCGTCGCGGACGATGCTGCGGACGTAGCCGTAGACGCTGTCCGCGTAGCGCACGTAGAGGAACCGCAGCGCGTCACGGTCGCCCTCCTTGGCCCGGGCGACGGCACGGCGCACGAGGCGCTTGTCCTGCTCGGACTCCGGCGGGGCGCTGCGCGCCCGGAAGCCGCTCCTTGCCTCGCCCGCCTCGAGCGGCAGCTGATCGGTCAGCATGCCCCGACCGCCACATGATCCGATGACTTCCTGTTGGCCTTGAGCAGCGGCAGCCGTGCCGCCTCATTGGCCAGTCTGCGTCCCATGGTTCCCCCCGCGGGTCGACAACTGGACTCCGCCGAAAATCATCCGCTCCGGCGGGTCGAGCACCACGGGAGATCGTGCCCCCGCGCTGGGGGGTCTCTTCGGCGCAGCGGGGGTGAGCGGCCTACCGCACGCGGGGGAGGAACCTCCCCCGCGTGATCAGCTCTCGCCGGACGTGCGCAGCTCCCGGCAGCGCGCCCGCGCCTCGTCGATCGCGGTCATCGCGTCGTCGCGCGGGAACCAGCCGTCGACCATCACGTGCTTGCCCTCGGGCTGCTTGTAGATCGAGAAGAAGTGCGAGATCTCGTCGCGCAGTGGCTGCGGCAGGTCGTCGAGCGACTCCATGTGGTTCCAGTTGGGGTCCTCGAGCGGGACGCAGCAGACCTTGTCGTCGACGCCCTTGTCGTCGCGCATGCGGAAGAGCGCGATGACCTTCACCGGGATCACGCAGCCCGGGAACGTCGGCTCGCTGACGCACACCATCGCGTCGAGCGGATCGCCGTCCTCGCCCAGCGTGTCCGGGATGAAGCCGTAGTCGGTCGGGTAGACGACGGAGGAGAAGAGGAAGCGGTCGAGCTTGATCGCCTGCAGCTCCTCGTCCCACTCGTACTTGTTGCGGGACCCCTTCGGGATCTCGACGAGGCAGATGGTCGTCATGCGCGCCGGTTTGCAGGGTGGAGCATTGGGCGATACTACGGCGCGTGACCACCGACATCGACCGCCGTTCCATCGACACCATCCGCGCGCTCGCGATGGACACCGTGCAGCAGGCGAACTCCGGCCACCCGGGGCTTCCGATGGGCATGGCGCCCGCCGCCTACCTGCTCTACCAGCGGATCCTGCGCCACAACCCCAAGGACCCACTCTGGCCCGATCGCGACCGCTTCGTGCTCAGCGCGGGCCACGGCTCGGCGCTGCTCTACGTGATGCTGCACCTCAGCGGCTACGGCGTCTCGATGGACGACCTCAAGGCCTTCCGCCAGTGGGGCTCGATCACGCCGGGGCACCCCGAGCGCGACACCGTCCACGTGACCCCGGGCGTCGAGATGACGACCGGTCCGCTCGGCCAGGGCTTCGCCAACGGCGTCGGCATGGCGATGGCCGAGCGCTTCCTGCGTGAGCGCTTCGGCGCCGTCGCCCAGGACCACCGCATCTTCGCGATCGTGTCCGACGGCGACCTCATGGAGGGCATCGCCTCCGAGGCCGCCTCGCTGGCGGGCCATCTGCGCCTGGGCCGGCTCGTCTACCTCTACGACGACAACGACATCTCGCTCGACGGCCCGACGTCGCTGTCCTTCAAGGAGGACACGACGAAGCGCTTCGAGGCCTACGGCTGGCACGTCGAGGAGGTCGCCGACGTCAACGACCTCGAGGCGCTCGAGCTGGCGATCGACCGCGCGATGCGCGACGAGGAGCGCCCCTCGCTCGTGCGCATCAAGTCGATCATCGGCTACCCCTCGCCGAACAAGCAGGGCACCAGCGGCGCGCACGGCTCGCCGCTGGGCGAGGACGAGGTCCGCGCGACGAAGGAGGTCATGGGCCTCGACCCGGACAAGCACTTCGACGTACCCGACGACGTCGCCGCCCACATGGACCAGAGCGCCCGCGGCGCCGCGCTGCAGGCCGAGTGGAACGCCGCCATGTCCGGCTGGCGCTCGGAGGACGACGGCCGCGCGCAGGAGTGGGACGCCGCCTGGGCCGGCAGGCCGCTGCCCGGGTTCGCCGCCTCGCTCCCGCCGAAGTGGTCGAAGGACGCGCTCGCCACGCGTGTCGCCGGCAAGGAGGCGATGGCGGCGTTCGGCCCGCACGTGCCGACCATGGTCGGCGGCGCGGCGGACCTCAGCGGCTCGACGAACACCCTCTTCCCGGGCGGGGAGAGCGAGCGCTTCACGGACACGCAGGCCGGGCGCAACGTCTACTTCGGGGTGCGCGAGCACGCGATGGGCGGCGCCGTCAACGGCATGGCCGGCCACGGCGGCATCGTTCGGCCCTACGGCTCGACCTTCCTGCAGTTCGCCGACTACATGCGCGGCTCGATCCGGCTGTCGGCGCTGATGGGCCTGCCGGTCGCCTGGATCTTCACCCACGACTCGGTCGGCCTGGGCGAGGACGGGCCGACCCACCAGCCGATCGAGCACCTCGCCGCGCTGCGCGCGATCCCGCAGCTGACGGTGCTGCGCCCCGCCGACCCGGACGAGACGGCCGAGGCCTGGCGCGTGATCGTCGAGGACCTCGAGGGCCCGGCGGCGATGGCGCTGAGCCGCCAGAACACCCCGGTCTACGACCGCGGCGAGGGCGGCCTGGCCCCCGCGAGCGGGCTGGCGCGCGGCGCCTACGTGCTGCGCGAGGCGGAGGGGGCGCAGGCCGTGATCGTCGGCACGGGCACCGAAGTCGAGGTGGCGCTCGGCGCCGCGGACCTGCTCGCGGCGGGCGGGGTCGCCGCCACGGTCGTGTCGATGCCCAGCTGGGAACTGTTCGAGGCCCAGGACGAGGCCTACCGCGCTGCGGTCCTGCCCCCGGGGCTGCCGTCGGTCTCGGTCGAGGCCGCCGTCTCGATGGGCTGGGCGCGCTGGGTCGACGCCTCCGTGGCGATCGACCGGTTCGGCGCCTCGGCTCCGGGTCCGGAGGTCCTCGAGCACCTGGGCATCACCGCCGAGGCGGTCGCCGAGCGGGTGCTGGGGCTGCTGGGCTGATCGGAGGCCAGCGAGATGACAGCGGAATTTCAGCAAACACCGCGAATGTCGACCCAAGTGCTACGGAACACTCGTATATCTGCCGATAGGGCTCATGTGCCGCCGACGTTCTGCAACCGGCTCCCGCAACGGCCGCGCGCCGGGGGGCCGCTCCTGCACCCGCTGAACGAGGCGGACCCCGCGTCGCGGGGTCCGGTTCATGGAGCTAGGGGGACTCGAACCCCCGACCTCCTGGGTGCGATCCAGGCGCTCTCCCAACTGAGCTATAGCCCCTCAGGGCCACGCAGTCTAGCCGCCGGGGTTCGTCGATGAGCTTCCGCAGCAAGCTGATCGCGTTCTTCGTCCTGGTCGTCGTCGTCCCGATGGTGTCGGTCGGATTCGTCCTGTTCCGCCTCGTCGACGAAAGCTCGACCGGCAAGGCCGACGCGCGCCTGGCCAGCCAGCAGCGCGTCGCGATCAACCTGAGCAACGAGCTCGTCGCGGCGTCGGACCGCCTCGCCCTGCGGATCGGCAGCGACCAGGAGATCGCTGCGGCACTGCGCACGCACGACCCGGTCGCCCTGCACCGGCGCTTCGCGGCGATCGCACGCCACCACGGCGCGACGCGCATCGAGCTCACCCGCGGGCCGATCGCTGTCGCCGACGCCCGCGCGTCCGGCTCTCTGTCCCCGCCCGCGCAGCAGCTCGTCGACCCCGCCGTCTTCCCTTCGGGGCACCAGCTCGTCGACTCCAGCGGCGCCCATCAGGGCCTCCTGCAGGTCGCCGTCAGCACCGCGCCGAGCTTCGCCGCGCGGGTGGCGTCGCTGACCGGGGTCGACGCGGTCGTCACCATCGACGGCCGCGTGCTCGGCTCGACGATCGCCGGCGCCGGCGGCGCGAAGATGCCCGCCGCGCGCGGGACGATCCATACGCCCAGCGGGAGCTACCGCGGCGCGAGCTTCGACGTCCCGGGCTTCGCCGGGCAGGACGCGCGGGTCACCGTCCTCGAACCCAGTGCCGTCAGCGGCGATGCGCGTCACACCGACCGGCTGCTCATCGCCGCGCTGCTCGCCGGCTTCTTCATCCTCGCGCTCACGCTCGCGTGGTTCATCGCGCGCTCGCTGCACCGCCAGCTCGAGCGCTTCCTGATCGCCGCCCGGCGCGTCGGCGCCGGCGACTTCAGCGCCCGGGTCCCCACCGTCGGGCGCGACGACTTCGCCCAGCTCGGCGGCGAGTTCAACAAGATGTCCAGTCAGCTCGAGGCGCGCGTCGAGGAGCTGCGCATCGAGCGTGAGCGCCTGCGCGCCGCGATGCGCAACATCGGCGAGGCGATCGCCTCCAACCTCGATCGCGACGGCCTGCTCGAGGTCGTCGTCGCGGCTGCCGCAGACGGCGTCGGCGCGGGCGCCGGCCGTGCGTCCGTGCGCCGCGGGCACACCGGGCCGCTCGTCAGCGTCGCGACGACCGGCGACGCGCAGACCTACGGCGCCGCGCTCGGCCGTGCCGAGGCGCAGGCGCTCGCGACGGGCGAGCCCAGCGAGGTCTCCGACACCGTCACCTCGTCGCTCGCGCTGCCGCTGCGCTCGCGTGCCGGCGCGACCGTCGCCGTCGTGGCGATCGCGCGTGCCGGCCGGCGGTTCACGACCGAGGAGCGCGAGCTGTTCGACTACCTCGCCGGGCAGGCCGCCACGTCGATCGAGAACGTCGACCTCCACGAGCGCGTCGAGCGCCAGGCGGTCACCGACGAGCTCACCGGCCTGGCCAACCGCCGGCGCTTCGAGGAGCGCCTGGCCGACGAGATCGAGCGCGCCCGCCGCTTCCCCGAGCCGGTCGGCCTGCTGATGATCGACATCGACGACTTCAAGCTCGTCAACGACCGCTTCGGCCACCTCGTCGGCGACGACGTGCTGCGCGAGGTCGCGCAGGTCCTGCGCGATGAGGCCCGCGACGTCGACCTGCCCGCGCGCTACGGCGGCGAGGAGCTCGCGCTGATCCTGCCCGGTGCGGACCTCGACGGCGCGGCGCGCGTCGGTGAGCGCGTGCGTGGTGCGGTCGCGCACCTGATCCTCGACCACGACAAGGGCCACGAGATCCGCGTCACGGTCAGCGTCGGCGTGGCCGCACTCGGGGAGGGCCCGACCCACGCAGCGGCCCTGGTGGCCGAGGCCGACGCGGCGCTCTATCGCGCAAAGCGCGCCGGCAAGAACCGCACCGAGCGTTCAGGAGCCGCTGCCGCCGCCCGCTCGGAGTAGGGTTCGGGGCCGATGGGACTCCTGGACGACGCGATCCGCGAGCACCTCGAGCTCAAGCGCCGCAGTGGCGCCGAGGCGTCCGAGCTGTCCCGCCTGGAGCGGGACGCGTTCGGCGCCGGTGCTGCTGGGCCGGCCGAGGATGCAGCACACGAGCCGCCTGCTGATGCCGAGGACGGATCGGTCCCGGCGACCGATGAGCCGTTCGAGTTCGCGGCAGCGGCGCCTGCGCCGGCGCCGGCGCACGAGCCCGAGCCGGCGGCAGAGCCCGCGCACGCGCCGCTCCCCGAGCCCGAGCAGCCCACACGGCAGTTCACGCTCGAGGAGATGCAGGAGGCCGAGCGCCGCGAGGCGCCGCCCGTGCCCGTGCCACACCCGGAGCCCGAGCCCGAGCCGCCCGCCGCGGAGCCGGCCGACCACGACGAGCTCGAGGAGACGCCCGAGTTCCTGCAGGAGACGCCCGAGCACGACAAGCTCTGGTTCGAGCAGAAGCCGCCCAAGGACTTCGACTTCTGACCTATCCGCTCACCTGGCTGGACGTCTTCGCTGCCGAGCCCCTGGAGGGCAACCAGCTTGCGGTCGTCCACGACGCCGACACGCTCGGCGACGTGACGATGCTCGCGTTCGCACGCGAGACGGGGCTGTCGGAGACGACGTTCGTGCAGTCGCCGGCCGCGGCGGGGGCGACCTACCGCAACCGCATCTGGTGGAGCCACGGTGAGCTGCCCTTCGCCGGGCACCCGTCGCTCGGCACCGCCGTCGCGGTGGCCGCCCGCCGCGGCGAGCACGAGGCGCGCTACGTCCAGGAGACGCCTGCGGGGCTCCAGCGCGTCGAGGTCCAGTTCAGCGCCGACGGTGCCCGCGCCCAGGCGTCGATGCTCCAGGAGCCCGCCGTCTTCGGCCCCGAGCCGGACGCCGCACAGGCGCTCGCCGCAGTCGGGCTCGACCCCGCCGACGGCCACCCCGAGCTGCCGCCGCAGGTCGTCGGCACGGGCCTGACGCACCTGATCATCCCCGTGCGCGACCCGCACGTCCTCCAGCGCTGCGCGCCGCAGCTTGACCAGCTGCTGGCGGTCCTGAGCCCTCATGGCGCCGCGTGCGCCTACGTCGTCGCCGCGGAGCCGGAGCTGGGCATGGCCCAGGCGCGGTCGTTCTTCGAGGGTCAGGGCGGCCCGATCGAGGACCCGGCGACCGGATCCGCCGCCGGGCCGCTCTGCGCGTACCTCCACCAGCGCTGCGGCGGAGACCGCGTGATGGTCGATCAGGGCGTCGCGATGGGCCGCCCGAGCAGGCTCGTGGCGGAGCTGGACGGGGACCTGGTGCGCGTCTCCGGGGACGTCGTGATCGTCGCCACGGGCGACGTGCGGCTCTGAGTCGCACCCTCGCCGCGCCCGTACGAGCGTCCACGGCCGCCCACACCGGCTTCAGGACCGCTGGGCGCACGCCGAAGTGCTCCGTGCATCACATCCGCGCGCCGCTTCGTCGGGGAACAGGTGGCGCGCTACCACGGCACATGTGCTCCTGCCACTGGAGGGCAAGGACGCTGCGGGTGCGCCCCAGAGGCCTGTAGGCCGCGAGGCGCACCCGTCGCCGTGTGGATGCCCCGCGAACGGCCGAGGGCGCGCCCGCGCCACGCTACACTCGGCCGGCCGCGGGGCCATAGCTCAGCTGGGAGAGCGCCTGCTTTGCAAGCAGGAGGTCAGGGGTTCGATCCCCCTTGGCTCCACTACCGCGGAAGGCCCGTCAGCACTGAGTTTCTCGGTCCTTTCGCCTTCCGCCCCGGCGGGTGTGAGCTGGGTCGGGGGGAACTGAGAGGGAACACGGTGGGGAACGCGTGCCCGGCGGATCGTCTCTTCGGCGTCGGTGCGCGGCTGGTCCTCGAGTTCGTCGATGACGTGCCCGTAGCGGGTCAGCGTCAGGCGCGGGTCGTGGCCGAGCTGGCGGGCGACGTAGATGACGCTGCGGCCCTCGTGCAGGAGCAGGCTGGCGAACGAGTGGCG
>DATCDC010000127.1:0-25132 GCA_036510915.1 Solirubrobacteraceae bacterium | reverse complement strand
CCGGCGGGCGCGTCCTGCCGATGTGCGACGAGCAGGTCCGCACACGCGTGCGCACGCCCGCGGGCTGGACGGCCTTCCAGGAGTTCATGATCCGCCTGCGCGCCGCCGAGCCGATCGTCGAGGTCGCCTTCGACGGCGCCGACGCCGCCCGGCCGACGGCCGCCGTCCTCGAGGCGATCGCACGTGCGCGCGCGATCGTGATCGGCCCCTCGAATCCGATCATCTCGATCGGGCCGATCCTCGCCGTTCCCGGGATGCGCGCGGCGCTGCGCGCCGCTGCGGCGCCCGTCGTCGCCGTCTCGCCGCTCGTCGGCGGCGCGGTCCTGAAGGGCCCGACCGCCGCGTTCATGGAGGGCGCAGGGCTGCCGGTGAGCACGGCGGGCATCGTGCAGGCCTACGCCGGGATCGCCGACGCGCTGCTCGCCGACGAGGCGGACGGCGTCCACGACCTGCCGGTGCGGCTCGCCGACACGCTGATGGGCGACGCCGCCACGCGGCGGGCCGTCGCCGCCGAGGCGCTCGATCTGGCCGACGCCGTAAGAATGGGCCCATGAGCGTCGTCGTCGTCCTCCCCGTGAAGCGCTTCGCGCACGCAAAGCAGCGCCTCGCGGAGGGTGGCCTGCGCCCGTCGGACCGCGTCGCGCTGGCGACGGGCATGCTCACCGACGCGCTCGAGGCGCTGCGCCACTGCCGGCGGATCGACGACGTCGTGGTCGTCACCGGCGATGCGAACGCGGAGGTCCTGGCCCGCTCCTACGGGGCGCAGGTCGTCGCCGACGAGCCGACCGACGGCCACAGCGAGGCTGCGCAGCGCGGCATCGACTGGGCGCTGGGCGAGGGGGCCTTCCACGCCCTGCTGCTGCCCGGCGACGCCCCGGCGATGGACGCCGCCGAACTCGACGACCTGCTGGAGCGGCTCTCCGACGACCCCGAGGTCGTGATCGTGCCCGACCGCCACGGCGCCGGAACCAACGCGCTCCTGCTGACGCCGCCCGACGTGATCACGCCGAGCTTCGGTGACGACAGCTGCGCGCGCCACGAGGAGCTCGCGCGCGCGGCCGGCGCGAGCGTGCGCATCAGCGAACTGCCTTCGCTGCTCCTGGACGTCGACACGCGCGCGGACCTCGACGCGCTCGAGCAGGCGCTCGCGAGCGCACCGCGGCGCACCGCGTTCTATACGCGTGATGCGCTGAGTCGCGTCGCGCGCGCATGAGCGGCCTGCAGGTCACCGCGCTGCAGCCGCTGCCGGAGGTCGAGCCGGGCGACGACCTCGCGGCCCTGCTGCTCGCCGCCGGCGCGCGCGACCTGGGCCCCGGCGACGTGCTCGTCGTCGCGCACAAGGTCGTCTCCAAGGCCGAGGGCGCGATCGCGGACCTGGCCGGCGTGACCCCCTCGCGGCAGGCGTTCGAGCTCGCCGCGGCGCACGACAAGGACCCGCGCCACGTGCAGGTCGTGCTCGACCAGAGCGCGGAGCTTGTGCGCGCCGCGCACGGCGTGCTCATCTGCCGCACGCACCATGGCTTCGTCTGCGCCAACGCCGGAGTGGATGCCTCCAACGCGGGCGCGCCCGACCGCCTGGTGACGCTCCCGCGTGACCCTGACGCGAGCGCGCGCCGCCTGCGCGCGGCGCTGCCCCGGCGCCCCGCGGTCGTCATCACCGACTCGTTCGGCCGCGCCTGGCGCCACGGCCAGGTCGACGTCGCGATCGGGATCGCCGGGCTCGGCCCGCTCGAGGACTGGCGCGGGCGCGCGGACGCCGACGGGCGCGAGCTGCACGCCACGTGGATCGCGATCGCCGACGAGGCCGCCGCGGCCGCCGATCTCGTGCGCGGCAAGGACTCGCGCGTCCCCGCGATCGCCGTCAGCGGCCTCGATCGGCATGTCACGCAGGAGGACGGGCCGGGGGCCGGGACGTTGGTTCGTCCACGCGCGGAGGACCTCTTTGCATAGGAGCGGGGCCTCCCGCGGACGGTGGTACGACGCGCAGTCAGGCGTTCGCGCGCCATGCCCGATGGCAACGGGGTGCGGCCAGCCGTCCTCGTCACGCTCCTGCTCCTCGCCGTCGCCTCGGCGTCGCCCCAGGCGGCGGGAGCGACCGGACTCGCGCCCGCGGGCGCCGGCCTGACGAGCCTCTGGCGCGCCGAGGGCGACGCGACGGATGCGATCGCCGGCCGCGACGGCCTCGCCGCCGGCGGGCTGCTGTACGGCCCCGGCATCGTCGGCAAGGGCTTCGTCTTCAACGGCCTCGACAGCGGCGTCTTCGTCGCCGACGACGCCGGCCTCTACCCGGCGGGCGGTTCGTTCACCGTGCTCGCCTGGGTGCGAACGACGCAGGCCGCCGGCCGTGCCGCCGTCGCGGCGCTGCGCGAGTGCGGCGACGCCTGCCCCGCCACGTACTCCGACCCCTGGGTCGCACTGCGCGTCCAGGACGGGCACGCGGCCGCGTTCGTGCGCGACGGGACGGCGCTCGGCCCGGACTCCGGCGGGCAGCAGCTGACCGGCACGAGCGCCGTCGCCGACGGCCGGGACCATCTGCTCGCGCTCACCCGCGACGTCGACGCCCAGCGGCTGGCGCTCTACGTCGACGGCGTCCAGGAGGCGCAGGCCCCCCTCGGCCCCGGCACGAACGGCTCGATCAACGACGAGGACTCGCTGCCGGACCCGTTCACGATCGGCACCGACCGCGCGACCGGCGTCACGCCCGCGCCGATGGACCCCTTCAGCGGCACGATCGACGAGGTCGGCTGGTGGACCACCGCGCTGCAGGCCCCGGCGATGCACGCGATCTTCGACGCCGGCCCCGGCGGGATGACGACCGACGACGCGCGGCCCCTCTCAGCGGCCTCGGCGCCGGCGAGTGCCCGGCAACAGGCGATCACCGTGACCTACGCTGCGCACGACGTGGGCAGCGGCGCCGCGCGCGGCGTGGCGGACCCCGCAGGCCTTGCGGAGGTGCGCCTCGAGGTGCGCCGCCTGGGCCAGATCGCCTTCCTTCCCGTCGGGACGGACACCACCGGCGCGGCGACCGGGTCGTTCGTCTACGTCGCGCCGTCCAGCGGGGCCTACGAGTTCCGCACGATCGCGACCGACCGGGCCGGGAACGTCGAGGCCGTCGCCCCCGTGGCGGACGCCACCACGATCGTCGCGCTGGCGCAGGACGCCGCGGCGCCGCCGGCGACCACCGCGCCGCCCGCGCCTCGCGCCCCCGCCCCGCCCGCTGCGAAGCGCCTGACGATCGGCGAGGTCGTCGTCGGCCTGCCCGGCACGCGCGCCTGCCTCAGCCGCCGCGCCTTCCGCGTGCGCCTGCGCGCCCCGAAGGGCCTGCGCATCATCTCGGCGACGATCGCGGTCAGCGGCCGGCGGGCGATCGTCCGGCGGCGCGCCGCCGAGCTGCGCGCGCCCGTCGACCTGCGCAACCTGCCGGCCGGGCGCTTCACCGTGAAGATCGGCGTGCGGCTCACGCACAACCACGCGCTGAGCGACACGCGCCACTACCGCACGTGCGCCCCGAGGCACACCGGCTGACCCGGCTCAGGAGCCGAGCCGGTCGACCCTCCAGCGCTTGACGCCGCGCGGGGTCTGGACGTCGACGGTGTCGCCCGGGGCCGCACCCACGAGCGCGGTTGCGACCGGCGACTCGCTCGAGAGCTTCCCGGCGGCGAGGTCGGCCTCGGTCGGTCCGACGATCGTGAAGCGCTGCTCGCGCCCGCTGTCGGTGTCCGTCACCGTGACGACGCTGCCGAACCCGACGACCGCGGCGCCGTGGTCGGCCTCGACGACGACGGCGAGCCGCAGGCGCTCGCGCAGGCGCAGGATCTTCGTCTCCAGGTGCGCCTGGTCCTCCTTGGCGATGTGGTACTCGGCGTTCTCCTTGAGGTCGCCCTCCTCACGTGCGGCGAGGATGCGCTTGGAGAGCGCGTTGCGCGCAGGGCCCTCGAGCTCGGCCAGCTCGGCCTTGAGCTTCTCGAGGCCCTCGGCGGTGATCGCCTGGCCGTCGGCGGCGCCGGAGCTCATGCCGCCACCTCGCGCCCGCTGAGCGCGTCGCCGACCGCGGCGTGGTCCGCATCGGACTCCGGCAGCACGCCCACCGGGTAGTGCGCGCGCAGGTCGTAGAGCGTGCCGCGCTCGGCGGCGGGGCGCCCGGCGGCGTGCGCGGCCGCCGCGAGATCGCGCGGCTCGAGCATGACGCCGTGGTAGCTGCCGGCAAGGCGGCTGATGCTCTCCTCCATGAGGGTTCCTCCGAGGTCGTTGACGCCCCAGCGCAGGGCTTCGGTGGCGGCGTCCAGGCCCATCTTCACCCAGCTGGCCTGCAGGTTGGTGATGCTGCGCCCGAGCGCGAGGCGGAAGACGGCGGTGTGCTTGAGGTTCTCCTCGCGGCTGATCTCCTCGATCCCGTGCGTGCGCCCGAGCAGCGTGTGGAACGGGATGAACGAGAGCGGCACGAACTCCGTGATGCCGCCGGTGCGCTCCTGCAGCTCGCGGATCACGCGCATGTGCTCGGCGAGCTCCCACGGCTCCTCGATGTGGCCGAACATGACGGTCGAGGTCGACCGCAGGCCGGCGTTGTGACTGGCCTCGATGATCTCGACCCAGCGCGCGACCGGCAGCTTGTTCGGGCTGATCCGCTCGCGCACCCCGTCGTGCAGCACCTCGGCCGCGGTGCCGGGCGTGGATCCCAGCCCGGCATCGGCCAGCCGTGCGAAGACCTCCGCCGGCGGCAGCCCGCTGACGTCGCACATGTGCGCGATCTCCATCGGGCTGTAGGCGTGCAGGTGCAGGTCGGCGCCCAGGTCGGCGGCGGTCGCCTTCGCAAGGCGCAGCCAGCCCAGGTAGTCCTCGAGCCCCCAGTCCGGGTGGATGCCCGACTGGATGCACAGCTCGCCGGCACCGAACTCAATCGCCTCGCCGACGCGGCGCGTGAAGTCGGCGGCGTCGTGCTCGTAGGCCTCCGGCGAGCGTTTGCCCTGCCCGAAGCCGCAGAACGCACAGCCGACGGTGCAGATGTTCGAGACGTTGATGTTGCGGTTGACGACGAAGCTCACCGTCTCCCCCGCGACCTCCGCGCGCAACTCGTCCGCCGCCTGGCGCAGGTCCTCGATCGCCTCGGGCCGCGTCTCCGCGAACAGCGCGGTCAGCTCGTCGGGTGAGAGCCAGTCGCCCGCGCGCCCCTTGGCGATCGCGCCCGCCGCGAGGTCGGGGCGGATCGGCCGCGGCGGCTCGGTGCGCCCCGAGCCCCTGCGCGGGATGAAGCTCCAGAAGCGCTGGCGGATCGTGTCGAGCACGCCCTGGTCGACCCACCCTGAGTCGATGTACTGCGGGTAGACGCAGAGGCGCTCGGTGAGCGCGATGCCGTCCTCCAGGAGGCGCTTGCGCACCTGGTGCGGGCTGGGGAACGGGTGCTCGGGCGAGATGTGGTCGCCGTTGGCGCTCAGGCCGCCGAGATCGGTCGCGCCCGCCGCGACGAGCTCCGGCCACCAGTCGGCGAGGTTCGGCGGGACCTGGATGCCGACGTCGGGCATGAGGCGCCGGGCCTCGCCGACGAGGCGGACCATGTCGTCGATCGTGACCTCGCAGGCCCAGTCGGGCAACGGGATCGCGGGCTGGTCTCCAATCCCGGTGCGCCAGTAGCGCTGGGCGCTCGCGTCGGCGATCTGCGCCGGCTCGCGGCCGTAGTAGCGCTCGTGCGGGACGAAGTTCTGGAGGATGACCTCCTGGATGTGGCCGTAGTGCGCCTGGACCTCGGCGAGCGCCTCCAGCGACGCGATGCGCTCCTGCTCGGTCTCGCCCAGCCCGACGAGGATGCCGCTCGTGAACGGGATGCGCAGCTCGCCGGCCGCGCGGATCGTCTCCAGCCGGCGCGCCGGGTGCTTCGTCGGCGAGCCGGCGTGCACGGTCTCCATCAGGCGCTCGGAGATCGACTCGAGCATCAGGCCCTGCGAGGCGGTCACCTCACGCAGCCGGCCCAGGTCCTCGCGGCTGAGCACGCCGAGGTTCGTGTGCGGCAGCAGGCCGCGCTCGAGCGCGCGCTGGCAGGTCCACACGACGTAGGAGGTGAAGTCCCCGTGGCCGTGCTCGCGCAGGCGCGCGGCGACGATCGGATCGACCTCCGGGCGCTCACCGGTGAGGACGAGCAGCTCCTTCGCGCGGCGCCTGACGGCCTCGTCGAGCAGGCCGTCGACCTCGTCGGGGGCGTACAGGTGCGCCTTGTGCGTCGAGAACGCGCAGTACTTGCAGTAGCACTGGCACGTCCGCGAGAGCGAGAGCGTGTAGTTGCGGGAGAACGTCACACGGCGGCGCATCGCTCGACGGGAGTCTACGGATGCGCCGCCGGGCTCCTCCCGGCGCCGCGGGCGGGAGGAGCGAAGCGGGTCGGCGGTCAGGTCGCCGCGTGACCCTCCACCTCGGCCTCCGGCTCGCCGGGCGGCTCGACGGCCTCGGCCGCTTCGGCCTCGGTCGGGTACACCGCCCGGATCGTGAACCCGGCGACGAGCCCGCCGACGACCGGCCCGACGACGTACACGAGCACGAACGTGCCGAACCCGTTGAACGCGTCTCCGACGAGCGCCGGCCCGAACGCACGCGCCGGGTTGAAGCTGCCGCCCGTCAGCGGCCCGATCGCCAGGAGCGCGGTGCCGAGGCCCGCACCGATCACGAGCGGCGTGAGCGAGCTCCTGTTCTCCAGGATGATCGCCGAGCCGACGATCGCCGCGAGCAACAGGGCCGTTCCGATGGCCTCCGCCGCCGAGCCCCCGAGGTTGCTGGAGAGGTAGGCGTGATTCACCGCCGGAGCGCCGTAGTTCGCGGCCCGCCCGGCGGTCTTCAGGAGCGCCTTCACGAGCAGCGCCGCGAGCACTCCGCCGGCGAACTGCATGAGGATGTAGACGGCTGCGTCGCCGCCGCGGATCTTGCGCATCGCAGTGAGCGTGACCGTGACCGCCGGGTTCAGATGTGCGCCGGAGGCACCCGCGAAGGCCGCGACGAGCAGGGACAGCGCGAGGAAGTGGACGAGGCCGATGGCGGCCCAGTCCGTGACTCCCAGGACGCCCCTGGAGTTGACGGTGGCGACCAGGCAGATGAAGAAGACGAGGAGAAACGTGCCGACGAGCTCCGCCACGTAGGCGGGCCACCCTTTCGGTTCCACGACGGCTCCTTTCGGTTCGAGGACGGGAGTGCCGACGATCGGGAGATCCTAACCTCCCCCGCCGATGGCCACCCCGAACAGTTCGTCCTGGCGTGTGGCCCTCCTGCCCGCGGTGCTCGCGATCGCCTGCGTGGGCGTCTCCGGCTGCGGCGGGGCGCAGAAGCGCGGATCCGCTCCGACGCCGGCCACGCTGCTGCTCGACTTCCAGCCGAACATGGTCCACAGCGGGACGTTCCTCGCAGTCCAGCGCGGCTACGACCGAGCGGCCGGGGTGCGACTGCACGTCCAGATCCCCTCGAGCTCGACGGACGCCGTCAAGCTGCTGCGCGCCGGGCGCGCACGCTTCGCCTACCTCGACATCCACGACCTCGCGATCGCCGACGCCCGCGGCGCGGGGCTCGTCGGGGTGTTGGCGCTCGTCCAGCGCCCGCTGGCGGCGGTGCTCGCGCAGCCGGGCGTGGCCCGCCCGCGCGACCTGGCCGGCCGGCGCGCCGGCGTCACCGGCCTGCCGAGCGACCTGGCCGTGCTGCGCTCGATCGTGCAGGGCGACGGCGGCGATCCGGCGAAGGTCCGGACGGTGACGATCGGCTTCCAGGCCGTCCCGGCGCTGCTTGCGCGCCGCGTGGACGCTGCGACCGGGTTCTGGAACGCCGAGGGCGTCGCGCTCGCGCGCCGGCGGCCCGGGACGCGCGAGTTCCGCGTCGACGACTTCGGCGCACCCGCCTACCCCGAGCTGGTGCTCGCCGCCACGCGCGACACGGTCCGCAGGGACCCGGCGCTCGTGGGCGCGACGGTGCGCGCGCTGCGGCGCGGCTACGCCGCAGCGGTCGCCGCGCCGGCGGAGGCGGTGAACGCGCTGGTGCGGGCGGCTCCGGGGACCGACCGTGCCACCGCCGTGGCGGAGTTCGCCGCCGTGCGGCCCGCGCTCGTGCCGCCGGGCGGGCGCTTCGGCACGCTCCGGCCGGCGCTGCTGCGCCGCTGGGCGGCATGGGAGGCACGGTTCGGCATCGTGCGACGCGCGCCCGACGTCGGCGCCATGTTCGACACGCGGTTCGCCAACGCGCCGTAGCCGCAGTCAGCCGGCCGCGAGCCGCGCCACGAGATCGGCGCCCTCGCGGTTCATGCGCGAGCGCGGGACGACGAGGTCGAAACCCGCCTGCTCGGCGCGCTCGCGCGTGGCGACGTCGACATGGCTGTAGAAGCCGAGCGTGCGCGTGGCGCCGAGCGCGTCCTGCGCGATCAGCTCGGCGACGAGCGCCGGGCCGTCGATCGCATCGGTCGCCAGGTCCACGACCAGGACGTCGGCCTGCCCCAGTGCCGCGCGCGCCGCGGCGGGCTCGGACACGAGCCGCACTTCGTGCCCGGCGCCGGTCAGCGCGGCCTGGACCCTGGATCCGAACAGCAGGTCCGGCACCAGGGCGACGACGCCGGCCATCGCTACTGGTCGTGGAGGCGGCGGAACTCCTCGCGCACGCTCTCCGGACGCCCCCAGGCATGGAAGACGGGCGCGCGGCCGGTGCGGACCTCGCGCACCTCGAACTCGCCGTCGATGCCCGCCTCGTCGAGGAACAGCAGGGAGCGATGGACGGCCTGGGCCGCCGCGGCGTGCCCGAAACGGTGGGCGCAGAGGATGCGCCAGTGCCAGTCGTGGTGCGAGTAGGGCTGGGCGTTGCAGGTGACGAGGAACGTCGCCGCTTCGATGTAGCGCGCCTCGTCGAAGATCCGCAGATCGAGCTCGAGGTCCGTCCAGTCGTCCGGAAGGGAGTCGATGACCTCCTGGAAGCCGTCGGCCATGCCCATGCGCGGGAGCCTAGTGGATCTGTCCGGAAGTCCCGTGGGGTATCCGGCGGATGCATCGTCGTTCGTGGCAAGGACGCAGGGAGGGGGCAATGCCGGCGGCATTGCCCCGACCGAGGACGGCGCCACGGGCGGCGATGCGCCGCCGGGAACCCGCCGGACTTGCGGATGGGTCCACTAGCCTCATCGGGAACGCATGACGACCCAGGCGCTTCCCACCTGCTACCGCCACCCCGGCCGCGAGACGCGCGTCTCGTGCTCGAGCTGCGGCCGGCCGATCTGCCCCGACTGCATGACGCCGAGCCCCGTCGGTATGCGCTGCCCGGAGTGCTCACGGCAGAAGACGAAGGTCACCTCGATGCCCGCTGTCAGCGCACGCGCGAACGCGGCGACGGCGACGATCGTGCTGATCGCGCTGAACGGGCTGCTGTTCCTCGCCACCGGGACCGGCAGCCAGGGCAACGCGCTGTTCCGCCGGCTCGAGCTCTTCGGCCCGGCCGTCACGATCCTGCACGAGTACTACCGGCTCGTGAGCTACGGCTTCCTGCACGCCGGCTGGCTGCACATCGGCTTCAACATGTACCTGCTGTGGATCCTCGGGCAGATGCTCGAGCCCCAGCTCGGCATCCCGCGCTACCTCACGCTGTACTTCACCGCCCTGCTGGGCGGCGCGTTCGGCGCGCTGCTGTTCGATCCCGGCACGCCGACGGTCGGTGCCTCGGGTGCGATCTTCGGCCTGATGGGCGCCGCCGCCGTCGAGCTGCACCGCCGCGGCTTCAACCCGCTGCGCACCGACATCGGGATGCTGATCATCCTGAACCTCGGCCTGAGCTTCGTGATCAGCGGGGTCTCGATCGGCGGTCACGGCGGCGGCCTGCTGTTCGGCGTACTCGCCGGGATCGCGTTCCGCATCGCCGACGACCGGCGCCTGCCGGCGATCGGCTACCTGGGCTGCGTGGCGCTGTCGGCGGCCGCGGTGTTCGGTGCGATCTCGGTGGCGTAGCCGCCGCGGCGCCTCAGCCAATCGCTGAACCCACCCTCGCTCGAGCGCACCTCGAGGTCGGCGACCTCGACGATCCGGTCGGCGATGCGGTCCAGGAAGTAGCGGTCGTGCGAGACGGCGACGACCGTCCCGGCGAAGGCCTCCAGCGCCCCCTCGAGCACCTCGACGGCGTCGATGTCGAGGTGGTTCGTCGGCTCGTCGAGGATCAGGCAGTTCGCGCCGGCCAGCATCAGCTGCAGGCAGCGCAGCCGCGTGCGCTCGCCGCCGCTCATCGTGCCGACCGGCCGGCGCACCTGCTCGTAGTCGAAGAGGAACCCCATCAGGTGGCGCACCGCGTCGTCCTCGGGCATCGAGCGGGTCGCGCGCACGAGCTCGAGCGCCGTCGCGTCGGGCGGCAGCTCGTGCGCGGTCTGCGTGAGGTGGTCGAAGGTGATCGCCGGGCCCGCCCAGCGCTCGCCGGAGGTGGGCTCCAGCTCGCCGCAGAGCAACCGCAGCAGCACGGTCTTGCCTGCGCCGTTGGGGCCGATCACGCCGACCCGCTCGCCGCGCATGACGCTCAGGTCCACGCCGGTCAGCACCGGGTCGAACTCGACGTCACGCAGCTCGACGACGCGCTCACCGCCACGCACCGCGCCGCGCAGCCGCAGCGCCATCCGGCGGCGCTCGAGCACCGGGCGCTCGACCTTCTCCATCTGGTCGATCTGGCGCCGCTTGTTGTTCGCCTGCTTGATGTGGCGCTCGTCCGGAACACGGTTGGCCCAGTCCTTGAAGCGCCGGATCGACTCCTCCAGGCGCGCGATCTCCTTCTGCTGGGTGACGTAGTCCCGGCGCCGGCGCAGGAGCTCGAGCTCCCGCTCGACGGCGTAGGCCGAGTAGTTGCCCTGCCACATCCGCACCGTGCCGCGCTCGAGCTCGGCGATCTCGGTGACGGTCTCGTCCAGCAGGTAGCGGTCGTGGCTGACCATGACGACGGCGCCGGGCAGGTCCGCGAGCAGCTCCTCCAGGCGCGTGCGCCGGCGGATGTCCAGGTGCGCCTCGGGCTCGTCGAGCAGCAGCAGGTCGGGCCGGCGCACCAGGCAGGCGGCGAGCGCGACGAGCTTCGCCTGGCCGCCGCTGAGCGTGTCCGTCGGGCGGTCGAGCAGGTCGTCGGCGAGCCCCAGGTCGCGCAGATGGCGCAGGGCCTCGCCCTCGACGTCGGCGGCCGCCAGCGCGGTCACGAGCGCCTCCTGGCGCTCCAGCAGGCGCGCCATGCGGCCCAGGTCCGCGGCGAGCGCGGGGTCGGCCAGGCGCCGCTCGACGTCCTCGAGCTCGTCCAGGCGCGCGGCCTGCTCGGGCCGCGCGGCGTGGAGCGTCTGGCGCACCGTGCGCCCATCGCCGGTGACGAGCTGGGGCAGGAATCCCACGACGGCGCCGCGGCGCGTCGTCACGGCCCCGCCGTCGGCGTGGTCGAGCCCGGCGATGATCCGCAGCAGCGTCGACTTCCCGGCGCCGTTGGGCCCGACCAGCCCGACGCGCGCGCCGTCGCGCACCTGCAGCGCGGCCCCCTCCAGGATCGCGCGCCCGCCGAATCCCTTGACGACCCCCTGCGCCTGTGCGACGACCGCCATCAGAGGGCCAGGTCGAGCGCGGGCCCCGGAGCCTGCGGCACCACCTCGGGATGGAGGATGTGGGCAAGCGTCTCGAGCCCGTCGACGAGGCGCGGGCCCGGCCGCGAGAACGTCGCCGCAGCGTCGATCGCGACCACGCGCCGGGCGCCCAGCGCGCGCAGCTCGTCGGCGTGCAGCTCGGCCTCCTCGAGCGCGCGCGCCGCGTCGTAGCCGCACGGCATCACGACGACGACCTCCGGCTCGGCGGCCGCGACCGCCGCCCACGAGAGCTGCAGCGAGGGCTCACCGGGCAGGCCGAGCATGTCGATGCCGCCCGCCAGCTCGACGAGCTGCGGCGTCCAGTGCCCGCCGACGAAGACCGGGTCCAGCCACTCGAGCGCCACCACGCGAACGCGCGCCGCGTCCCTGACGGCGATGCGCACCTGGTCCACCCGCGCCCGCTGGCGGGCGATCAGGTCCAGCGCGGCCGCCCTGGCGCCGGTGGCGTGCGCGATCGTGCGCACGTCGCCCATCGTCTCGCCGAACGTCCTGGGGTCCAGCGCGACGACCTTCGGGCAGCTCTCGATCCGCTCGGCGACGGCGACGACCTCGTCGTAGCTCACCGCGCAGACCGGGCACAGCTCCTGCGTGACGATGAGGTCGGGCTCGAGCTCGCGCAGCAGCTCCTCGTCGAGGCCGTAGATCGAAGCGCCCGCCCGTGTGCGCTCGCGGACCGCCGCGTCGATCTCCCCCGAGGTCAGTCCCGCGGGGAGCGCGTCGCTCGTGACGTGCGGCAGGTCGGTCGCCGCGGGCGGGAAGTCGCACTCGTGCGTGACGCCGACGACGTCGTCGCCGAGGCCGAGCGCGAACAGCAGCTCGGTGGCATGGGGGACGAGGCTGACGATGCGCATCTCAGCGGTCGATGATGAAGGCCACGTCGTCGAGGTAGCAGTAGCTCCACTCCTCGCCCGGCTCGACGGAGCGGATGACCGGGTGCCCGGACTCGTCGAAGTGGGCGGTGGCGTGACGGTTGGGCGAGTCGTCGCAGCAGCCGATCTTGCCGCAGCTCTGGCACATCCGCAGGTGCACCCAGCGGGCGCCGATCTTCAGGCACTCCTCGCAGCCGGCGATCCGGCCGTCGGGCTCCAGCACGGTGATGGTGTCCAGGTGGGTGCACGTGGCCATGTCGGTCTCCTCGTCAGGCGGGCAGGGGGAGGCGGACGCTCGCGCGGGTGCCGCGGCCGCCGGGGCCGGGCTCCAGGCGCAGCTCGCCGTGGTGGCGCTCGGTCACGATCCGGCGCGCCGTCTCGAGCCCCAGGCCGGTCCCCCGCCCGGGGTCCTTCGTGGTGAAGAACGGGTCGAAGACGCGTGCGCGGATCGCCTCGGGGATGCCGGTCCCGGTGTCGACGACGTCGACCTGCGCGCGGTCGCCGTCGCGCGCGGTGCGCAGCGTGAGCACGCCCTCGCCGTCGAGTGCGTCGATCGCGTTGTCGATGAGGTTCGTCCAGACCTGGTTGAGCTCCGAGCCGTGGACCTCCAGGCGCGGCAGGTCGCGGTCGTACTCGCGCTCGACGGTGATCGAGCTCGCACGCAGCTTGTGCCCGAGGATCGTCAGCGTCGACTCCAGGCCGTCGTGCACGTCGACCTCCTGCACGGTGCCCTGATCCATGTACGTGTACTCCTTGATCGCCGTGACGAGCGTCGAGATCCGCTCGGTGCTGTCGCGCAGCTCGTCGACGAGGCCCGTCGCCGCGATCGTCGCGGCGACCCAGCGCAGCGCCGCCTGGGTGGCCGGGCCGGCGAGGCGCTCGACCTCGTCGACCCAGCCCGCGTCGACGCGGGCGGCGACGAGGGCGTCGACGATCCCCCACGGCTCGGCCACGATCGGCTCGATGCGATCGGTCAGCTCGTCCTCGAGGTCGGCCGCCTCCAGGGCGCCCAGCGGCGGCTCACGCAGCGCGCGCGCGGCGGCCGCGTTCTTGAGCTCGACGAGCCCGGCGGCGTCGGCGCGCTCGACCCCGCTGGAGACGAACGCCTCGATCGTCGCGTGCATCACGTCGATCGCGCGCCCGAGCTCCTGTGCGCTGCGCTGGGCCGCAGCGGCCGGGTTGTTGAGCTCGTGCGCCAGCCCGGCCGCCATCGTGCCGAGCGCCGCGAGCTTCTCCTGCTGCTGAGCGGTCGCGGCGACGCGCCGTGCGATCGGGAAGACGAGTCGCAGCGCCGCGTCCTCGACGGTCGGCTGCGAGCGCGCGAATGCGCGGAAGTCCTCGGCCGAGAAGTCGAGGACGCGCGAGGGCTCGAGCGCCCGCATGCTGACCGCCCATGGCTGGAGCGCCATGACGAGCGCCGCCCCGGCGTAGGTCGGGGCGAGATGGCGGTCCCCGCCGGTCCGCTCGACCCCCGCGACCTCGACGACGGACTGGAGCACGCCCTCGAGCACGAGGACGAACGTCGGCATGTCACCGTGGCGCACGACGTCCTCGCCGGCGCCGACGGCGCGCTCGGTGCCGCGCGCGCCGAACTCCTCGAGCGCCGCATCCTCGACGCCGTCGAAGAGGTCGAGCGCGCGCATCGCGGTGGCGACCTCGCTCATCGGTCGCTGAGGTACTGGTGGACGAGCTGCACGGCCATCGCGCCCTCGCCGACCGCCGAGGCGACGCGCTTGACCGAGCGGTGGCGCACGTCGCCGGCGACGAACAGCCCGGGCGTGCTGGTCTCCAGCAGCAGCGGGTCGCGCTCCAGCGGCCAGCCGGTCGGGCCGCCGTGCTGGAGCAGGTCGGGCCCCGCGAGCACGAACCCGCGCTCGTCGCGAAGCGCGACGCCGTCGAGCCAGTCGGTGTTCGGCTCCGCGCCGATGAAGACGAACATCGCGGCGGCCCGCAGGTCCTCCTCCGTCCCGTCCGCGCGGTCGCGCACGCGCACGCTCGCCAGGCGGCCGTTCCCCTCGACGGCGGCGACCTCCGAACCGGGCCGCACCGTGATGGACTCGATCGCCGCGATCTGCTCGATGAGGTACTGCGACATCGAGGACTCCAGCGACGGCGCGCGCACGAGCATCGTGACCCGCCGGGCGTGCTGGGCGAAGTAGACGGCGGCCTGGCCCGCGGAGTTCGCCCCGCCGACGACGATCACGTCCTGGTCGATGCAGGACAGCGCCTCGGTCATCGCCGCCCCGTAGTAGACGCCGGCGCCGGTCAGCTCGGCGACGCCCGGCGCCTCGAGCTGGCGGTAGGCCACGCCGGTCGCGAGCACGACGCTGTGCGCGCCGACCTCGGAGCCGTCGCCGAGGGTGACGACGAACGAGCCCTCGCGCCAGGCGATCGCCGTCGCGTCCTGGAAGCTCGGCATCTCCGCGCCGAAGCGCTGCGCCTGGGTGCTTGCGCGCTGGGCCAGCTCGTCGCCGCTGAGCCCCTTCGGGAAGCCGAGATAGTTCTCGATCCGCGAGCTCTGGCCGGCCTGGCCGCCGGCGGCCTCGCGCTCGATGACGAGCGTTCGCAGCCCCTCCGACGCGCCGTAGACGGCGGCTCCGAGGCCTGCGGGGCCGGCGCCGATCACGATCAGGTCGTAGAACGGCAGCTCGGCGTGGACAGGACGCCCGAGGCGCTCGGCGACCTCCACCGGGGCGGGGTTCTCGAGGAACGTGCCGTCGCGGAAGAAGAGCACGGGCAGGTCGGGGCCTTGCAGGCCGGCGGCCGCCAGCAGCGACGCCGCCTCCTGGTCGCTCTCGACGTCGAGCCAGCGCGTCGGAACCTGGTTGCGCGCTAGGAAGTCGCGCGCGGTGTGCGAGTCGGCCGACCAGCGGTGCCCGATGATCCGCACGTCCGGGTCGCGCACCGCCGGCGTCGAGGACCAGGCGGCGAGCAGGTCGCCCAGCACGGGGAAGAGCTTCTGCTCCGGCGGGTCCCACGGCTTGAGCAGGTAGTGGTCGAGCCCGACATCGTTGATCGCGCGGATCGCGGCGTCCGTGTCGGCGTACGCGGTCAGCAGCACCGTCCGCGCCTCGGGGAAGCGCAGGTCGACGTCGGCGAGCAGCGAGACGCCGTCCATCTGCGGCATCCGCTGGTCGGCGACGACGAGTGCGAGCTGCTCGCCGCGGCGGCGCAGCTCGTCGACGATCTCCAGCGCCGCGGCGGCCGAGCCGGCGCGCAGGATCCGGTAGTGCTCGCCGAAGCCGCGGCGCAGATCGCGTGCCACGGCGCGCAGCACCCCGGGCTCGTCGTCGACAGCCAGGATCACCGGCCGGCGCTCCGCAGTTAGAGGCTCGTCCAGGCCCGGAGCGCCCGCGTCGACCATGGGCCCAGGCTACCGAAGGCTTCACCTCGGGCCGCTACAGTTGCGGATGCAACGACCTGGGAGGATGACGGATGGCGACGAAGGCGGCCGGGATCGCAGCCGGCGCGGCGCCGCCGCCCGAGTTGAGCTCGCGCGGCCTCGCGCGTCGCATCGCGCAGCTGCTCGTGCTGGCGGCGATCACCGCGGCGCTGGTCAGCAGCCTGCCGGGGCTGGACGACGTCCGCGCCCGCTTCGCCCACGCCCAGCCGGCCTGGCTCGTCGCCGCGGGCCTGCTGGAGCTCGGCTCGACACTCGCGTACGTCGTCGCGTTCCGCGGCATCTTCTGCCGCCGCCTGTCCTGGCGCTTCAGCTACGAGATCGGGATGGCCGAGCAGGCCACGAACGTGCTGCTGCCCGCGGGCGGCGTGGGCGGCCTGGCGCTCGGGGCCTGGGCGCTGCGCCAGGGCGGCATGAGCACCGGCCACATCGCGCGCCGCAGCGTCGCGTTCTTCTTCCTGACCAGCGCGCCGAACTTCCTCGTGGCGGCCGTCGCCGGGGGGCTGCTGGCCGCGGGCATCGCGCCGGGCTCCGGGCCGCAGGTCGTGACGCTGACGCTCGCGCTGCTCGCGGTCGCCGCGATCGCGCTCGTCGCCGTGCTCCCGCTCGTGCTCGGGCGCGTGGGCGCCGTCGGCGCGGCGGAGGCGGATCGCAGCCGGCTGCGGCGCGCCGAGGGCGCGCTGCGCCGCGGCGCGGTGACGATCTCGGACGGCGTCGCCGACGCCGCCGCGCTGCTGCGCGAGCGCGACCCGCAGGTCCTGTTCGGCGTCGCGGGCTACATGCTGTTCGACGTCGCGGCGCTGGCGGCGGCGTTCGCCGCGTTCGGCACCGTTCCCGCGCTCGCCGCGTTCCTGTTCGCGTATGTGATCGGACAGCTCGGCGGGCTGATCCCGCTGCCGGGCGGCATCGGGGGAACCGACGGGGGCCTGATCGTCGCGCTCTCGCTCTACGGCAGCCCGCTCGCGCTGGCGACCGCGGCGGTGCTGGCCTACCGCGCCTTCCAGCTCGGGATCCCGGCGATCCTCGGGGCCATCGCGTTCGTCCAGCTGCGGCGCACGCTCTCCTCGGCGGACGCGCCGGCGGCGCTGTGCGAGCCGCTCGCCGATCCGCTCCCGCGGGTCAGGCCGCCCGCCCGGGAGGTCGCGGCGGGCTAGAACTCAGTGACCGCGTAGACCGGCTTGCCGATCAGGAGCGCGGGCGCCTCGGCGTCCGCCGTCGTGAAGACCCCGTAGCCGAGGTGCCGGCCGAGATCGATGATCGCGACGACCTCGGCGCCGTCTCCCGGCCCGGGCTGCCCGACCTCGATCGCGCAGTCGCGGCCGGCGACGCGGCAGTCCAGCGTGCGGATGCGCCGCTCGATCGGCGGGAAGTCCGTCGAGCGCTGCGCACATGCGAGCAGCCGGCCGTACTCCTCCTCGTTGCGCGACGCGGGGATACCCGGCAGGAAGAACCCTGACGTCCGGGCGGGATCTGAGATCGAGGCGATCGTCACATGGTACCCCGACGTACAATCGCAGTCATGGCGCTCCTGACCGCGGACGAGATCGACGCCTGGCGGCAGGGCCGCGACTGGCGCCTGGACGGGACGACGCTCGTGCGCGACCTCGAGGTCGCCGACTTCGCGGCCGCGATGGCGCTCGCGAACCGCGTCGCGGAGGCCGCCGAGGCGGCCGACCACCACCCGGACATCCTGGTCCACGGGTGGAACAGGGTGCGCCTGACGCTCTCGACGCATTCCGCGGGCGGGATCACCGCGGCCGACCTCACGCTGGCCGCGACGATCGACGAGCTCGTCTGAGTCCGGGCCGAGCGCGCCGTCCCTGTTGGTACATTCGCCCCGGCGAACGCTCTTGCCCGACGAACCTCCTCGAAGTAGCGGCTTTCAGGCCGCGACCGCATGACCGTCCTGCTGATCCTGGCGGTCCTCCTGCTCGTGCTGGTGAACGGGTTCTTCGTCGCGTCGGAGTTCGCGCTCGTGCGCGCCAGCCGCGGCCGACTGGACGAACAGGCACGCGAGGGGCTGCGCGGCGCGCCGACGGCCGTCCACCAGCAGGACGACCTCAGCCGCTACCTCGCGGCCTGCCAGTTCGGCATCACGCTCGCCTCGCTGGGAATCGGCTTCCTGGGCGAGCCCGCGATCGCGAGGCTGTTCGAGCCGCTCTTCGGCCCGCTGTCGCACGGTGCCTCGGTGGCGCTCTCGGTGATCATCGCCTACGTCATCGTGACGACGATCCACGTGATCGCCGGCGAGCAGGTGCCGAAGATCTACGCGATCGTCAAGGCGGAGGACATCGCGCGCCGCTGCGCGCGGCCGCTCGGGATCTTCGAGCTGATCACGCGCCCCTTCGTCGGCGCGCTGAACGGGGCGGCCAACTGGATCCTGCGCCTGATGCGGATCGACCCCTCGGCGGAGTTCGACGAGGGCGGGACGCCCGAGGACCTGAAGATGCTGATCTCCCAGGCGCATATCGGCGGCAAGCTCGACTCCGGCGAGGCCGGGATGCTGGCGGGCGTCTTCCAGCTGCACGAGCAGGAGGCGCGCCAGGTGATGACGCCGATTCCGGCCGTCGTCACCGTCGACGTCTCCGACGACGTCGAGACCGCGCTGCGGCGTTGCGTCTCCTCCGGGCACACGCGGCTCGTCGTCACCGAGGACGACAACGCCGATCGCGTGCGCGGGACGGTGCACTCCAACTCGCTGGCGCGCCTCTACATGGCGGACGGCCCGGGCGCCTCGATCGAGCCGCTCGTCAAGCCGGCCCTGATCGTGCCCGAGACCAAGCCGCTGGACGACCTCCTGGCCGACCTGCAGCGTGAGCGCTCGTCGCTGGCCGTCGTCGTCGACGAGTATGGCCGCACCGCCGGCCTCGTGACCGTCGAGGACATCGTCGAGGAGGTCGTCGGCGAGATCGACGACGAGACCGACCCCGCAGGCGGCGCGGTCCGCCGCCTGGCCAACGGCGACTGGTTCGTGCGCGGCCACGTGGCGCTCACCGATCTCCTCGATCACGGCATCGAGCTGCCCGCCGAGAACGACGCGTACAACTCGATCGGCGGCCTCGTCTTCGCGGAGCTCGGCCGGCTCCCCAAGCGCGGGGACACCGTCCAGGCCGACGGCTGGTCGATCCGCGTCGAGTCCGTCCGCGAGAACCGCGTCGAAGCCGTACGGATCCGTCGCCGCGCGGTCGTCGGGCCGCCCGCGTCGTCGGCCTGAGCAGGCGGTGGGCGGGCGGGCCGGAATCAGATCGGCCCGCTCGAGGCGGGCCGACCGGTGCTTCTGGGAGGAGGTGCACTTGCGAGGTACGTTCGCTCGGCGAAGTATGCGCGGCGGGTCTCAACGCCCCCTAAATCTCCGTACGCTGCGGCGGGACGTGCCCTGAAACGAAACCGGCCCGCTCGAGGCGGGCCGGTCGGTGCTTCTGGGAGGAGGTGCACTTGCGATTCGTTCGCTGGATGCATCCTGCGCCACCCGGCTCAACGCTCGCTAAAGGTTCCGCCCCCAGCTTCCTAAGGATCCTGGGACCAACCTGTGAACAACATGCGACCGGCCCGCAAGGGGGGTGCGGGCCGGTCGGCGAAACTTCTATGGAGGCGCGGTACTCGCGCTGTGTGTGTCCCTGAGAGAATCGAATCTTGGCGCCCGCACATGAACGCGGCATGAAGCTCGCGGTAAGGCTGCTTAAGAGTTTGCGATGACGACGGATCTCCTGTACCTCACCGACGCCTACCTGCGCGAATTCGACGCCGAGGTCGTCGCCGTGGACACGCGACGCGGCGCCGTCGCGCTCGCGCGCACGGCGTTCTTCCCCGGCGGAGGCGGGCAGCCGCACGACACCGGCGAGCTGCAGGGCGCCGGGGCGGTGCTGCGCGTCGTCCGTGACGGGGACGGCGTCGTCTGGCACGAGCTCGAGCCGGGATCCGCGCTGCCGGCGGCGGGAGCGGCCGCTCACGGCGTCCTCGACTGGGAGCGCCGCCACCTGCTGATGCGCACGCACACGGCGCTGCACCTGCTCAACGGCGTCATCTGGCTCGATCACGGGGCCCAGGTGACCGGCGCGGACATGACCCCGGGCGCCGGTCGTGCCGACTTCTCGCTCCCCGCGATCTCCCAGGAGTTCGGCCGCGAGGTCGAGGCGCGGGTCAACGCTCAGGTCGCGCTCGACCTGCCGATCCGCGTCGACGTCCTCCCGCGCGCGCAGGCCGACCATGATCCCTCGCTGATCCGCTCGAAGGCGAACCTCATCCCGCGCTCGATCGACCCGCTGCGCGTCGTCGACATCGTCGGCCTGGACCGCCAGGCGGACAGCGGCACGCATGTCGCCTCGACGGCCGAGGTCGGCACGGTCCGCGTCACCGGCACGCAGTCCAAGGGCCGTGACAACAAGCGGGTGCGGATCGCGCTGGAGGCCTAGCGCGGCTTGTGCGCCGGCGCAAGCGCCACGAGCTCGACGTTCGTGGAGAACGCGATGCGGTGGACGCGCGGGTCGGGGAAGACGGTCAGTACGTGTAGAAGCCGCGCCCGCTCTTGCGCCCCAGCGCGCCCTCGGCGACGAGCGTGCGCAGCGCCGGCGGCGCCGGATGGCCGATCTCCGAGCCGATCGCGGCCGCGATGTCCAGGCCGATGAAGTCCAGCAGCGCCAGCGGGCCCATCGGATGACCGGTGCCGAGGGTCATGCAGCGGTCGACGTCCGCCACGCTCATGCCGGACTCGTGCAGCAGCGCGACGGCGGAGAAGAGGTAGGGGAACAGGAGCCGGTTGACGACGAAGCCCGGGGTGTCGGGAACGACCACGGGCGTCTTGCCGAGCGCCTCGCACAGCGCGACCGCACGCTCGCGCGTGGACGGCGCGGCCTGCGGGCCGAAGGCGAGCTCGACGAGCTCCATGCGCGGCACGGGGTTGAAGACGTGCAGGCCGAAGAAGCGCTCCGGCGCGCCGGTCGACACGCCCAGCGCCCCAACCGACAGCGATGAGGTCGTCGTGGCGATCAGCGTCGCGGCGCCCGCGACGCGCCCGAGCGTTCCGAGCACGCCCGCCTTGGCGGCGAGGTCCTCTGCGACCGCCTCGACGAGCACCGTCGCGTCCGCCAGGTCGCCGGCGTCCGTCGTGACGTGCACGGCGCCGGGGCCCATCGCCTCGCCGAGCTTCTCGGCGTGGCGCGCGACCGTGGCCCGCGCCCGCTGGGCGGACTCGTCGCTGCGCGCGAGCAGCCGCACGTCACCGACCCGTGTCGCGACGGCGGCGAGCCCGCACGCGATGGCGCCGCTTCCGGCGATGGCGATCCGCTCGTCCAAGGCGGGCGCAACATAGCGAGACCGGTGCTCGCGGCGCGGTGCGGAGGCCCAGGTACGCTTCCGCCACGAAACCGAGCTTGAGGAGCGGGAACCCCATGGCACAGCAGGGTCGCGAGGTCGTCATCGTCGAAGCCGTCCGCACGCCGATCGGGCGCGGACACCGCGAGAAGGGCTACTACAGGGCCACCCATCCCGCCGACCTGCTGGGCCGCTCGTACACCGAGCTGATCGCGCGCACGGGCATCGATCCGAACGAGGTCGAGGACGTCATCGCCGGGTGCGTCCAGCAGTTCGGCGAGCAGGCGTTCAACGTCGCGCGCAACGCTTGGCTGCAGGAGGGCCTGCCGATCGAGGCGGCCGCCACGACCGTCGACCGCCAGTGCGGCTCGGCCCAGCAGGCCGTGAACTTCGGCGCCGCCCTGATCGCCTCCGGCGTGCACGACGTCGTGATCGGCTCGGGGGTCGAGCACATGGGCCACATCCCGTTCGCCGCGGGCATGAAGACCCAGCAGGAGTTCGGCGCCGCCTTCACGCCCAAGCTCATGGACAGGCACAACATCGTCGGCCAGGGCCTGGGCGCCGAGATGATCGCCGACCAATGGGAGATCTCGCGCGCCGAGCTCGACGAGCTCGCCGTGCGCTCGCACGCGCTCGCGCACCAGGCGACCGAGGAGGGCCGCTTCGAGCGCGAGATGATCCCGATGGAGATCGACGGGCAGACGATCGTCACCGACCAGGGCATCCGCCCCGACACGTCGCTCGAGACGCTCAGCCAGCTCAGGCCGGCCTTCAAGGAGGACGGCAAGATCACCGCCGGCAACGCCTCGCAGATCTCCGACGGCGCCGCCGCCGTGCTGCTGATGACGCGTGCGAAGGCCCAGGAGCTCGGGCTCACGCCGCGCGCGCGGATCGTCGACCAGACGACCGTCGGCTGCGACCCCGTGAAGATGCTCGAGGGCCCGATCCCCGCCACGCGCAAGATCCTCGAGCGTAACGGCATGGCGATGAGCGACATCGACCTCGTCGAGATCAACGAGGCGTTCGCGCCGGTCGTCGCCGCCTGGGCGCGCGAGCACGACGCCGACATGGATCGCGTGAACATCCGCGGCGGCGCGATGGCGCTCGGCCACCCGCTCGGCTCGACCGGTGCCCGGCTGATCACCACGCTGCTGCACAGCCTCGAGGACGAGGACAAGGAGCTCGGCCTGGTGACGATGTGCTGCGGCGGCGGGCTCGGCACGGGCACGCTCATCCAGCGCACGAGCTGATCGCCCCGCCGCGGCGGACCGGTCCATGCGCCAGCTCACCAGCCTCGACAACCAGTTCCTCGCGCTCGAGAGCGCGCGCCAGACCGGCCACGTCGGCGGCCTGGCGATCCTCGACCCGTCGACGACGCCGGCGGGGACGCTCGGCGCCGCCGACATCCAGGAGCTGGTGCTCGAGCGCCTGCCGCTGCTGCCGCCGCTGCGCTGGCGCCTGGCCGAGGTCCCGCTCGGGCTCGACTACCCCTACTGGGTCGACGACCCGGACTTCGACGTCGAGTACCACGTGCGCGAGCTGGCGCTGCCCCGTCCCGGCGACGACGACCAGCTCGCCGACCAGGTCGCGCGGATCATGGCGCGCCCGCTCGACCGCGCCCGCCCGCTGTGGGAGCTCTACCTGATCCACAGCCTCGAGCACGGATACGTCGCGATGCTGACGAAGATCCACCATGCGCTGATCGACGGCATGTCGGGCGCGGAGATCATGGGCCTGCTGCTCGACCTCGAGCCGACCGGCCGCGAGCTGCCCGAGCCCGACGGGTCGCCCGGCGGCGAGCGCGCGCCGAGCGACCTGGAGATGCTGGGCCGCGGGATCGCCGGCCTGCCGCTCTACCCGCTGCGCGCCCTGCGCGCGCTGCCGAGTGCGCTCCCGAACATCGAGGACACGCCGTTCGCCACGCTGCCCGGCGCGGGGATCCTCGGGCGCCTGGCCGGCGGCGCACAGCAGGTCGTACTGGGCGGCGAGTCCGGCGGCGGCGCCCGGACGCGCCACAGCGCGCCCAAGACGACGTTCAACGGCCGCGTCTCCGCCCACCGGCGGTTCGTCTTCGGGCGCCTGGCGCTCGAAGACGTCAAAGCGGTGAAGAACCACCACGGCTGCACCGTCAACGACGTGATCGTCGCGATGTGCGCGGGCGCGGTGCGCCGCTGGCTCCTGGCCCACGACGAGCTGCCGGCGGAGCCGCTCGTCGCGCAGATCCCGGTCTCGGTGCGCACGGGCGACCAGGTCGGGACCTACGGCAACCGCATCCTGCTCATGCGCGCCCCGCTGTTCACCGACGAACCCGACCCGGTCCGCCGGCTGCTGCGCACGCACGCGGCGCTCGCGGAGATGAAGGAGCGCCACCGCGCGCTCCCGGCCGAGCTGCTGCAGGACGCCAACAACTTCATCCCGCCGGCCGTGTTCGCGCGCGCCGCGCAGCTCACGTTCCGCCTCTCGACGAGCCGCCCGGGGCGCCCGACGTGGAACCTCGTCATCTCCAACGTCCCGGGCCCGCCGCTGCCGCTCTACTGCGCCGGCGCGCGTCTGGTCGCCAACTACCCGGTGTCGGTCATCACCGACGGGATGGGGCTCAACATCACCGTGATGAGCTACTGCGGCCAGCTGGACTTCGGCATCGTCGCCGATCGCGAGCAGATGCCCGACGCGCGCCTGCTGATGGGCTGGCTGGGCGACGAGCTCGCCGCGCTCGGCGACTGAGCGCGTCTACTCCGCCTCGACGGCGCCCTGCGCGAGCATGACCTCGCGCAGGACCGCCGGCAGCGCCGCGGCCGCGCCCGCGGCGTAGTCGTAGCCGACGAGCGCGCCCCAGCCCTCGGCGAGCAGGCGCCCGTCGCCCTCGCCGGTCATGCGGAACTCGATCCGCACGCTCGAGCGCCGCAGCTGCGTCGGCCGGACGTGCGTGCGGATCTCCTCGTCGAAGAACGCCGGCGAGCGGTAGTTGATGTGGCACTCGGCGAAGATCAGGCCCCAGTCGTCGTCGGGGTCCGTCGGGCGGTGGGACGGGACGACCGTCGTGATGTAGGCGATCCGCGCGGACTCGAAGAACTGCAGGAACGCGACATTGTTCAGGTGGCGCATCGCGTCGAGGTCGCCGAAGCGCACGCGGTCGACGAACGAGAACGGCCAGCCCGCGAGCGTCGCCCCGGGCGTGGCGGGGGCCTGAGCGCTCATCCCCAGCGCAGCCCGAGATCGTGCGCGGCGACCGGCAGCGGGCTCGCCGGCAGGCCGTCGGGCGGGACCGGCTCGTTGTAGCCCGTCGGCGCGACGTCGTTCGGCCCGTCCGGGTGGAACAGCGAGGCCATGTACTGGATCTGGCCGCGACCGACGCCGAGCTCGAACTGGCCGCCCCCGTACATCCCGATGCCGCGCTCGGCGCAGGTGTCGTAGGCGCGCAGCAGCTCGCGCAGCGGGCCGAAGCGCGAGGGCTTGACGTTCACCATCTGCGGCGCGAACGGCAGCGCGTCGATGTCGTCGACCGAGTGGATCGGCGCGTCCCATGTGATGCGGGCGCGGTGGGGCTCCAGCACGGCGTCGGTCTCCGGGGTGAGCTTGGGGTCCTCGAGCCAGGCGTCCGGGAAGCCCTCGGCGATCCGCCGGTAGAAGACCGGGTCGGCCGGCACGTCGACCGACGTGCCCTCGTAGAGGCCCTTGTAGTCGAGCGAGTCGATCGCGCCGGTCGCGACGAGCCGGGCGATCAGCGCATCGTCCCACTCGGGCTGTGGGTCGAGCTTGAAGCGCAGCGTCGGGTAGCGCTCGAGCAGCCCGAGCAGCGGGGCGATGTCCGCGTTCTCGATGCGCTTGGAGCAGACGAACGTCACCGGCCGCAGCTCGCGGCCGAGCAGGCCGTGGAGCGTCGTGCTCGCCTGGCGCAGCGCGAGGTCGAGCGCCGCCGACTGGTAGGCCCAGATGCGGTAGTCCACGGAGGCCGCGTGGCGCGCG
>DATCDC010000126.1:0-84528 GCA_036510915.1 Solirubrobacteraceae bacterium | reverse complement strand
CGCGGCGGCCGGCGTCGACCCCGCCGGACTCTCCGGCGCGCCGGAGCGGCTGGCGCTCCTGCGCGGGTTCGTCGAGCTGCACATCGACCAGACGCGCGACCTGGAGCGCGCCGGCGTGCCGGCGGGCGTCGTCGCCGCGCTCGCCTCGCGGATGCGCGTCGAGGCCGAGCTGACGGGCCGCGCCGACCACGCGGGGACGACGCGCCGCGCGGATCGCCGCGACGCGCTCGCCGCCGCCGCCCGCCTGGTCGTGCGCGCCGACGAGCTCGCCGCGACGGACCCGGGCTTCGTCGTCACGGCGACCCGGCTGCTGGTCGAGCCGGGCGCGCTGACGACGATCCCCTCGCACGTGGCGCTGTGGCTCGACGCACGCGCACCCGCGCCGGAGACGGTCGAGCGCTGGCGCGCCGCGCTCGACGGGTTCGCCGCGCAGCTCGCCCGCAGCACCGGCGTCGCGATCGAGCTGCGAACCGCCGCGCAGAGCGCGGGCGTCGCGTTCGACGCGGGGATCCGCGCTCGCCTCGCCGCGGCCTGCGCGGACCTCGGCAGCGCCACGGACGAGCTCGTCTGCTTCGCCGGCCACGACGCCGGGGTGCTCGCCGAGCGCGTCCCGGCCGGGATGCTCTTCGTGCGCAACCCCACCGGCGTCAGCCACGCGCCGGAGGAGGAGGTCGCGCTCGAAGACGCGGCGGTCGCGGCCGAGGCGATGCTGCGGGCGCTCGAGGAGCTGGCGAGATGAGCGCGCTCGCCCACGTCCCCGCGATGCCCAACGCGCACTCGCACGCCTTCCAGCTCGATCTGCGCGGCGCCGGCGAGCGGCCCGCGCCGGCGGCCCACGCCGCGGACGACTTCTGGAGCTGGCGCGCAGAGATGTTCCGCCTGGCCGGCGCGCTGGACCCCGGGTCGATGCGCGCCGTCGCCGCGCGCGCGTACGCCGAGATGGCAGCGGCCGGCTACGGCGCCGTCGGCGAGTTCCACTACGTCCACCACCGCCCCGACGGGACGCCCTACGAGGACGACCCGATGGCGTACGCCGTCGCGCAGGCCGCCGTCGAGGCGGGCCTTGCGATCGTCCTGCTGCCCGCGGCCTACCACCGCGACGGGTGGGATGGGGCCGACCGCGCGCCCGCCCCCGGCCAGCGGCGCTTCTGCGACCCCGACGTCGACGCGTTCCTCGCGCGCGTCGACGCGCTGCGCAGCTGGGCGGACGGCCGCGCGGGAATCAGCGTCGGCGTCGCGGCCCACAGCGTGCGCGCCGTGCCCGAGCCCTGGCTGCGGGCGATCGCCGCCTACGCCGACGAGCACCGCCTCGTGCGCCACGTGCACGCCTGCGAGCAGCGCCGCGAGCTGGCCGAGTGCGCCGCCGAGCACGGCTGCACGCCGATCGAGCTGCTGCACCGCACCGGGTTCCTCGGCGCGCACACGAGCGTCATCCACGGCGTCCACGTCACGCAGGACGACATCGCCCTGCTCGCCGCGAGCGACACGATCGTCGTCTCCTGCCCGACGACCGAGGGCAACCTCGGCGACGGCCACCTGCCCGCGATGCGCTACCGCGACGCCGGCGTGCGGCTGGCGGTCGGCAGCGACTCGCAGGTGCGCATCGACCCGTTCGAGGAGGTCCGCGAGCTGGAGACCGGCGCCCGGCGCGAGCGCCGCACGCGCCACGCGCTGCTCGCCGCGAGCGGCGACCTGTGGGGTGAGCTGTGCCGCAACGGCCGCGCCAGCCTCGGCCTGCCCGAGGCCGATGACGGCGCCGGGACGATCGCGATCGACCTCGCGCATCCGTCGCTGCGCGGGGTCGCGCGCGAGGACCTGCCGTACGCGCTGGCGACCTGTGCGAGCGCCGCGGTCGTCGCGTCGCCGCGCGCCGGATGAGACCCCGGGCCGTCCAGCGACCCACTGCGCGGTGAGCTGTCCGCGGAAGCCCCGCTTTCATCGTGTTCGTGCGCGTCATACCCTGGGACCGCATGGTTTCGGGTGCACAGCCGAAGGTGGGCCTGGTCCTGGGTGCCGGGGGCGTCCTCGGTGGCGCCTGGCTCGTCGGGGCACTCGACGCCCTGGCGGCGGAAACGGGCTGGGATCCGGGGAGCGCCGACCACGTCGTGGGCACGTCGGCGGGCTCGATGGTCGGCGCGCTGCTGGCATGCGGGATTCCGCCCTGGTTCATGGCCGCGCACTCGCTGGGTGAGAACTTCGGCCCCCTCGGGGCGGTCCAGGGCGCCGAGCCGACCGAGGAGGACCGCTCCGGAGGGGCGGTCTACCGTCTGCACCGTCGAACCCCGGCCATCGGCCCGGGTTCCTGGAAGCTCGCGCTGGGCTCGCTCGCTCGGCCGTACCGGTACGCACCGGCCGCCGTCCTGGCAGGCTGGATCCCCAAGGGGCTCGTCTCGACCGAGTCGCTCAAGGCCACCGTGCGCCGTGCCTGCCCCGAGGGCTGGGCTCCGCACCCGGGATTCTGGGCGGTCGCGTGCGACTACCAGAACGGAAAGCGGGTCCCGTTCGGGCGAGGCGACGCCCCGGAGGCGCCGCTCCCGGATGCGGTCGCCGCGTCCTGCGCCATCCCCGGCTTCTACCACCCCGTGACGGTGGAGGGTCGCGAGTACGTCGACGGCGGCCTGCGATCGACGTCGAACCTCGACGTGCTCGCGGACAGCGGCTGCGAGCTGGTCATCTGCCTGAATCCGATGTCCTCGCTGCATGTCGCCCAGCCGCGCACGCTCGGCGAGCGGGCGGCGATGGCGATGCGGTCGGCCGCCGGACGGCGCCTGGGCTCTGAGGCGCGCCGGCTGCGCCGGCAGGGCATCGAGGTGGTGCTGCTCCAGCCGACCGTGCACGATCTGGACGCCATGGGCACGAACCTCATGAGCTCGCGGCGCCGGCGCGAGGTCCTCCGGCGGGGGCGGCAGAGCGTCGTCGAGCACCTGCGGGAGTCGCGGATCGGCGAGGAGCTGTCGGAGCGCCTGCCCAAGGGCATCCCCGCTCTGGTTCGCCGCCCCGAGGGACCGCCCTCGGGCTGGCCGAGCTTCCGCACGCTCGCTGAGCGTCGACACGCGCCGCGACGCCACGCGGCGGTGCAGCGCGGAGCAGCTGGGCCTTGAGGTCCGCGACCCGGCGGCGGCGCAGCGTCGACCCCGCTCAGTCGCTGACCGCGTAGGGCACGAGCAGCACAGGAACGGCGCTGTGCGCGAGCGCCGCGCGGACGACCTGCGCGCGCCCGGGCGCGAGCTTCTGATTCCAGCCGAGCGCGATGAGGTCGGCGTCGACGTCGCTCGCGGCCGCGGCGATGTGGTCCACCGCAGTGCCGACGCGCTCGATCACCTCCACGCGGGTGTGCCCGTCGATGACGAAGCGCGCGGCGAACTCGCGCTCCCAGGCCGGGATCGCGTGCTGCGGCTGGTCCTGGAAGGCCGGAATCTCGTCTGGGGCGTGGACATGGAGGACGACGACCTCGACATCGCGCCGCCGGGCCAGCGCGATCGTGGCAGCGATCGCCCGCGAGCTCTCGCCCGAACCTTCGAGCGGCGTGAGAACGCGCGCGATCGCCGCTCCGGCAGCGCCGTCCGGTGGCACGACGACGACCGGCTTGCTCACGCGCGTGACCACCTCGAGCGCCGTGCGGCCGGCCGGCCTGGGCCCGCTGTGCACGCCGCGAGCGCCGAGGACGACCACGACGACGTCCGGATCCGCGGCAGCCGCTGCGATGGCCGCGATCGGTGATCCCTGCGCCTCGCGAAACTCGACGTCGGCGTGCCTTGCCACCGCGAGGGCTGTTTCCACGCCGTCCTCGCGCACGTGCAGGGCGATGACCTTGGCCTCGAACAGCTCGGCGACCGAGCGCGCGGTCTCGAGGACCGCGGGCGCGCACGGGCTCGTGTCGATGGCTGCCAGCACGTGGTTCATGTCGGACCCTCGCTCTCGGTCGCCGGCGACAGATCGAAGGTCCGGGGTACGGGACCCACCTCGACCGGGTCGCCGCCGGATGCCACCACGCTGACCGGCGGGGAGGCGCTGATCTGGGCCTCGCCGGAGGTGATGCGCAGGCGGACCCGGCTGCCGCGGAAGCGCACACGCAGGTCGAGTGCGTCGATGCCGGGCATCGCCACGGGGTCGATCGCAAGCCCACCCCCGGCGGGCCGCAGGCCGCCGAAGCCGAAGCTCAGGGCGCGCCAGAGGCTGCCCATCGTCGCGAGATGCAGGCCGCCGGCGCTCGTCTGGCCGATGTCGTCGAGATCGATCCGGGAGGTGAGGCGCAGGAGCTCGAGCGCCTGATCGAGCCGGCCACGACGGGCGAGCAGCGCGGCGTGAACCCCCGGCGAGAGCGTGCTGCCGTGGGCCGTGCGCGGATCGTAGAAATCGAGGTTGGGGGCGAGCGAGCCTGCGGCGACCTCGTCGGGCACGAGGTAGTGCAGCATCAGCACGTCGGGCTGCTTGACGACCTGGGCGGCGTGCGTGCGCGCGGTGCCGAGCAGCAGGTCGGCGGACACCGGCCGCTGCGCAGCGATGTCCGCGATCACGAGCGGTTCGAGGCCCCAGAACCCGGCGAACTGCTCGTATCGCCCGGTGGCGGGGTCGTAGCCGTCGACGAGCGCGTCGGCCAGGTCCAGCCAGCGCCGGCGTTCGGCCTCTTCGAGCGCGCCGGGCGGCGCGGCGCCGGCGGCACGACGCAGCGTCCAACGCGCCATGACGTTGGTGTAGGCGTTGTCGTCGACGCGCTCGTGGTACTCGTCGGGCCCGATCACGGCGCGGATGTGGGCGCCGCCGTCGCCGTCGAGCTCGATCCGCGCGGCCCACCAGCGCGCGGTCTGCACGAGCAGCTCGAACCCGGGGCCGGCCGCGAACGCGCGGTCGCCGGTCCAGTCGATGTACTGCGCCGTCGCCCACGCGACGTCCGCGACGATGTGCTCCTCGAGCGCGCCGGTGAGCACCGCGACGCGCTCGCCGCGCGGGTTGGACATGGACTGCGGCGTCACGTCCTCGCCGGATGTCGCCGACTCCCACGGAAAGCGCGCGCCCGCACCACCCTGCGCGCGAGCGGCCCGCTGCGCCGCGGGCAGCCGCCGCAGGCGGTACTCGAGCATCGCGCGCGCGCCCGCTGGATGGGTCGCTGCGAGGAACGGCAGCACGTAGACGTCGCTGTCCCAGAAGACGTGCCCGCGGTAGGCGCCGCCGCTCAGCCCGCGCGCACCGACGGCCGCCTCGCCCTCGTCCGGCACCGATGCCATCAGATGGAAGAGCGCGAAGCGGACCGCGAACTGCAGGGTGCGATCGCCGTCGATCGCGACGTCGGCATCCTCCCAGCGCGCCGCCCAGGCCTGCCGGTGCTCGGTCAGCAGAGCCTCGAACCCCAGCTCGTGCGCGGCGCGTGTCCTGGCCAGCGCGGGCCGCTCGTCCGCCGGCCGGTCGCCGGAGCCCGCATAGCACGCGACCCGATCGAGGACCCAGTCGCGTGCCGGGCTGTGGGAAGCCTCCTCGCGCACGGCGTCGAGGACCGCACCGACGACCGATCCGCCTCGGCCCGTGACGCGCGTCCACGAGCAGCCGTCGACGCAGCCGGTCTGCGGCGTCGCGCCGTACGGTGGCTGCAGGCCCCGCGGCGCGCCCAGCACCGCGCCCCGGCTGCGCACGCGCAGGACGGCGGTCGCCGGCCGGGCCAGCGAGGACAGCGCGAGCGCGTCGACCCGCACGTCGTGGGCGACAAGCCGCTGCGCGAGCGTCCCCGTGTGAAGGTCCAGGACGCGGCGTGGCACGAGCTCGACGTCGTGGCCCAGTGCGACGGTGTTCCACAGCGGCGCGCCGAGCAACGCCGTCTCCGGCCCGTCGCCGGCGTAGACGCCTGACAGCAGCACGCTCGGCTCGTCGGCGGGATCGCTCACGAGGACGCTGCCGCGCGTTCCGAGCCGCCCGTCGGCCAGCGTCAGCAACGACTCGTGCACCCGCTCCAGGAGCGGGTCGACGCCGTCGACCGTCAGCGTCCATGCGGGATCGGTGGCCGGCACCGGGGGCTCTCCGCGACGGCGGCGGTCGATCTGGTCCTCGAGCACCCCCGCGAACGCGTCCGGGCCGCCCTCGAGCGCGATCACGTCCTCCGGCAGTCCGCCGGGCTCGACGCCGACCGAGAGCGCGGTGGCCCGGCGCGCCTCGCCCGAGAGCAGGTTGAAGTCGCTCCCGGGCAGACCGCCGAGCGGCCCGAGCTCGTCGCCGGCGACCAGCACCTGCTCGGGCGAGACACCCCGCCGCCAGAGGTCCTGCATGATCCACCATGCCGAGTCGGCCTTGTCGGTGAGCCCGATCTCCACGTGCTTCGCGTCGCTCGTCACGCGCGCATCGGGAATGCCCGCCTCGGCGGCCGCGGATCGCGCGATCGCCACGGCTTCGAGCAATCCCGAGATCCCGGCGCCCGCAAGGCGCTCCTCGACGGCTGCAAGCAGCTCGTCGATGCGCGCCTTCGGTGGATCGGCCCACGCCGGATCGGGGATCAGGTCGATCTTGCGGCGGTTGAGCCGCTCGGAGACGACGCGCGCCGTCAGCCCGCGCGCTGCCAGGCGCTCCACGGTGAGCTCGGCCGCACGCGAGAGGGCGGCATCCTCGGCGGGAGCGGCGGTGCGACGCTGCACGAGCTGACGCCCGCGCTCATCGACGCGGAAGACCTCCGATCCGCGATTGAGCAGCAGCGTGAGAGCACCCGGTCCGCGCGGGCGCGCACCGAGTTGCCCGTCGACGTTGTCGACGTGCGTGCCGCTCACGATCGCCAGCTCGAGCCCGACCGCGCACGCCTCCTCGACGAGCCGGCGCACGCGCGTCGCGTCGGCGCGGCGATCTGCCACGGCGGTCCCGTCCCAGTCGAAGACGATCGCCTCGAAGCGTCGCTGGAGCGCCGCCGGCGATGAGGCGCGCCCGGCTCTGCGCGCCTCGGGCTCGATCATGTCGTCATGGCCACCCGGACGTCGCCGTGGTGCTCGAGCAGCGAGAACCCGGTGCTCCCCGACCCGGTGCGCACGAAGGCCAGGCTCGCGTGCGAGGCCGCGACGCGGATGCCGCGGACGTGCACGCTGGAGAGCCACTCCGGCAGCATCGGGCGGTCGACCGTCAGCGTGTTGCGCGGTGCGTGGGCCGAGATGCCGAGCAGCGCCTGGAGCAGCATGAACGGCGCCGTCGCGGCCCACGCCTGCGGGATGCACGCGACCGGGTAGGCGACGACCGACTTCGACTCGTCGCGGCCGAAGCCGCAGAACAGCTCGGGCAGCCGGAAGTCGCGCGCGCTCGCGGCCACGTCGAACAGGCCGCTCGCGATCCGGGCGGTGCCCGCATCGAAGCCGTAGCGCTTGAGCCCGGCCGCGGCGATCGCGTTGTCGTGCGGCCACACCGAGCCGTTGTGGTAGCTCATCGGGTTGTAGGCCGGAGAGCTGCTCGAGAGGGTCCTGACACCCCAGCCCGAGAACATGTCCGGGGCCATCAGGCGCTCGGCGACGAGCCTGGCCTTGTCGTCGTCGGCGATCCCGCAGTAGAGGCAGTGCGCGGCGTTCGAGGTGACGCTGCGCACCTGCGCCTTGCGTCCGTCGAGCGCCAGGACGTAGTAGCCCTCGCCCGGATCCCAGAACTCCTCGTTGAACGCGACCCGCAGGGCGCCGGCCTGGGCCCGCAGCTCCGTCGCGCGGCCGGGATCGCCGAGCGCGTCGTAGACGTCGGCGATCCGCAGCTTCGCCTCGTAGACGTAGCCCTGGACCTCGACGAGCGCGATCGGGCCCTCCGCGAGCGACCCGTCGGCGTGCACGATCGCGTCGTGGGAGTCCTTCCAGCCGTGGTTTTCGAGACCGGCCGGCGAGCGGCGCTCGTACTCGACGAAGCCGTCGCCGTCGCGGTCACCCCACTCGTCGATCCAGGCGAGCGCGGCGTCGAGCGCCGGCCGCAGCTGTGCCATGGTCTCGAGGTCGAGCGTCCAGCGGTAGTAGCCCCCCGCGATCATCAGGAAGAGCGGCGTCGCGTCGACGGTCCCGTAGTACGGCGTGTGCGGGATGCTCCCCGTGCGAGCCAGCTCGCCGGTGCGCAGCTCGTGCAGGATCTTCCCCGGCTCTGCGTCGCGCCACGGCTCGTCCGCGGTGGCCTGCAGCCGGGCGAGCGCGAGCAGCGCGCCCCGCGCGACACCGGGGTTGATCATCAGCGTCTCGCACGCCGTCACGAGCGAGTCGCGGCCGAACGGCGCGACGTACCAGGGTATGCCGGCGGCTGGGATCACGGTGTCGCCGAGAGGCATCAGCAGCGCGTGCAGGTCGCGCATCGAGGCGTCGATGAAGCGGTCGAACAGCTCGTTGTCGGTCGTGATCCCGGCGCACGTGCTCACCCACCGGGCGTGCTCGGCGTCCAGCTCCGCAGCGGCATGCTCGATCGTGGGGGACGTGCCCGGGCGCCCGTGGTGGACGGGCTCGACCGTGATCTGGAGCGAGATCGCCTCCCCGACGGGGAGCTCCACGTCCCAGGAGAGATGGGCGCGCTCCGCCGTGAGGTCCACCCGCGCCGGCGGCGGGCTGAGCTCGACGACGGTCTCGCGGCGCTCGCCGTCCGCGGCGACGTAGGCGAACCGGAGCCGCGCTCCGTCGCGGCTCGGCGGCAGAACGGACCCGCCGGTTCGCCGCCCGACCCGCCTGACCTCGAAGACGTCGGCGAAGTCGGCGGCCAGCGAGAGCTCGACGGTCGTCGCGACCGGGTGCGGGCGGAAGCTGCGCACCCGCACGCGGTAGTGCAGGCGGTCGGCGATCAGCACGGTGCGCCGGACGTTGAGCGTCTCCTGCGGCACGGCGAGCTGGTCGTCGGTCCTGAGGATCGGATTCGTCGCGTTGATGACCGCGTGATGGCCAGACTGCATCGCCGACGACAGCAGCACCGGGACCAGGCCGCCGATCGTCAGCCGCAGCTCGGAGAGGTGCCGGGTGTCCTGCGCGTACAACCCCTCCCCGGAGACCGGCCCGGGCCGGATGTCGCCATCCGGGCGGGTGCAGACGAAGGCCGATCCGGACTTGAGCGCCAGCAGCTCCTCGCGCGCCTCGGCGAGCACCGACGGCGCACTCTCGAGCTCGCGGGCGGGTGCGACGTGGGGCTCTCCGGCAGAGGTCATGGGAGCTTGGGGTGATGCTACGCCGCGCTGACGCACGGCGGCACCGTCATCGGCTCGCGGTGGAGGGTCAGCTGCGTCGCGGCTTGCGCTTGTGGGCCTGGCGCACGACGCTGACGCCGTCGGCGGGGTAGACGATCGACTCGTGCTGCTCGTCCCAGCGCACGCGAAAATGCTCATGGCCCGGCCGGCCCATGATCTCGAGGATCTCGCCGCGACGGGCCGGCTCGCCGTGGATGCCGCGGGTCTCGAGCCAGTCGCCCACGCGCGCGCCGGAGATCTGGTCGTGCGTGAAGGCGTCCATGGCCGCGATCCTACGGCGCTCACTCGCGTGCGCATCGGGGGTTTCCCGCGCGTTTGCGCCCGCGGCACCCGCGGGGCGGAGGGCTTCGACCCCCCGCAGGGAGGCGGCTACCGCTTCAGCGAACGGTCCGCGCTGTGCACGACGCTGCGCAGGAAGTCGTACTGCGTCGTGACCAGCTTGTCCGCCATCTCGAGGGCGGCGTCGATGACCGTCTCGCGCCGCGACGGGCGGTCGCCGATCACCGGAAGCGCCTCGTCGACCGTGTCGACGAACTTGCGCATCGCCTCGATCGCGGCCCGCTGGCCGGCTTCAACCGACTTGAGCACCAGTTGGATGCAGACCATCGCGACGCCAGCCCGCCGTCGCGCCGCGGTCATCCGTACAAACCCCAGACCGGGTGCGGTCTCCCGGAGTCAGGGGAGAAGACCGTAGTTCTCCGCCACCGGCTGGGCGGAATCGCGGATTTCGCCGGCGCCGCGCCGGCGTACCCTTGAGGGCTGTCCTCCAACGTGCCGGAAATGACCGAGTCACCCCCTCAGCTTCGGATGGTTGCGCGTGGCCGCGCGAGCGGCCGTCTGCGGATCGCGATGCTGGCGCCGCCATGGATCGCCGTCCCGCCGCCCGGGTATGGCGGCATCGAGGCGGTCGTCGACCTGCTCTGCCGGGAGTTCGTCGCAGGCGGACACGACGTGACGTTGTTCGCGGCGCCCGGGTCGCAGTCCCCGGCGCACGTGCACACGCTGCTCGACGCGGCTCACCCTGATGCGATCGGCTCGGCGATGTACGAGAGCGACCACGTGGCCTGCGCATTCGATGCCATCGACGCGGCGGCTGACCGTGGGGTTCCGTTCGATGTCGTTCACGACCACTCGGGTTTCACGGCGCTGGCGATGGCGGCTCGCGTGCGCGCGCCGGTCGTGCACACGGTCCATGGCCTGTTGGTCGGTGAGACCGCCAGGTTCTACGCACGCCACGCCCACACGGCGAGCCTCGTGGCGATCAGCCGCTCGCAGTGGGACAGCGCCCCTCCGGGCGTGGACATCGCCGCGATCGTCCCGAACCCGGTCGCGGTCGATCGGTGGCCGCTGGGCATGGACAAGGACGACTACCTGCTGTGGATCGGCCGCATGGATCCGATCAAGGGCGCGCACCGCGCGATCGAGGCCGCGCGCCTCGCCGGCCGGCGGATCCTGCTCGCGGGGCCCGTGCAGAGCGGCCAGGCCGGCTACTTCCGCGAGCGGATCGAACCCCACATCGACGGGGACCGTGTCGTCTACGTCGGCGAGGTCGGAGGCTCCGTCAAGCAGCAGCTGTTCGCGCGTGCGGCGGCGCTGCTGATGCCGATCCGCTGGAACGAGCCGTTCGGGATGGTGATGGTCGAGGCCCTCGCCTGCGGCACGCCGGTCATCGCGTTCGCGGAAGGTGCTGCGAACGAGATCGTGATCGACGGTCGCAACGGGTTCCTCGTCACCGACGAGGCCGACATGGCCCGCGCCATCGCGCGCGTCGGAGCGATCGACCCCGTCGTCTGCCGGGAGTCCGTCCGCTCGCGATATGACGTCGCGATCGTCGCCGACGCCTACGCGGCCGTGTATCGCAGCGCGGCGGGAATCGCTCCGGGGGGCAGCCCGGCGCTCGACGACCCGCCGGGGCGACTGACCGTGACGGGCGCCGCACCTCGTGAACTGCTCGCTCCCCGTGGCTGACATACCGTCCGACACGTCGGACCGCGCGCGGCTGCTGAGCGCGCTCGCCGCCGCCGAAGGAGAAGCGCTCACGATCAGCGACCTGCGCGATCGCGGCGTTCAGATGCCCGGCCAGGCGCTCTACGAGCTCGAGCTCGAGGGCTATCCGGTCGAGCGCGTCCGCGTCACCGGCGGATCGCGCCGCGGCGGGACCGTGGGCTACCGGCTCGTTCCCCGCGGTTGAGCGGCGCCAGGGCGACCGGGACCGACGCGCGCATCCATCAGCCCGGCACCGTGTGCCGGGCTCCGAGGCGTCCCGCGCGTTGATCGACGAGCGCGCGGAGGTCGGTGACCAGCGCCTGCACGGGCCGGTCGCTGCGCAGCACAATGTGGGCGTCGGGCGCGACCTCGTCGAGGGGCTCCCATCCGGCGCTCTCCCTGATGACCACGGGCAGCGTCGCATCCGAAGCGCCGATGCGCTCCCGGTCCCGGCGTGCTGCACGCCGAGCGAGGACGGGCGTCGGCGCGCTGCACTCGACGAACAGCAGCGGCGCTGCGTCGTCGAAGGCGGCTCTGAAGGCGGCACGGTCGTCGCGGTGGCGGAAGGTGGCATCGATCAGCACGCCGCGGTGCGCGGCGATCTCGCGCGCGGAGCGCCGGCCGAGTTCCGTGTAGGTGCGCCGCGTGAACGCTGTGCGGTACGCCGTGTCGGGCGCGCGGCGATGCGGCGGGACGCCGGCGAGGCCTTTGCGGGTGACGTCGGAGCTCAGATGCGGAAGGCCCGAGGCCTCCCCCAGCGCCCGTGCGAGCTCCGACTTCCCGCTCGCGGGGAGGCCGCAGACCACGATCGCGAGTGGCAGCCGGGCGCGCCATGCGATGCGCTCGGCCAGTGCGAGGAAGTCGCGCGCGGTGGCGCTCTCATGGCCGTGCTCCGCGCTCGACAACGGATGCTGCGCGGCTCGCAGCAGAGCGACCTTGGCGCGGACGAGCGCACGATGAGTCGCGTAGAACGCGATCAGCGCGTCGTCACCAGGATCGCCCCCCGCTCCCCGGTACGCGCGCACCAGTGCAGGGACGTAGCGCTGCCCCCCGAGCGCCTCGAGGTCCATCACGAGGAACGCGAGATCGTCGGCCACATCGACCTCGCGCAGCGCGGAGTCGAACTCGATGCCGTCGAAGACCCGCACCGTGTCGTTGAGCAGCACATGCTCGGCGCGGAGGTCGCCATGGCCGTCCCGTATCCGGCCGTGTCGGGCACGCGCGTCGAGCATCCCGGCGTGCCCGGCGATGAACGCGTGCGCGGAGCGCTCGAGGTCGAGCACGCGCTCGACCTCCGCGCGCTGCTCGACGACAGCCAGCAGCTCGCCGCACTCCGCGGCCATTCGCCGCTCGATGGCGAGCACCGGCAGGCCGGCGGACGTCACACGGCGGGCGTCGGAGTGAAACCGCGCGAGCGCCCGTCCGACCGCGCTCACGTGCTCGTGTGTGAGCTCACCGCGGGCGAGCCTCGCAGCGAGCGTGCAGGCTTCGTCGAACCGGCGCATCTCGACGAGGTACTCGACGGCGCGGGGTTCGTTCTCGGGCACGAGCTCGAAACCGTCCGCGCACGGGACCAGCGCGCGAACGCCGAGATACAGGTCCGGGGCGAGCCGACGGTTGAGGCGCACCTCCTCACGGCACATCGCGCGTCGCCGCTGGGGCGTGCCGTAGTCGAGGAACGGCAGCACGACGGACTTCTTGACCTTGTACGCGCGATCGCCGACGAGGAACACATACGAGATGTGCGTCTCGCGAACCACGATGCTCCCTGGCCGCTGCTCTGGTCCGGCCGCCCGCGTGAGCGCCGCGCAGACGGCTTCGCTCCATGCCTCAGCAGAACTGCGGGCCGCGGCAGTCACGTACGTGAGCCTCCTCCCGGCAGCGCGCGAGCACATCCGCGTCAGTCCCCAGGCTGCTGCGGACGAGTACGGAGCCCACGGTCGCGCCCACCTCGACCGGGGGCGAGCCAGACGGCTTCATCCTGCTGTGCAGGACCTCACGCGCGCGCGTACGAGCCGTCGATCGCCGCGTCCAGCCCGGGCTTGTGGTGGTCGGCGAAGACCTTCGCCACGAGCTCGCCGCGCGTGGAGACGCCGGTCTTCTCGTACACGGACTTCAGGTGGTCCTGGACGGTGTAGCGCGAGAGGTGCAGCTCGCCCGCGATCTCGTTCGTGCTGAGCCCCCGAGCGAGCGCGCGCGTGACGTCGACCTCGCGCGGCGTCAGCTCGTAGGCCTGCACGATCAGCGGCGCGACCTCGGAGGCCTTCGCCGGGCTGATCACCACGGCCGTCTGGCCGAGGCTGCCGTCGGCCTGGCGCAGGCAGGAGGCGTGCACGAGCAGCCATGATCCGCCCCTCGTCCGCACGCGCGTGCGGACGCCGGTCGCGGCCGGGGCGTCGGCACGGGAGCCCAGCACGCGGGCCTCGATCGCCGCGAACAGGACGGCCTCGGGCAGCGGGATGCCGAGCTCGGTGCTGAACGCCTGGTGCAGCGTCTCGACCTCTTCGAGCCAGGCTGCCGCCTCCGGGTTCGCCGACACGAGCTGATGGGCGTCGTCGAAGAGCACGAGCCCCGGCCCGCGCCCCGCGGGCTGCTCGACGGGGTGGGTGAGCAGCGCGGTGCGCACGGCACGGCCGACGCGCGGCGCGACCTCCGCGACGAACGCGAGCTCGTCGTCGGCGAACGCGCCGTCGCGGTTGAGCTGGATCAGCCCCCACGTCGCGCCGCCGGCGTTGAACGTGGCGCGCAGCTCGGCGTCGAGACCGATGATGCCCTCGAACTCGCGGTAGCGCGCGCTGCGCTCCGGCCCGTCCGCCGGTGCTCGCGTGCAGGTCGGCGACCGGCCGCGCGCTGCGCGCGAGCTCGGAGAACTTGTTGTAGTCGGGCACCTCGAACTCGTGCTGCCAGAACGTCCTGCAGATGGTCTCCGGCAGTGCGCGCACGGCCCCGACGCCGAGTGCGAGGGTCGTGTCCGGGTCGGTCGCGGCGACGAACATCGCATCCGCACGCAGCATGCGCGACATCTCGAAGGCGACGGACTCGAGCAGTTCCTGGGGGCCGAGCCCGCGCCCGCAGGCCTCATCGATGCGGTGGCTCGCGGTGGCTGCGCCGCGGAGCGAGGTGGCAGGCATGCGCGGAATCTAGAACCCCTCCGGCGCTGCGACAACCCCTGAATCGAGGGGGTCCTCCTGGGGGGAAGATCCCCGCGATCCCGGGATGGTCCAGACCAATGCGGTCGGGCACGCTGGCGGCCATCGACCAGCACTCCCGAGAGGACGCCATGACCACCACCATCTCCATCCACACCACCAGCGTCACCGCGCCGAGCCGACCGGCAGTGATCCTGCCCGAGCACGGCGCCTACGACGAGGCCCGCCGCGCCTGGAACCTCGCGGCCGACCAGCGCCCCGCCGCGATCGTCCAGGCGCGCAGCGCGGCCGACGTCGTCGGCGCCGTCGCGCTCGCGGCCGAGCGCGGCCTGCAGGTCGCCGGGCAGTCGACCGGCCACCTCGCGACGGCGCTGCCCGACCTCGATCAGACGGTCCTCGTGCGCACGATGATCGGAGGGGTCGACGTCGACCCCGTCGCGCGCCGCGCCCGCGTCGGCGCCGGCGCGATCTGGCAGGACGTCATCGACGCCGTCACGCCGCACGGCCTGGCGGCGCTGTCGGGCTCGACCCACGACGTCGGCGTCGTCGGCTACACCCTCGGCGGCGGGCTCTCGTGGCTCGCGCGCTCCGAGGGCCTGGCCGCCAACCACGTCCACGCGATCGAGGTCGTCACGGCCGACGGGCGCCTCGTGCGCTGCGACGCAGAGCACGACGCCGACCTGTTCTGGGCGCTGCGCGGCGGCGCCGGCAACTTCGGCGTCGTCACGGCGATCGAGATCGACCTCTTCGAGATCGACCAGGTGATCGCCGGCATGACGATCTGGCCCGCCGCCCAGGCGCGCGAGGTCCTCGCCGCGTGGACGGCCTGGTCGCGCACGGCGCCGGAGAGCGTGACCACCTCGTTGCGGCTGCTGCGCCTGCCGCCGCTGCCCGAGATCCCCGAGCTGCTGCGCGACACGCCGATCGTGGTCGTCGACGGCGCCGTGCGCGCGCCCGGCGTCGAGGAGGCCGCGGACGTGCTCGGCCCCTTCCGGACGGTCGGCACGCCGATGATGGACACGTGGGGGCCGATGTCGCCCGCCGGCCTCGTGCAGATCCACATGGACCCGCCGGAGCCGGTCCCCGGGATCGGCGACGGGATCCTGCTCGGGGACCTCGACGAGGCGGGGCTCGACGCGTTCCTCGCGGCCGGCGAGCCCGAGGTCGTGAGCCCGCTGCTGCTCGCCGAGCTGCGCCAGCTCGGCGGCGCCGTGGGGCGCGCGCCCGCGGACGCCGGCGCGCGCGGCGCGCTCGAGGGCCGCTTCCTCCTGTTCGCCGTCGGCATGCCGATGGCGCCGGGGGACGGCGAGGCGATCGAGGCGCGGGTGCAGGAGCTGCTCGGCGCGCTGGCGCCGTGGGCGACGGGCACCGTCTACCTGAACTTCGCCGAGCGCGGCGGGTCGGGGGCGAACGCGTTCCCGGCGGCGACCTACGAGCGCCTGCGCGAGGTGCGCGGCGTCTGGGACCCGCACGAGCGCTTCGTCGGGAGCCACCGCATCGCGCCGCGCTGAGCGACGCGCAGCGAGCCGGGCGGGCGGCCCTGAGCCGCCCACCCGCGCTGGGCGCGCGCATGCACCGCAAAGGTGCGCGCGCCGCGAGCGCGTATCCAGCTGGCTCACCGATGAACCTCCTCACGCACCTCCCCCTCGCCGAGCTGCTCGCCGAAGTCCGCACGGCCGAGCGCCTCGCGGTCCTCCTGCCGCCGACCCAGCCGCACGACGTCGCCGCCGTCCACCGCGCGTCGCTCGCGGCCGCCCGCGCGGAGCGCCTCATCGAGCTCGAGCGCCGAGCGGCGCTCGTCGAAGCCGCCCGCGCGCTGCCCCAGCGCCAGGGCTAGTGGAGCCATCCGCAAGTCCGGCGGGTTCCCGGCGGATACCCCACGGGACTTCCGGACAGATCCACTAGTGGAGCGCCAGCGCTTCGATCAGGTCCGCCGCCCGCTCGGTCCCCCGCGCCTGCTGCAGGCGCTCGCCGATCGCGGTCAGGCGGCCGGCCAGGTCCGCATCGGCCAGCAGCCGGTCCATCGCCCCGACCAGCTCCGCGCCCGTGTGCCCGTAGGTGTCCAGGCGCACGCCGAGCCCGCACTCCTCCACGCGCTGGGCGTTGTCGTACTGGTCCCAGAACAGCGGCAGCACGACCATCGGGCGGCCGAAGTGCAGGCACTCCGTGACGGTGTTGTTGCCGCCGTGCGTGATGACGAGGTCGACCTGCGGCAGGATCGAGGTCTGCGGCAGGAACTCGGCGCCGGTCATGTTCTGCGGCAGGTCGAGCTGGTCGTGCAGCGGACCCTTGGAGACGATCACGCGAAAGCGCGAGTCCGCCAGCTCGCCGACGAGCCTGCGCATCAGCTCGATGTCCGCCGAGCCCAGTGACCCGAGGCTCAGGTAGACGAGCGGCCCGTCGCCGCCGGCGAGCGTCTCGGGCAGCTCCCAGGCGGCGTCCGTCGCGCGCACGCTGCTCTGCAGGTTGTGCCAGGTTCCGTCGAGCGGCCGCGCGCGCGGGTAGTCGACCTCGTCGGGGTAGAGGTAGAGGTTCAGCCACGGGCTCGTGTACATGAACTCCAGGTCGGGCAGCGCGGGCGCGCCGCGCTCGCGGCAGAAGGCGTCGAACCGGGCGTGCAGCTCACCGTGCGCAGACCGGTAGGCCTGCCAGTAGGCCTCCCACCCGTCGCGGTGCTCGACGGCGTAGCCCGAGAACGGCGGCGGCACGTCGGGGTCGCGGACCTCCGTCGGGTTGCACGAGACGATCCGCGCCCACGGGCGCCCGCACACCGGCAGCGCCGGGAACGCGACGACGTTGTCCTCGACGATCACATCCGGCTGCAGCTCGTCGATGATCTCGCGCAGCCGCGCGTCCACGTAGCGCGCGCCGTCGGCCAGCGCCTCGAACGTCGGCGCGATGAAGCCCGCGAGCTGCTCGATCGTCGGCGTGCGGAAGACGGGCGCCGTCTCGCGGACGAAGTCCTTCCAGAACTGGCCGGGGACCTCGGGCTCGGCGGGCGGCGCCGTGAGGCGCATCAGGCGCTCCTCGAAGCCCTGCGCCTGCAGCGTGCCGGCGAACGACTCCTCGACGATGAACACCACCCGGTGCCCCCGGCCGCGCAGCACGTCGCCGATCCCGACGCAGTTGTTCGTCGGGCCGTAGGCGCCCTCGGGGAAGAACGCGATCGTCGCCGGCGCGCCGGGCACGCGCTCACCGTAGCCGAGCGCGCCAGGCACGCTGCGCCAACTCGCAGCGCCCGGTCCGTGCACCCGTCCAGCGCGCGGTCGCGCTCAGCACGCCGCGGGCCGTGCCCAGCGAGGTGACCGCTCCGCGGATCGTGAGCAGCCCGCGGCGCAGGTGGTCGCCGGCGAGCCCGACCAGCAGCGTGAAGCTGCCGTCGGCGCGGATCGCCTGGCTGTCCGTCGAGCTGAGCGCGGTGATCGACTGGCTGGAGATCCGGCCGTGCGGGCAGGTCAATCGCAGACTGACCGCGAGGCGCGTCAGTGCCGTGCCGGCCCGCCCGACGGTGAACTCGAGCGCGAGCGGTCCGCTCGCGACGGCGTCGTAGCGCCCGGCGGTGACGCGCACGCGCACCGGGGATGCGGGCTCGGGGCTCTGCACCGGCGCCGCCGGCGTCGCGGGCGTCGCGGGCGTCGGCGCGTTGCAACCCGCCGCCGGCATCAGGGCGCGGCACAGGTCCGGGCGGCCGCCGCTCCACTGCGTGCCGGTGCCGGGAAGCCGGTCGGCGGTCTGGAGCAGGCGCTGGGCGACGTCGTCGGCCTTGCTGCCGTCGGCGTTGGCGTCCGTGACCGTCGGCCACACGGCGGCGGCGACGCCGCTGACGATCGGCGCGGTCGCGGAGGTGCCGTCGCCGATGGCGTACTGACCGCCGGGCACCGCCGAGACGATCCCGACCCCGGGAGCTGCCATGTCGACCCAGCTCTGTCCGTAGCTGCTGAACGGGGCGCGCTGATCGTCCGGGGACAGCGCACCGACCGACAGCACGTCGGTGTCGGCAGCCGGGTAGGTGGGGGTCGCGTCCCCGCCGTTGCCGGCCGAGGCGACCACCAGCACGCCGTCGTTGTAGGCGTACACGAGGGCGTTGTGCATGACGACGCTGAACGCGCTCCCGACGAGACTGATGTTCAGCACGTTCACGCCGTGATCGGCGGCCCAGATGACCCCGCCGGCGAGCGCGACCGGGTCGAACAGGTTGTGCCGGCCGAGGGCGTCGGCCGGGCTGATGCTGTAGATCCTGGCGTTCGGCGCGATGCCCGCCACGCCCTGCCCGTTGCCGCTGTTGGCGGCGATGATCCCCGCGACGAACGTGCCATGCCAGTTGTCGTCGCTGTAGTGGTCCGACGTGCTCGGCACGGTCACCTGGTCCGTCACGCGACCGACGAGGTCCGGATGGGTCGCGTCCACGCCCGTGTCGAGCACGCCGACGATGACCGGGGCGGACGGCACGCCGGCGGCCCAGCCGAGCGGCGCGTCGATGTCCGCGCCGAAGACCGGCGCCGCTGCGCCGGACGGCTGAACGGTGCCGGCGTCGTTCTGCAGGTACCACTGCTGATTGAAGAGCGGGTCGTTGGGGATGCTGCACGCCGGATTGCCGACGCAGTTCGCATGCGCCTCCCGCAACGGGAAGACGCGCTCCACGCTCTCGACCGCGCGCACCCGGGTGAGCGTGCGGATCGCCCGCCGCTCCCGGCCTGCCGCGACCCGGATCTCCACGAGACGCAGTTGCCCGACCCGTCGCAGCACCGCCCCGTGGACGAGCCCGATCGCACGTGCCTGGGCGGCCGGGCCGAATCCCGGAGCGAAGGTGACGGCGACCCGCCCTCGGAGCGCCCGCGCACTCGGACGCCGTGACGCGATGCTCGCCTGCGCGCCGACCGGCGGGGGGCGGTCGAAGCGCGCCTTGCGCGGGAACAGCGACGCGTCGCAGGGCGCAGCGACCGCGAGGACCGCCGCCATCACCACGAGCACGCTGAGCCATCTGGCCCTCACCACCCCAACCTCCGCCGCTCCCTGCCTGGCCTCAGCACGGACTCTACGGGGATTCCCGCGCCGTGGGGCGGCGAGGTGCTCCGCAGCGGGACGGGCGCACGCCCTACGGCCGCGCGCCCACCTGCACCGACGTGCCATCGGCATCGAAGAGGCCCTCGACGGAGAAGTAGCGCTCGCCCGTGTCGTAGCAGAAGGTCAGCACCGTGCTCCCGTCGGGGATCTCGGGGAGCTTCTGGGAGACGGCCGCCAGCGAGGCGCCCGACGAGGGGCCGACGAAGATGCCCTCCTCGCGCGCCGCGCGCACGGCGTAGGCGTAGGCGTCCTCCTCGGTGACCTGGATCACGCCGTCGAGTGTCGCGGTGTGGAGGTTGGCCGGGACGAACCCCGCGCCGATGCCCTGGAGGCGATGCGGGCTGGGCTCGCCGCCGCTGATCACCGGCGACTTGGCCGGCTCGACCGCGAACGTCTGCAGGTTCGGGAGGTGCTCCTTGAGCGCCTCGCTGACACCCGTGATGTGGCCGCCGGTGCCCACGCCGGTGATGAGGACGTCGATCCCGTCGGGGAAGTCGCGCAGGATCTCCTGCGCGGTCGTCGCCCGGTGGATCGCGATGTTCGCGGGGTTCTCGAACTGCTGGGGCATCCACGCGCCGTCGATCTCCGCGACGAGCTCGGTCGCGCGCGCGATCGCGGCCTTCATCCCGCCCTCACGCGGCGTCAATTCGACCCGCGCGCCGTAGGCGGCCATCAGGCGCCGGCGCTCGAGCGTCATCGACTCGGGCATGACGAGAATCAGCTCGTAGCCGCGCACCGCGGCCACGATCGCCAGGCCGACGCCGGTGTTCCCCGAGGTCGGCTCGACGATCGTGCTGCCGGGCCCGATGACCCCGCGGCGCTCGGCGTCGTCGATCATCGCCAGCCCGATGCGGTCCTTGATCGAGCCGCCGGGATTCGCCCGCTCGGCCTTCATCCACACGTCGACCTGCCGATCGGCGTAGAGCCGGTTGATCCGCACGTGGGGGGTGTCCCCGATGGTCTCGAGGATGTTCGCGGCCTTCATGGTCGTCTCCGATGTCGCTAGATGTTGAAGTCCAGGAGCTCGTCGCCGGCTGCTCCCTCGCGGCGCTCGACGCGGGCGGTCGGCGTCACGACGGAGTGCGCGGCGACGCTCTGGGTCAGCCACACGTTGCCGCCGATCCGGCTGCCGTCGCCGATCACGGTCTCGCCGCCGAGGATCGTCGCATTGGCGTAGATCACGACGCCGTCGCCGATCGTCGGGTGGCGCTTGGTGCGCGCCATCCGCTTCTCCACGCTGAGCGCACCGAGGGTCACGCCCTGGTAGAGCTTGACGCGCGTGCCCAGCACCGCAGTCTCGCCGACGACGATGCCCGTCCCGTGGTCGATGGCGAAGAACGGGCCGATCGTCGCGCCCGGGTGGATGTCGATGCCGGTGTCGCGGTGGGCGATCTCCGTCAGCACGCGCGGGACGAGCGGCACGCCGGACACCTGCAGCTGGTGGGCGAGGCGGTACACGGCGGTGGCGAAGAAGCCGGGGTAGGCGAGGATCACCTCGTCGACCGAGTGCGCCGCGGGGTCGCCGTCGCAGATCGCCTCGGCGTCGAGCTGCAGTGCTGCGCGCGTCCCCGGCAGGTCGGCGAGGAAGCGATCGACGACGGCGTCCGGGTCCGTGCAGTGCGCCCCCGGCAGACGCAGGGCGTCCGCGAGCAGGACGCGCAGCGTGCCGAGCTCCTCCGCCACGTCGCCGGCACGGCCCCCGACCTCGGCCGCGAAGTGCGGGAACAGGAGCTCCAGCGCCCTGTGGATGACGAGCTCGGCCAGCTCGCGCAGGCGCGGCGGCAGCGCATAGTCCTGTCGCTCCTGGGCGAGGAGATCGAGAAACGCAGCCGTTTCGTCGCGCTCGCGGGCGAGGGCCATCGACGCGGAGCGTACCTAGCGCCCGGTCGTGCGGTGGGTCGCGGCGCGCTGGAAGCCGGCGCGACCCGGCCCGGTGGCCGACCCGCCCGGGCGTCCGCCCTGCCCACCGGCGGCGTGCGTGCGGCGGATCAGCTGCCGCAGCGCATCGTCGGTCGGACCCGCCTCCTCGCGCTCGCGCAGCACGTCGCGCGCGACGGTGCGCAGCACCGCGCCGCGGTCGCGATCGACCATCGCCACGACCGCCTTCGCGTCGCTCGGCAGCTCGAACACGATGCCGTCGATCTCCGGGCCCGCGGTGATGACCGTCACGAGGTCGCCGATCTCTGTCTGCGCCATGGAGGGAGCCTACCGCTGGACATTCGGCCCCACCCGCACTCAAGCGCACCCGACGCAGGCCGATATTCCGGTTTGAGGCGCCGTGCCCGCTCCCTTCTCCACTCCCGACGGCCCTGAACGCCCGCCGGGCCGGCGGCGCGCGGATGGTGTGCGCGCGCTCGTCGAGCGCCTGCGCCGCCGGCAGCCCCGCCTCGCGGACGCCGATCTGCCCGGGATCCTCGATCTCTTCGAGGAGCTCATGTACGCCGGGGAGATCACCCCGGACGGCCACTACGTCCACCACTCCGGCGGACCGACGCTCGAGCGCTTCCTCGGCGGGCAGGGCCCCGACGACGTCGAGGGCGGGCGCTTCTGGGAGTCGCGCATCCACCCCGAGGACGCGCCGTCCTACGACGCGTTCAACCAGCGCCTGCTGAGCGGCGCGGACGCCGAGGTCACGTACCGCCTGATCGGCCTCGACGGCGTCACCCGGATCCTGTGGGACCGCGCGCGCCCGCGCCGGCGCTCGGACGGGACCATGCTCGTCCACGGCATCGTCTCCGACATCACGCGCCGCCGCGAGGCCGACGCGCGCCTGGAGGAGGTGCGCGAGCGCTTCACGCACCTGCTCGACGTCACCGGCGAGCACGTCTACCTCGCGCTCGCCCATCCGGGCGGCCGCATCGAGGAGCTCTTCCAGGGCCCCGGAGCCGACCGCCTGCTCGGCGGCGCCGAGCCCGACCCGGAGATGACGAACTGGGAGGCCGCGCTGCACCCGGACGACCGCGCCGCCTACGACGCCTTCAACGCCGCGCTCGCCGAGGGCCGTGAGGCGGACGTCGAGTACCGCCTGAGGGGCGCCGACGGCGTCACGCGCTGGGTGCACGACCGCGCCGCGACACGGCTGCGGGCCGACGGCACCTACGAGATCAGCGGCATCGTCTCCGACGTCACCGAGCGCCGGCGCATGCGTGCCGAGCTGGCCGACGCGCACGCCGCGCTCTCGCGCGTCGTCGAGGCGATGGACGACCACCTCTACACGCTGCGCATCGAGGACGACGGAACACCGCGCACCGTCTACCGCGGGCCCAACCGCGAGGCGCTGCTCGGCGGCCCGCTGACCGGCGGGAACGCCGGCGACGACCGGCTCTGGGAGACGCTCGTCCATCCCGACGACCGCGAGCGCCGCGCCGCCGCGATCGCGCGGCTGCGCGACGGCGACCCGGTCGAGCTGGAGTACCGCGTCGTCGGGCTCGACGGGCGCGAGCGCACGGTGCTCGACGCGCTGCGCCCGCGGCGCGCGCCCGACGGGACGCTCTCCTACGACGGCGTCACGCGCGACGTCACCGAGCGCCGGCGGCTGGAGAACGAGCTGCACCGCGCACACAGCGCGGCGGAGATGCGCGCCCGCACCGACGAGCTGACCGGCGCGTCCAACCGCCGCCATTTCGCGGAGATCGTCGAGGAGGCGCTCGCCGCCGACCCCGGCGGGTGTGCGCTGCTGCTGCTCGACGCCGACCACTTCAAGCAGGTCAACGACCTCCACGGCCACGTCGTCGGCGACGCCGTGCTCGTCGAGCTCGCGCGCCGCCTGGCGGGCGGGCTGCGGCCGACCGACACGCTGGCGCGCTGGGGCGGCGAGGAGTTCGCGGTGCTGCTGCGCGGCGTGAAGTCCGACGAGGAGCTCGACCGCCTGGCCCAGCGGCTGCGCAGCAGCGTCTCACGCATGCCCGTGAGCGCCGACGGCGTGACGATCCGCCTGACCGTCTCGATCGGCGCCGCGCGCGCGGGCGGCGCGCTGAAGGACCTCGACGGGCTCGTCGAGGCGGCCGACTGCTGTCTCTACGTCGCCAAGCGCCAGGGGCGCGACCGCGTCTCGCTCGTCCCGGACATCGTCGAGGCCGACGCGCCCGACTCGGACGCCGTGCACCTCGCCCGCGCGCTCGCGCTCACCGCGGCGCGGCGCGAGGGCGAGCCCGAGACGCACGCCGAGCAGGTCGCCGCGCTCGCGACGCAGACCGCGGACCGCATGGCGCTCCCGATCGGCGTCGTCGAGCGCTGCACGCTCGGCGGCTGGCTGCACGACGTCGGCAAGGTCGCCGTCCCGGACCGGATCCTCGGCAAGCCCGGGCCGCTCGACGACGACGAATGGAACGTCATGCGCACCCACCCGCTCGTCGGCGCGGAGATCGTCGTGCGCGTCGGCTCACTGAGCGAGGCGGCGCCGGCGGTCCGCCACCACCACGAGCGCTTCGACGGCTCGGGCTACCCGGACGGGCTCGCGGGCGACGCGATCCCGATCGAGGCGCGCATCGTCGCCGCCGCCGACGCGTACGCGGCGATGACCGCGGACCGCGTCCACGCCCCCGCACGCGAGCCCCGGGACGCGGTGCGGGAACTGCGCGACAGCTGCGGTTCGCACCTGGACCCGGACGTCGTCACCGCGCTGCTCGACGTGCTCGGCTTCGGCGAGCGCGCCGACCTGCGCGTCGTCGCCTGAGACCCGCCTGTCCGGCCTCGACCTGTGCCCGCGCGATGGTCGTCAGCGACTGGTAGTAGACGTCGCGGCCGAATCCCGGCGCGGGGAACAGGTAGGCCTGCGACGGCGAGGGCACGACGCACGAGGCCTTCTCCTTGCCGCTGTCGAGGTCGAGCACGACGAGCCGATCGCCGCCGCCGAACCGGCCCGCGGCGCGCCGCACGGCGGGCACGCGCGCGAGCGCCGACAGCGCGGGCCGGGTGACGCGTCGCACGAGCGCGAGCGGCACCGCGCCCTGCCAGTCCTGGACGATCAGCTCACGCGTGTCCGGGTGGAGGATCAGGTGCCCGGCGTGCGCGAAGCCGTCGCGCCGCCAGAGCGGCTCGAGCTCGTCGCCGCTCATCCGCCACGCGCGCAGCACGGCGTTGCCCGCGTCGTAGGCGATGACGACGCGGCCGACCGGGTCCCAGCCGGGCGGGTTGGACTGCGTCCCGTACGGCAGCCCGCTGATCTGCGTCGAGCGCGCGGCGTCGTCGTCGTGGCGCGCCCACCACAGGCGCACGGGGCCGGTCGAGGATCCGGAGCCGAGCATCGTCGCGTCGGTCGCGTTGCGGCCGTTGTCCATCCAGAAGACGTGGTCGTCGCTGAGCACGGGGTCCCAGCCGTAGCTGCGGTCGGGCGCCGGGCCATAGCGGGGGCACCAGGCCTCATCGAGCACGAGCCGGCCCGCGGCGCGGTCGAGCGTGATGCGGAAGACCTGCGTCGTGCCGACGGCGATCACGTGCGTCCCGTCGCTCGCGAGCCGCGCGATGCCCGGTTCGGGCAGCGCCAGCGGCGGGGCGACCGGCAGCAGGCTGATCGGGTCGAGCACCGACAGCGTCGAGGGCTCCAGGCCGAACGGCGCGTCGCAGTCCTTCATCACGAGCTCGCCGCCGTCGAGCACGACGAACGAGTTGTGCGGGCGCTCGACCGGCAGGCGGTGGGAGGCCAGCACGTCGAGCGCCGGCGACAGGCGGTGCGCCCAGTGGCCGAAGACGAGGTGCAGGTCACCGCAGGCATGGGCCGCCAGGCCGCCGGGCCAGAACGGGCCGCCCGGCAGGCGCGGCGTGCTCGCGAGGCACTCGAGCGTCAGCGGATCGAGGCGCTCGACCCACGCGCGCACGGGCCGGCCCTGCGGGCGGTTCGGCAGCTCGTGGCGCAGCGCGAACAGCTCGCCGGGCTCGCGGCGGATGAGCATGCCGGTCCCCGCCGCGTCGCGGACCGCGGCCAGCCCGAGCCGCTCCCCCGGCGCGATCCCGAGGCCCGCCTGCCCCACCGGCGCACCGAGCCTCCGTGGCCCGCCGTCCTCGCAGGTCCACGGGCGCGGCCAGTAGCCGCCGGAGTCAGACATGGGCCGGACCCTGCGAGAGCATCACCGGGGGCCTCCGCGGGAACCGCCGGCTCAGGCCACCGACTGCGCCAGCGCGAACGGGCTCCCCTCGGAGTCCTTGCAGATGGCCCAGCGCTCGCCCGGGTGCACGACGCTGCCGCCCAGCGCGGCGATGCGCTCGAGCGCCGCGGGGATGTCGTCGACGACGAAGTACGGAAGCGAGAACGAGTCGCCCGGACCGGTGCCGCGCGCGTGGACGCCGATCGCGGGACCGTCCGCGTGCGTCTGCCAGCCGCTGCCCTCCGCGACGCTGCGCTCGTCCAGCGCGACGTCCAGCAGACCGGCCCAGAAGCGGCGGGCGCGGGCGGGATCGTCGGCCGGGAACTCGACCAGGGACAGGTGGGCGGTCATGCAGACCACGATAGGCCCGCGCCGCATGGGGTGTGCGGTCCCGCGGCGCCGCGGCGTCCCGGGACCGCAGACCCTGGCTGCTAGCCGGGCATCGGCTCGTGCTCGCGAGGCGCGTTGGTGTACGCCTCGGCCGGCTCGAGGAGCTCCCTGAGCTGCTCGCGCAGCTCCGGTGTGTCCTCGTGCCCGTGCACGGAGGCCGCATGTTCGGCGGCCGCGCGCACAACCTCGTCCTCCTCGCCGACGATTGTCAGCGAGCAGTCGGATTCGCTTGGCCAGCGACGGCAATCAGCCATCATTCGCGCCATAGGCAACCTCCCTTCGGATGCTCACGATGTTCCTCCCGCGAGCGCCGAGCGTCAAGGGCCTGCGCGGCGCAGCGGCGCCACCACGCGGTCTTTACGGAGACCTTGCCCGGCGTCCGCGATCCTCGGCGGCCGTGATCGCAGAACGTCCCACCCAGCCCAGCCGCCTCGGCATCCGCGGCCGCTTCGGCGGCACGGAGGGCAACGAGATCCTGACCGCGACGACAGCCGCGGCGCTGACGCTGCTGTTGCTCGCCGAGGGCGTCACGATCCTGCGCCTCGACGGCCTGCGCACGCTGCACATGTTCGTCGGGCTGGTGTTGATCCCGCCGGTCCTGCTGAAGCTCGGCAGCACCGGGTACCGGATGGTCAAGTACTACGCGGGCGCGACGCCCTACCGGCGCAAGGGCCCGCCGGCGCTGCCGATGCGCCTGCTCGCGCCGATCCTCGTGCTCGCGACGATCGGCGTCTTCGCCAGCGGCGTGGCGCTGCTGGCGCTCGGGCATCGCTCCGACACGCTCATGCTGCTGCACAAGGCGAGCTTCATCATCTGGGGCGCCGCCTTCGGCATCCACTTCCTCGTCTACCTGCAGCGCATGCTGCGCACGGTGGCCGACGGCTGGCGCGCATCGGGCCGCCCGAGCATGCCCGGCGCCGGCGCGCGGGCGATGCTGCTCGCCGCCTCGCTCGGCGGCGGCCTGGCGCTCGCGATCGCGCTGCTCGGCACGATCACGAGCTGGCACGGCGGCGGGGGAGGCTAGTGGATCTGTCCGGAAGTCCCGTGGGTCAGCCGGCCGCGACGCTCACGGCCGGCGAGGTCGCAAGGACCTTCCCCGACGCCGACAGCGCGCGCGCCGCGACCAGCGGCGCTGTGCTGCTCACGGCGATCTGCGTCTCGAAGCCGCTGTCCGCGGCCGGCGCCCCGACAGGCGCCAGCGACGCGGCGTCCGCGCCTGCCAGCACCTGCCAGCGCGCCACGGTCGTCGCGCCGTTCCAGCTCGCGTGCACCGTGACCGCATCGGCGCCGCTGCGCGTGGCGGCGACGGCCGGCCTGGTGCGCGGGGTCGCGCTCCAGGGGAAGTGGTAGACGCGGTAGCTGCCGTCGTCCTTGGGCAGGCTCGCGTCGAAGACGAGCTTCCCGCGGCTCGTGAACTCCGAGAAGAACGGCGTCGAGCCGAAGCCGGCGAAGATGTTCCCGCCCGGAAGCTCCTGGACGCTGCCCTCGCTCTGGGCGGACGTGTCGCCCGCGCGCCGGTAGGAGCGGATGACCGCCGCCGTGCGCCGGCGGGTGTCGAGCCGCAGGAGCAGCGCGCGCGAGGCCGGGGCCTTCTGCGGCGGGCCGGCCTCGTCGTCGAAGACGCTGATCCGGTCGCCCGCGAGCATCTGCGCATGGTGCTGGAACCAGAATCGCGCGCCCGTCCCCAGGTGGAAGCTGCTCGCCCTCCCGCCCAGGCGCCAGAGGATGCGCCCGCTCGCGCGGTCGACGTCGTAGATCGCGGAGGTGTCGCGCGCGGAGATCAGGACGCGCCCACCGGGCAGCGGCTGGATCGCGTTGATGTGGTAGGCGTCGTAGGAGGCGCTGTTGGCCGGCGTCGCGTAGGACTGGCTCAGCGGGATGTGCCCGAGCGCGTGCCATTCCCAGGTGACCAGGCCGGTGCGCACGTCGACCGCCTGCACGATCGCGTCGAGCAGCGGCGAGAGCTTGCCCGCGGGCGTCCCGGCCAGGTGGACGAGCACGGGCGAGTAGACCGTGAAGAGCGCGTCGCCGTCCCTGGCCAGCGTGAACTCGTGCAGGTCCATCGCGTAGCCGTTGCCCGCCTTGACCGTCGCGATCCTGCGGTAGGACGTGTCCGCGATGACGCCCTCCCCCAGGCCGAACGCGGCGAACGTGACGGGCCCCTGCCACCAGGTCAGCACGGGGCGCCCGTGGTAGTGCGCCGGGCGCAGGTTCGCGGCGACGTCCGGCGTCGGGAGCTGCTTGAACCAGACGAGCCGCCCGTGCGTGTCGACGATCATCGGGCCGCCGGGACCGACGGGCTTGATCGTGATCGTCGTGCTGCTGCCGGGGTGCACGATCGGCGATGGCAGCGGCGTCAGGAAGATGCCGCCGCTCATCCGCGCCGGCCGCCGGCGAACGGTGATCTGCGGCGGCGTCAGCGCCGGCTCGGAGACGAAGTGCTGGAGCTTGCCCTGCTGGGTGGCCGGGAGGTTCAGCACCGGGGGGATCGGCGCGAGGTGCGCGACCCCGAACGAGAAGCGCCGGGTGGCCATCCCGCGCACCTGCACGACGACGCGGACCTGCTCGCCCGCTGCCAGCGGCGTGCTCGGGACGAAGCTCGCGCCGCGCCCGCCGGAGTAGGGGCGCAGGCGCCCGGTGTGGGCGCCGCTCGTCGCGCCGGTGACGCTGACCGAGCCGATCCGCGCGGGCGCCACGCCCAGGATGCTGATCTGCGTCTTCGGTGACGCGTCGGGCGTGCCGGGCGCGGGCGAGATCGCGAGCGGCGCGGCCTGCGCTGCGGCGGCGGGAGCGCAGGCGAGGGCGGCCGTCAGCGCCAGCGCCGCCCGCCGTGTGACCTGCGTGCTGGGACCGAAGGGGTTTGCGGGCACGTCGCCAAGTGAAACAGACGCCCCCCGCGCAGGCGCCGCCGCAAACCGCTCGTGGCACGCCGGCACCGCGTGGACCGGAGCAGCCGCAGGGGGCCGGCGCTCAGGCGCCGGTCGTCAGGACCATCCGGAAGCGCGCATCGCCGGCCATCATGCGCTCGTAGGCCTCGGCGGCGCGCTCCAGCGGGCGCGTCTCGATCAGCGGCGCGACGCCGGCCAGCGCGCTGAACGCCATCGTGTCCTCGGAGTCCATCGACGTCCCGGACGCGTGGCCGCCGATCGACGTGTTGCCGCCGATCAGCATCGCCGGCGGGATCTGCATCGGCTCCATCGACGCGCCGACGACGACCAGCCGGCCGCGCGGGGCCAGGCCGCCGATGACGGCGGTCATCGCCGCGGCGCTGGTGACCGTCGCCAGGATGACGCGCGCGCCGCCGAGGCGCTGGAGCTCGGCGGCGGGATCCTGCGCCGTGCTGTCGATGTAGTGGTGGGCGCCGAGGCTGCGCGCGAGCTCCTCCTTGGCGGTCCCGCGCGCGATCGCCACGGTCTCGAAGCCGAGCTTGGCGGCGAATTGCACGCCGAGGTGCCCGAGCCCGCCGACGCCGAGGATCGCGACGCGGTCGCCGCCGCGCGCGCCGCTCTGGCGCAGCGCGTTGAAGGTCGTGATGCCGGCGCACAGCAGCGGCGCCGCCTCGACGGCGAGCATGTCGTCCGGGATGCGCGCCAACGCGCTCGCGCGCACGACGACGTAGTCGGCGTAGCCGCCGTCGGCCGTGACGCCCGGGATCTCCATGTTCGTGCAGCCGATGAGATCCCCGCGCCGGCAGCGCTCGCAGTGCCCGCAATTGCCGCCGAACCAGCCGACCCCCACGCGCTCGCCGACCTGCCAGCCCTGGACGCGCTCACCGAGCGCCGCAACCTCGCCGGCGATCTCGTGCCCGGGGACGACCGGGAAGCTCACGCCCGGGAAGGCGCCCTCCTTGGCGTACATGTCGCTGTGGCAGACCCCGCACGCGTGCACGCGCACGAGCGCCTCGTCGGGCCCGGGCGCCGGAATCTCGCGCTCGACCAGCTCGAAGTCTCCGCCGGCCTCGCCCACCTGCACCGCTCGCATCGTCGCCATGGCACTGAGCGTAGTTGACCCGGAGGCCCCGCCCCTCGCCAGAGGCGTAGGTTCGGCGCATGCGCATCCGCACGCGCGCGGCGCTTCGCCGGTGGGTCCCGGGGATCGCCCTGCTGCGTGCTCACGATCGCGACCGCCTGCGCCGCGACGTCCCGGCGGGCACCGTGCTCGCGGCGCTGCTCGTGCCGCAGGGAATGGCGTACGCCGAGCTCGCCGGCCTGCCGCCGGTGACGGGCCTCTACGCGACGCTCGTCCCGCTGATCGTCTACTTCCTGCTCGGGCCGTCGCGCATCCTCGTCCTCGGGCCCGACTCGGCGGTCTCCCCGCTCGTCGCGGCGGCGATCATCCCGCTCGCGGCGGCCGACGCCGCACACCGGGTCGCGCTCGCAGGGGCGCTGTCGCTCATGGTCGGCGCCCTGATGTTCACGGGCGGCGTGGCGCGCTTCGGCTTCGTCACCGAGCTGCTGTCGCTGCCGGTGCGCCTGGGCTACCTGATGGGCATCGCGGTGACCGTCATCGTCCTGCAGCTTCCGAAGCTCTTCGGCTTCTCGGTCCACGCGGAGACGGTCCTCCCGGCGCTGCGCGACTTCATCGCCGGACTCGACCGGACGAACACGACGGCGCTCGTGCTGGGCGCCGGCTCGCTCGCCCTCATCATCGTCCTGCGGCGCGCCGCGCCGCGCGTCCCGGGCGTGTTCCTCGCCGTCGTGGGCGCGACGGCGCTCGTCAGCATCCTCGGGCTCGCGGACCAGGTTCCCGTTGTCGGCACCGTCCCCAGCGGCCTGCCCAGGCTGGGAACGCCCGGCGTCTCGCTCGGCGACCTCGAGCGGCTGATCCCCGCGGCGGTCGGGATCGCGTTCGTCGCATTCGCGGACACCAGCGCCCTGTCGCGCAGCTACGCCGACCGGCTCGGCCAGGAGGTCGACCAGAACCGGGAGCTCGCGGTGCTCGGCATCGCGAACGCCGCCGCGGGGCTGTTCCAGGGGTTTCCGATCTCGACCAGCGGCTCGCGCACCGCCGTCGCCGAGAACGTCGGCGCTCGCAGCCAGCTCGCCGGCCTGATCGGCGCCGTCCTCCTCGCCGTGGTGCTCGTGTTCGGGACCGCGCTCGTGCAGAACCTGCCGATCGCGACGCTCGCGGCGATCGTCATCTTCGCGGTCCTCGGCCTGATCGACGTACGCGCAGCGCTGCGGTTGTGGCGCTGGCGCCCCTCGGAGTTCAGCCTCGCGATGGTCACGTTCGCCAGTGTCGCCCTCTTCGGCGTCCTGTGGGGTGTGGGGATCGCGATCACCCTGTCGCTGCTCGACTTCATCCGGCACGCGTGGCGACCGCACGATGCCGTGCTCGGCCGTGTCGACGGGATGAAGGGCTACCACGACACCGAGCGCCATCCGGAGGCCCGCCGGATCCCGGGGCTGACGCTGTTCCGGTTCGATGCACCGCTCTTCTTCGCGAACGCGGACGCCTTCCACGAGCGTGTGCGGGAGCTCGCCGGCGAGCCCGGCGTCGCCTGGATCGTGGTTGCGGCCGAGCCGATCACGGACGTCGACACGACGGCCGCCGAGATGCTCCGGGGCCTCAACGCCGAGCTGGATGACGCCGGGATCGAATTCGCCTTCACCGAGCTGAAGGGCCCGGTGCGCGACCGCCTGATCCGCTACGGCATCCACGACGAGATCGGCCGGCATCGGTTCTGGCCGACCGTCGGCGCGGCGGTCTCCGCGTATGTCGAGGAGACGGGCGTGGAGTGGGTCGACTGGGACGAACGGCAGGACGAGCCCGACGGGGCGGCGCCCGCGAGCTCATGAGGCCGGCGCCCCCTCTCAGGCGCCGACGCGCACCGGCCCTCCCGCCTTCAGCCGGCGCACCCGCCCGGCTCCTCGGGCTGGGGGTGACATTGCGGTGGCGCGGAGCACGCCGCGTAGACTCGCGCATGCCGGTCCCCCGGCGAGACGAGGTGACGTGTGAGGGTCGAAGAGGTCGATGAGACGCTGATCGAGTCGGTCTGCGAGCGGCTTCGCGGACAGCTTCCCGACGGGGACGCCGAGCAGGCCACGCGGTTCATCCGCCGCTACTACCGGTGGGTCTCGCCCGACGACATCGCCGACCGCAGCGAGCTGGACGTCTACGGCGCCGCCCTGGCCCACTTCAACTTCGCGCGCGAGCGCGAGCCCGGCACGCCGAAGGTCCGCGTCTTCAATCCGGAGTTCGAGACGCACGGCTGGAAGTCCACGCACACCGCCGTCGAGATCGTCACCGACGACATGCCGTTCCTCATCGACTCGGTGACGATGGAGCTGAACCGCCGCGGCTTCGGCGTCCACGTGATCATCCACCCGGTCATGCCTGTGCGCCGCGACGCCGCCGGCCGCCTGATCGAGGTGCTGGCCCTGGGAGCGACGACGAGCGAGGGCTTCGCCGCCGAGTCGATCATCCACGCCGAGGTCGACCGCCAGACCGACCCGGCGCAGCTGGGGCAGTTGAAGGCGCATCTGGAGCGGGTGATCGGCGAGGTGCGCGCCGCCGTGGAGGACTGGCCGGCGATGCGGGCCCACGCCCTCGAGCTCGGTGCCGAGCTGCGGGCGGCGCCCCCGCCGCTGCAGGCGACCGACGTCGACGAGGTCGCCGCGTTCCTGGCCTGGCTCGCGGACGACCACTTCACCTTCCTGGGCTACCGCGAGTACGACCTGCTCGACGAGGGCGACGACACCGCGCTGCGCCAGGTCAGGGGCTCGGGGCTCGGCATCCTGCGCGAGGACTCCCCGCACGAGCGCTCCAGCCAGTTCCAGCTGCTGCCCGCGCGCGTGCGCGCGCTCGCCCGTGAGCCGTTCCTGCTGAACCTCACGAAGGCCAACTCACGTGCGACCGTGCACCGCCCCGCGTTCCTGGACTACGTCGGCGTCAAGCGCTTCGACGCCGAGGGGCGCGTCACGGGCGAGCGCCGCTTCCTCGGCCTCTACACGACGACCGCCTACCAGGCGAGCCAGCGCGAGATCCCGATCCTGCGCCGCAAGCTCGACGCGGTGATGGCGCGCGCCGGCTTCCCACCCGACAGCCACAACGAGAAGGCGCTCGTCACGATCCTCGAGACGCACCCGCGCGACGAGCTGCTGCAGACCTCCGTCGACGAGCTGTTCGAGGTCGCGATGGCGATCCTGCACCTCGGCGAGCGCCAGCGCGTGCGCCTGCTCATCCGCCGCGACGTCTTCGGCCGCTTCCTCTCGTGCCTGGTGTTCGTGCCGCGCGACCGGTTCAACACCGAGAACCGCCGGCGGATCGAGCGCATCCTCGTCGAGTCCTTCGACGCCGCGAGCAGCGACTACGCGACGCGGATCTCGGAGTCCTCGCTCGTGCGGCTGCACTACACCCTGTACATCGAGCCCGGGCGCTGGCCGGAGTACGACGCCGACGAGATCGAGGCGCGGATCGTCGGCGCCACGCGCTCGTGGACCGACGACCTCGAGGAGGCGCTCGTCCACGAGCATGGCGAGGAGCTCGGCAACGATCTCTTCCAGGCCTACCGCGATGCGTTCCCGCCCGCCTACCGCGCCGACTGGGTCGCGCGCGCCGCGCCGAGCGACATCCGCCGGCTCGAGGCGCTCGGCGGCCCCGAAGACCTGGCGCTGAGCCTCTACCACCCGCTCGAGGCGCCGCCGCGCCTCATGCGGGCGAAGATCTTCCGCTGGGGCGCGCCGCTCGCACTGTCGGACATGCTCCCCGTGTTCGAGAACCTCGGCGTCAAGGTCGACGACGAACGCCCCTACGCCGTGGCGCCGCTCGAGCGCGCGCCGATGTGGATCTACGACTTCGGGCTCGAGCACATGGGCGACGACGAGCTGCCCGCGGAGACGGCCGCCATGTTCCAGGACGCCTTCACCCGCACGTGGCACGGCGACGCCGAGAACGACGGCTACAACCGCCTCGTCCTGCGCGCGCAGCTGACCTGGCGCGAGGTCGCGATCCTGCGGGCGATCGGGCGCTACCTGCGCCAGGCGGGCACGACGTTCAGCGACCACTACGTCGAGGAGGCGATCGTCGCCCACCCGGAGATCGCGCGCCTGCTCGTCGACCTGTTCCGCGCGCGCTTCGACCCGGCGCGCCCGGAGGAGGGGGCCTCGGGGCGCATCGCCGAGCGGATCCGCGCGGCGATCGACGCGGTCGTCAGCCTCGACCAGGACCGCATCCTGCGCCAGTTCCAGGCGGTCATCGACGCGCTGCTGCGGACGAACTTCTTCCAGCAGGACGGCGGTCCCAGGCCGTACATCTCGCTGAAGCTCGACCCCGAGCAGCTCTCGTGGCTGCCGCTGCCGCGCCCGCAGTTCGAGATCTTCGTCTACTCGCCGCGGGTCGAGGGCGTGCACCTGCGCGTCGGGCGCGTCGCCCGCGGCGGGCTGCGCTGGTCTGACCGCCGCGAGGACTTCCGCACCGAGGTCCTCGGGCTGATGAAGGCGCAGACCGTCAAGAACGCCGTGATCGTGCCGGTCGGCGCCAAGGGCGGGTTCTTCGTCAAGCGCCCTCCCGCGGGCGGGGGGCGCGACGAGCTGCTCGAGGAGGTCGTCGCCTGCTACCGGACGTTCATCCGCGGGCTGCTCGACATCACCGACAACATCGTCGGCGGCGAGATCGTCGTCCCCGCCGACGTCGTGCGCTACGACGGTGACGACCCGTACCTCGTCGTCGCCGCCGACAAGGGCACGGCCACCTTCTCGGACATCGCCAACGAGATCGCGGTCGAGTCCGGCTTCTGGCTCGGCGACGCGTTCGCCTCCGGTGGCTCGTCGGGCTATGACCACAAGCGGATGGGCATCACCGCGCGCGGCGCCTGGGAGTCGGTCGAGCGCCACTTCCGCGAGCTCGGCCACAACGTCGCCGAGCAGGACTTCAGCGTCGTCGGCATCGGCGACATGTCGGGCGACGTGTTCGGCAACGGGATGCTGCTCTCACGCCACATCCGACTGATCGCCGCCTTCAACCACCGCGACATCTTCCTCGACCCCGACCCGGACCCCGAGACGTCCTTCGAGGAGCGCCGGCGCCTGTTCGAGCTGCCGCGCTCGTCGTGGACGGACTACGACGCGCAGCGCATCTCCGCGGGCGGCGGCGTGCACTCCCGCGCGGCGAAGTCGATCGCCCTGACGCCCCAGGTGCGCGCGGCGCTGCAGGTCGACGCCGAGCAGCTCGCGCCCAGCGAGCTGATCCGCGCGATCCTGCGCGCGCCGGCCGACCTGCTGTGGAACGGCGGCATCGGCACGTACGTCAAGGCCGCGGGCGAGCAGCACACCGATGTCGGCGACAAGGCGAACGACGCGGTGCGCATCGACGCCGGCGAGCTGCGCTGCCGCGTCATCGGCGAAGGCGGCAACCTGGGCCTGACGCAGCGCGCGCGGATCGCGTTCGGCCTCGCCGGCGGGCACGTCAACACGGACGCGATCGACAACTCGGCGGGCGTCGACTGCTCCGACCACGAGGTCAACATCAAGATCCTGCTCGACGCCGTCGTCGCGGCAGGGGACCTCACGCGCAAGCAGCGCAACGAGCTGCTCGCGCAGATGACCGACGAGGTCGCCGAGCTCGTGCTGACCGACAACTACGAGCAGGGCGAGACGCTGAGCCTCGCCGAGGCCCAGGCGCCGAGCATGATCGACGTGCACGCGCGCTTCATCCGCAGCCTCGAGCAGGCCGGGCGCCTGGACCGCGAGCTGGAGGCGCTGCCGAGCGACGAGGCGATCGCCGACCGCAAGGCGGCCGGCATGGGTCTCACGCGGCCCGAGCTGGCGACGCTCGTCGCCTACAGCAAGCTCGAGCTGCACGACGAGCTGGTCGACTCCGACGTCCCCGAGGATCCGCACCTCTCCGGGGAGCTCGCGCGCTACTTCCCGCGGGTGCTCTCCGCGCGCTTCGGCGCGGAGCTGCGCGAGCACCGGCTGCGCCGTGAGATCACCGCCACGCAGGTCGTCAACAACGTGCTGCACGGCGGCGGCTCGACGTTCGCGTTCCGCCTCAGTGAGGAGCTGGGCGCGCTGCCCTCGGAGACCGCGCGCGCCTACGCCGTCGCGCGCGACGTCTTCGAGATGCGACCGCTCTGGGCGCAGATCGAGGACCTCGACAACAAGGTCGATGCCGAGACGCAGATCCACATGCTGCTCGCCGGGCGCACGCTCGTCGAGCGCGCGACGCGCTGGCTGCTGCGCAACCGCCGGCGCCCGCTGCCGATCGCGGCGACCGTCGCGTCCTTCGAGCGCGGCGCGGCCACCCTCTACGCGGCGCTGCCGGGACTGCTCGACGTCGATCAGGCGCAGGAGCTGGCGCGGCTGCTGGAGCAGTACGTGCAGGCCGGCGTCCCGGTCGCGGTCGCGCAGCGCTCGGCGAGCCTTGCGCCGATGTTCTCCGCCCTGGACATCGTCGAGGTCGCCCACATCCAGGGCGTCGAGGTCGAGACCGTCGCCGCCGTGCACTACCGCCTCGGCGCGCGGCTGCACCTGCACTGGCTGCGCGAGCGCATCAGCCGGCTCCCGCGCGACGACCGCTGGAACGCGCTCGCGCGCGCGGCGCTGCGCGAGGACCTCAACACGCTCCACCGTGCGCTGACCGCCGAGGTCGCGCGCGGCGTGCCGTCGGCCGCGGACGCCGCGGCGGCGATCGACACGTGGATCGCGGGGAACCCGGCGGCCGAACGCTGCCTCGTGACGCTCACGGACATCCAGACCGGGCTCGTCTTCGACCTGACGACGCTGGCGGTCGGCGTGCGCGAGGTCCGGAACCTGATTCAGGCGCCGGGGGACTGAGGTCCGTCGCCGAGACCGCGCGCCGACGATGGTCGGCGTCGCCCGCCGACGTGCGCCCGCGGAGAAGTACGACCCCAGACGCGGGGACTCCCCGATGCCGCCGCCGCCCTGCGGGCCTAGCGTGCGACACACCGGCACGTGGAGAGAGAGGCGGCGGTCATGGGTGAGCAGCTCAGCATGCTCGACACGATGTTCCTCGAGCTCGAGCAGTTCGACGAGGCGGCCCACATGCACATCGGTGCGGCGCTGATCTTCGACCCGCTGCCCGGCGGCGGGACGCCCGGGATCGGGGCGCTGCGCGGCCACGTGCGCGGGCGCGTCGGCGCACTGCCGCGGTTCGCGCAGCAGCTGTCGGACACCCACGCCGGGCCGATGACGTGGCTCACCTGGGAGCCGGCGCAGCATTTCGACCCGGACGCCCATGTCCATCACGCGACGCTGCCGGCGCCGGGCGGCGAGACCGAGCTGCAGGAGTGGCTCGGCGACTTCTGGTCGCACCGGCTCGACCGTCACTGCCCGCTCTGGGAGATGACGCTGCTCGACGGGCTGGAGGGCGGCCGCTGGGCGCTTGCGACGAAGACGCACCACTGCCTCGTCGACGGCGTCGGCTCGCTCGACATCGGGCACCTGCTGCTCGACGCGACCGCGGACGCGCCGCCGCCGGCGCCCCGGGCCGCGACCGACGCCGACGCCACCGACGACGCCCGGGGCGGCGACGGGCGCTTCTGGCTCTCCCCCGGCCTCGTGCTGCGCGGCACGCGCGCGGGCCTCGGCGCGGCGACGCATCCGCGCCGCTCACTCGAGCAGGCGCGGGCGGCCGTCGAGCTCGTCGTGCGCGAGCAGGTGATCGGCGCGCCGCAGACGAGCCTCAACGGGCCGATGAGCGGCACCCGCCACTTCGCCACCGTGCGCCTCGAGCTCGCCGACGTCAAGGAGGTCAGGGAGCGCCTGGGCGGCACGGTCAACGACGTCGTGCTCGCGCTCTGCGCCGGCGGCCTGCGCCACCTGCTGCTCTCCCGTGACGCCACGCTCCCGGCGGACAGCCTGCGCGCGCAGGTCCCGGTGAACATCCGCAGCGAGGACCGCGAGCACGCGCTGGGAAACGAGCTGACCTCGCTGTTCGTCGACCTGCCGCTCGCCGAGGAGGACCCGCTCGAGCGCTACCGCAGCGTCGTTGCACGCGCCGAGGCGTTCAAGTCCGGCACGCAGCGCATGGGCGGCAAGGCGATCATCGACCTCGCCGACATGGGGCCGCCGCTCGCCGGCGGGCTGATCGCGCGCACGATGTTCGGCGGCACGCGGATGTTCAACCTGACGATCACGAACGTCCCGGGCCCGCGCGAGCGCCTCTACGCCTTCGGCTCGCCGCTCGTCGAGGTCCTGCCGCTCGTCCCGCTGTTCGCCGGGCACTCGGTCGGCATCGCGGTCGTCACGTATGCGGGACACATGGTGTTCGGGCTCAACGCCGACCGGCTGGCCGCACCGGACATCGCCGTGCTCGCCGAGGGCATCGAGCAGGAGTTCGCCGAGCTGCGGGCGCCGGTCGCGGCGTAGGCGTGGGCGGACGACATCGTCCGAACCTCTCCGCGTTTGGCAGGGGGCGTAGTCTTCTTGCCTGAGGGCCTTCGTTGCGGGGCCGGTCCACGGGATCGGCAGCGCAACTCGACTTCCAGGGTTCAATCTGACCAGGAGGTCCCGCATGTCCAGGACGACGACGCCCCCCGACTCGGGGACCAGCAGGCACGAGGCGGCGGTGATGCAGACCCTGGGCTGGGCCGACGAAGCGGCGGCCGACCACGACTACACCGGTGCGCTGGAGTGGCTCGCGGTGATCGAGGCGACGGGGAGCCCGCTCTCCCAAGAGCACCTGGGCAAGCGGGCCACCTGGGCGCTGGTGCAGCGGGACCGGTGAGCTGAAGCCCGAGGCGCTACGCCGCGCGGCGGGCGACGCTCTCGCGCAGCGCGTGCTCGAACGCCGCGACGACCCGCGGGTCGAACTGCGACCCGGCGCACGCATGCAGCTCCTGTACGGCGGCCTGCGGATCCATGCCCGAGCGGTAGGCGCGGTCCTTCGTCATCGCGTCGTACGCGTCGCAGACGGCGACGATCCGCGCACCGAGGGGGATGTCGTCGCCGGCGAGCCCGTCCGGGTAGCCGGATCCGTCCCAGCGCTCATGGCTGGAGCGGACCATCGCGGCGACCGGGGCCAGCCCCGGCGAGGCGGTGATGATGCGCTCGCCGATGAGCGTGTGACGGCGCATGAACTCCCACTCGCCGTCGTCGAGCGGGCCGGGCTTGCGCAGGATCTCGTCGGGGATCGCGACCTTCCCGACGTCGTGCAGCTCGGCGGCCAGGCGCACGTGGCGCACCTCCTCGCCGGAGAGGTCGAGCGCGAGCGCGACGCGCTCGGCGAGATCGGCGACGTCGCCCACGTGCGTCCCGAGCTCGGGGTCGCTCTCGGCGAGGATCCGCAGCATGACCTCCTTGGCCTCGTCCGGGATCGAGGGGCGGCCGCTGCGCTTGCCGGCGTACAGGCGCTTGTCGGCGATCCGCAGCGCGTCGCTCGGATCGTCGGCCTCATCCCCCAGGACGACCGCGCCGTGCGAGCAGCCGATGCCGAAGCCCTCGCCGCTCTCGTGGAGCGCAGCCGCGCAGCCGGCGAGCAGGACCTCGTCGGGCCCGTCGAGCAGGACGCAGAACTCGTCGCCGCCCATCCGGTAGGCCGTCCCGCGGCCGTCGACCCGCTCGGCGAGACTCGCCCCGAGCCGCTGCAGCAGCGTGTCGCCGGCCGGGTGGCCGAAGCTGTCGTTGTAGTGCTTGAAGCCGTCGAGGTCGAAGATCGCCAGCAGCCGCCGCGCGTCGGGGCCCTCGAAGGCGCGCTCGAGGTCGGTCGTCAGCGAACGACGGTTGCCCAGGCCCGTGAGCGAGTCGGTCAGCGCCTCCTCACGGCTGACGTCGAGCATCGCGAGGTTCTCGCGGTAGGTGAGGATGAGCCGCCCCATCACGGCGACCAGCGACGCGGCGGCCAGCACGATCGCCAGGCCGTTGAGGCGTCCGACGCTGCCGGCGACGAGCACGCCCAGGCCGAGCAGCGCGAACGTGACGGGCGTCAGGATCGCGCGCGTCGAGCTGGGCCGCGCGAGGGCGGCGCGCAGCTGCACCGGTTGCCAGGCGGCGGCCCCGAAGAAGACCGCGGTCGCCCACCAGCCGGCGTCGAACGGCCCGCCGGAGACCCACGTGCCCTTGGCGGTCAGCACGAGGTAGATCGAGTCCGAGAGCCAGAAGCTCGTCACGCCCGCCATCAGCAGCCACTGCGTGCGGTCGCCGCGCCAGCCGCCGGCGGCCAGCGCGCCGACCATGAAGCCGAGCAGGATCAGGTCGGCGATCGGGTAGGCGAGGTTCGTGGCCACCGCGAGCCGATCCCCGCCGACCGCGTCGAGCACCTGCTGCAGCACCACGGCGGCGCTGACCGCGCCGACCGCCAGCGCCGAGGTCACGCCGTCGACCCACAGCATCCGCGGCAGGCCGCGCACCCGCTCGCGCAGGAGCAGCGCGATCCCGGCGAAGAGGAGCGGCGGCAGCAGCAGGTAGCCGATGTCCGCCGGCGAGGGGACCGGCGGGCTCGCATCGTTCCAGAGCACGAGCGTGAAGTACGTCTCGCCGAGGATCCAGCAGGTCAGCCCGGCGCCGATCAGCGTCCACGCCAGGCGCTCCCGGCGCTCGGCGGCGGCGCGCGCGAAGCAGAGGCCGGCGCCGACGGCCATGACCACCAGGTGCACCCACTTCACGGGGCCGGTCGGCACCGCCGGAACGCCCATCGCATGCAGCTGCCAGACGGCCAGCCAGCCCGCACAGAGCACGACGAGGACACGCGGCACGATGGCCATTGGACGGTGCATCGGCCGCCGGGCGCCCGGGCTTGACCGTGGAACCCCCGGATTCAGCGCGCGGCGCGGGCCCGCTCGAGCACGGGCGCCAGCACCGCGGCGAGGTCCGGCGTGCCGCGCTCGTCGAGCACGTACGCCGTCTCGCGGATCGGATGGCGCGTCTGCACCAGGTGACCGAGGTCGATCGGCGTCCCGGCCACGACGACGTCGCACGGCGTCGCCTCGATCGTCGCCTGCAGGTCCGCCAGCTGCTCGGGCGAGTAGCCCATCGCCGGCAGCACCGAGCCGATGTGCGGGAAGCGCTCGAACACGCCGGCCAGCGACCCCACCGCGTACCGACGGGGATCGACGAGCTCGGCGGCCCCCGCGGCACGCGCCGCCACCGTGCCCGCGCCGAACGGCATGCCGCCGTGGGTGATCGTCGGGCCGTCCTCGATGACCAGGACGCGCGCGCCGGCGAGGTCGGGGCCGGGACCGAGCGTCACCGGCGAGGCGGCGTGGATCACGGCCGCGCCCGGGTTCAGCGCCGCGATGCTCGCCTCCAGCGCGCCGAGCTGCTCGGCGCTCGCGCTGTCGACCTTGTTGATCAGGACGACGTCCGCGCTGCGCAGGTTCGCCTCGCCGGGGTGGTAGTGCGCCTCGTCGCCGGCCCGCAGCGGGTCGGCGACGACGATCAGCAGGTCCGGCGCGAAGAACGAGAGGTCGTTGTTGCCGCCGTCCCAGATGACGACGTCCGCCTCCGCCTCGGCCCGGCGCAGGATCGCCTCGTAGTCGACGCCCGCGTACATGATCAGGCCCTCGCGGACCGGCAGCTCGTACTCCTCGCGCTCCTCGATCGTCGGGTTCGACGCGTCGATGTCCGCGAGCGTCGCAAAGCGCTGGACGGCGATCGCCTCGAGGTCGTGGTAGGGCATCGGGTGGCGCACGAGCGCGACGCGCAGCCCCGCGGCGACGAGCAGCTCGCCGACCCGCCGGCTCGTCTGGCTCTTGCCGCTGCCGGTGCGCACCGCGCAGACCGCGACGACCGGGCGCGTCGAGCGCAGCATCGCCCCGCGGCCCGGGAACGAGACGGCGGCGCCGGCGGCGAGCGCGATCGACACGCGATGCATCACCTCGTCGTGGGCGAGGTCGCTGTAGGCGAAGACGACCTCGTCGACCTCGTGCTCGCGGATCAGCTCGGCCAGCTCGGCCTCGGGGCGCACCGGGATGCCGTCCGGATACCGCGGCCCCGCGAGCGCCGCGGGATAGACGCGGTCGTCGATCCCGGGGATCTGCGCGGCGGTGAAGGCGACGACGCGGACGCCGGGATCGCCGCGGAACAGCACGTTGAAGTCGTGGAAGTCGCGGCCTCCGGCTCCCAGGATGAGGACGTTGCGCACGGCACAACCGTAGCTGCGGGCAATTGCGGATGCCTGCGAGCCGGGCGATCGCGATCGTCAGGAGATGGACTCGTCCGCGATCGCGCCGCCGGCGGCGCCGGCACTGGCTCCGAACGTGACCGACTACGACGCGGCGCGCGCCGGCTTCAGCTGGGAGCGCGCGCGCGAGGACCTCGACGGGCTGCCCGGCGGCGGGCTGAACATCTGCCACGAGGCGGTCGACCGCCACGCCGACGGCGCGCGGCGTGAGCACACCGCGATCCGCTGGCTGGGCAGGCGGGGGACCCGCCGGGACATCAGCTACGGCGAGCTCGCCGAGCTCACGAGCCGCTTCGCGAGTGTCCTCGACGATCTCGGGGTCGCGCGCGAGGAGCGGATCTTCACGCTGGCGGGCCGGATCCCCGAGCTCTACATCGCCGCGCTCGGAACGCTGAAGCGCGGTGCGGTGTTCTGCCCGCTGTTCTCCGCGTTCGGCCCGGAGCCGATCGCCCAGCGTCTCGAGCTCGGCGACGCGCGCGTGCTCGTCACCACGCCGAGGCTCTACACGCGCAAGGTCGCCGCGCTGCGCGAGCGGCTGCCCGGGCTGCGCCACGTCCTCGTCGCCTGCGGGCCCGGGGAGGATCCGCCCGCGGGCACGCTCGACCTCGCCGCGCTGCTCGCGGCGGCCGACCCGCGGCGCCCCGTCGAGCCGACGCGCCCCGCGGACTGGGCGCTGCTGCACTTCACGAGCGGGACGACCGGCCGCCCGAAGGGCGCCCAGCACGCCCACGAGGCCGTCGTGGTCCACCACGCGACCGGTCGCATGGCGCTCGACCTGCACCCACAGGACGTCTACTGGTGCACGGCCGACCCCGGCTGGGTCACGGGCACGAGCTACGGCATCATCGCGCCGCTGTGCTCCGGCGCGACGATGCTCGTCGACGAGGCCGAGTTCGACGCCGACCGCTGGTACGGCATCCTCGCCGACGAGCGGGTGAACGTCTGGTACACCGCGCCGACGGCGTTGAGGATGCTGATGCGGATCGGGGCCGAGCCGCTGGCCGGTCGTGACCTCGACGCGCTGCGCTTCATCGCCAGCGTCGGCGAGCCGCTGAACCCCGAAGTCGTGATCTGGACCGACGAGCTCTACCACCGCGCCGCGCACGACAACTGGTGGCAGACGGAGACCGGCGGCATCATGATCGCGAACCTCGCATGCAGCGAGATCCGGCCGGGCTCGATGGGGCGTCCGCTGCCGGGCGTCGACGCCGCGATCGTCCACCGCCGCAAGGACGGGACGGTGCGCCTCGTCGAGGAGCCCGGCGTCGAGGGCGAGCTGGCGCTGCGGGCCGGGTGGCCCTCGATGTTCCGCGGCTACCTCGACCAGCCCGAGCGCTACGCGCGCGCCTTCGCCCAGGGCTGGTACCTCACCGGCGACCTGGTCCGCCGCGACGCCGACGGGTTCTTCTGGTTCGTCGGGCGCGGCGACGACGTGATCAAGACCGCCGGGCACCTGATCGGCCCGTTCGAGGTCGAGAGCGTCCTGATGGAGCACGATGCGGTCGCGGAGGCCGGCGTGTTCGGCGTCCCGGACGAGGTCGCCGGCCAGATCGTGAAGGCGCGCGTGTGCCTGAACGCCGGCGTGGCATGGACGCCGGAGCTGCAGCGGGAGCTGCTGGGCTTCGCGCGCTCGCGCCTGGGCCCAGCGGTGGCTCCCCGCCACATCGACGTGATCGACGACCTGCCCAAGACCCGCAGCGGCAAGATCATGCGCCGGCTGCTGCGTGCCCGCGACCTCGGCCTGCCCGAGGGCGACATCTCGACTCTGGAGAACGGCACCTGATGACCGCCACTCCTCCCGCCTTCACGCCGCCCTCCGAGCCTGTGCCCGCCCACGGCGTCGACCTGCTGCGCGACATGCTGCGCATCCGGCGCTTCGAGGAGACGTGCGCCGAGCTCTACAGCGCGACGAAGATCCGCGGCTTCCTGCACCTGTACATCGGCGAGGAGGCGGTCGCGACCGGGACGCTGCGCGCGCTCGGCCCGGACGACGCCGTCGTCGCGACGTACCGCGAGCACGGTCACGCACTCCTGCGCGGCGTCCGTGCGGAGGCCCTCATGGCCGAGATGTTCGGGCGTTCGGGCGGATGCTGCGGCGGGCGCGGGGGCTCGATGCACGTCTTCGACGCCGCGACGCGCTTCTACGGCGGCAACGCGATCGTCGCCGGCGGGCTGCCGATCGCCGTCGGCCTGGCGCTCGCCGACCGGATGCTCGGGCGCGACCGCGTGACGGCCTGCTTCTTCGGCGAGGGCGCGATGGCGGAGGGCGAGTTCCACGAGTCGCTGAACCTCGCCGCACTGTGGAAGCTGCCGCTGCTGTTCCTCTGCGAGAACAACCACTACGCGATGGGCAGCGCGCTCGAGCTGACCGAGTCCGAGACGAACCTCACGCTGAAGGCGGCGTCCTACGAGGTGCCCGCGTGGAGCGTCGACGGGATGGACGTCGTCGCCGTCGAGCGCGAGGCGCAGCGCGCCGTGCTCTCGATCCGCGGCGGCGGGGGGCCCGTGTTCCTCGAGTGCCTGACCTACCGCTTTCGCGCCCACTCGATGTACGACCCCGACCTGTACCGCGACAGGGCCGAGGTCGCCGAGTGGAAGGAGCAGCACGACCCGATCGACCTGCTCGCCGCGCGCCTGCGCGCCCAGAGCATGCTCGACGACGCGACCCTCGAGCGCATCGACGCGGAGATCGCCGCGGAGCTCGAGGCGGCGGTCGCATTCGCGGAGGCCTCCGAGCTCGAGCCGGTCGAGGACCTGACGCGCGATGTCTACGCCGGGGGTACGGCATGAGCGCCGAGGCCGCAGCCGGGACGCTCACCTACCGCGACGCGGTGCGCGAGGCCATGTGCGAGGCGATGCGCGCGAACGAGCGCGTCTTCCTGATGGGCGAGGACGTCGGGCGCTACGGCGGCGGGTTCGGCGTCAGCAAGGGGATGCTCGCCGAGTTCGGCCCGGAGCGGATCCGCGACACGCCGCTGTCGGAGAGCGCGTTCACCGGCGCGGGCATCGGCGCCGCCCTGAACGGCATGCGGCCGATCGTCGAGATCATGACGGTGAACTTCAGCCTCCTGGCCCTCGATCAGATCATGAACAACGCCGCGACGCTGCGGCACATGTCCGGCGGCCAGTTCGAGATCCCGCTGGTGATCCGCATGTGCACCGGCGGTGGCCGCCAGCTCGCAGCCCAGCACTCCCACAGCCTCGAGGGCTGGTATGCCCACATCCCGGGCATCAAGGTGCTCACCCCGGCCACGATCGCCGACGCACGCGGCATGCTCGCGCCCGCGCTCGCCGACCCCAACCCGGTCCTGATCTTCGAGCACGGCTCGCTCTACAACATGCAGGGAGAGCTGCCCGCTTCCCCGCCCGCCGTCGACATCGAGCGCGCCGCGGTCATGCGCGCGGGCGACGACGTGACGCTGATCGCCTACGGCGGGATGCTCGGGCGCACGCTGGAGGCGGCGGAGCTGCTGGCCTCGCATGATGTCGGCGCCGAGGTCCTGGACCTGCGCGTGCTCCGGCCGCTGGACGACGCCGGCTTCCTGCGCTCGGTACGCCGCACGCACCGCGCCGTCGTCGTCGACGAGGGCTGGCGCAGCGGATCGCTCGCGGCCGAGGTGAGCGCGCGGATCACCGAACAGGCGTTCTACGACCTCGACGCGCCGGTCGAGCGCGTCTGCGGCGTCGAGGTCCCGACCCCGTACGCCGCGCACCTCGAGCAGGCGGCCACACCGCAGGCGGCCACGATCGTCGCTGCGGCGCTGCGAACGGTGGGTCGCGATGGGTGACTTCCGCATGCCGGCGCTCGGCGCGGACATGACCGAGGGCCGTCTCCTGGAATGGCGGGTGGCGGTGGGCGACCGCGTGGCCCGCGGCGACATCGTCGCCGTCGTCGACACGAGCAAGGCCGAGATCGAGGTCGAGATCTTCGAGGCCGGCGTGATCGAGGAGCTGGTGGTTCCCGTGGGGACCATGGTCCCTGTCGGCACGGTGCTGGCCCACGTCCGGTCGGCCGTCGGCGGCGAGGCGCGCCCGGCGGCGCCGGAGCCCACCGTGGCGCCGCGCGCAGCCGTCGCCGCGGCGCCATCGCCACCGCCGCCGCCGCGGCTCGACGCCGCGACGGGACGGCCGCGCGTCTCACCGCTCGCCAGGCGCATGGCCGCCGATCTCGGCGTCGACCTCGGGGCCTGCAGCGGCACCGGGCCCGGCGGCGCGATCACGAAGGCCGACGTCGAGCGCGCGGCGGGCCCGGGCGCCGGCCCGCCCCCGGGGCCCGCGCCCACGCCGGCGCCGGTGGCGGCGCACCCCGTGCCCGCGTCCACGTCGCAGGAGGACCGCCAGGCAGCGATGCGCCGCACGATCGCCGACCTCATGGCGCGCTCGAAGCGCGAGATCCCGCACTACTACCTCGGCCAGCACATCGACATGACGCGGGCGCTCGCCTGGCTCACGGAGACGAATCAGGCCCGTCCGCCGGGTGATCGCCTGCTCCCGGTCGCGCTGCTCGTCAAGGCCGTGGCGCTCGCATGCCGCGATCACCCCTCGCTCAACGGGTTCTTCACCGACGGCGCGCTGCAGGCGGCCGACCGGGTCCATCCGGGCATCGCGATCGCGCTGCGCGGTGGGGGCCTGATGGCCCCGGCGATCCATGACGCAGACACCCTCGATCTCGACGCGCTCATGGCCGCGCTGCGCGACCTCACCCAGCGCACGCGCCACGGACAGCTGCGGGGATCCGAGATGACCGACCCGACGATCACCGTCACGAACCTCGGCGACCGCGGCGTCGAGACGGTGCACGGCGTGATCTACCCCCCGCAGGTCGCGCTCGTCGGCTTCGGCAGGATCGTCGAGCGCCCGTGGGCATCAAAGGGCATGATCGGCGCGCACCCGGTCGTGCACGCGACGCTCGCGGCCGACCATCGGGCGGGCGACGGCCACACCGGTGGCCTCTTCCTCGCCGCCATCGACCGACGACTGCAGGAGCCCGACAGACTATGACCGAATCCGAAGCACGCGAGCTGCTGCTCAGCGCGCTCGCCGAGATCGCCCCCGAGGCCGACGGCACCGCGCTCGAGGGCGACGTCGAGCTGGCCGAGCAGCTCGACATCGACTCGATGGACTTCCTCAACTTCATCACGGTGTTGAGCGAGCGGACGGGACGCGAGATCCCCGAGCTCGAGTACCCCAGGCTCCGCACGCTGGACGACGGCGTCGCGTACCTCACCGGCGCCCACGGTCCGTAGACAGTGCGGATTCGCGGACGGCACGGCGCGCGTAGCGTCCCGTCCATGACTGACTTCGACATCCAGATCACCGTCGGGCTCGTCGAGGACGGGACCCAGACACGCGCGGTCGTCGTCTACGCCCTCGGCGAGCAGCGGTTCGACGGCGTCGGGCTGGCGCGCCGGTCCCCGGAGGATCCGAGCGTTCCCGAGGTCGGCGAGGAGCTCGCCAGCTCGCGGGCGTTCTCGGACCTCGCGCACCAGCTGCTCGACGCGGCGACGGAGCGGATCGCGACCTTCGGCCAGTGAGCCGCGAGCCGTCGTGGGCCCCGACCTCGACACGCGGCTCGATCTGTACGCGATCAAGCGCGAGTTCGCACGGGTCAACGACCTGATCGACCTGACGAGCGCCACCGCCGACCTCGCATTCCTGCGCCGCGCGCGGCGCGCGCTCCTCCCGATCCCCCTCGTCGACCGCCCGCGGCCGGTGGGCGCCGCGAACGTCCTTCCGCCGTTCCGCAGCCGCCCCGCGAAGGCGCTCGACGGAGAGCGGGTGGCCGTCGTGGCGACCGGCGGCGGCGGCGCGGCCGTCGCCACGGTCGGGATCGCACGGGCCTTCGAGGAGGCGGGCATCGAGCCTGCGCTGATCGTCGGCTGTTCGGGCGGCGCGATCTGGGGCGCGCTGTGGGCCGCCGGGCTCAGCGCGCAGGAGATGGCCGACTTCTCGCTGAGCTGGCGCCCCGAGGACTACCTCGACATCCGGTGGCTGCACCTCCCGCGCTTCGCGCTCTCTGCGCTGCGGGGCTTCACCGGCCTCGTGACCGGCGACGCCATCGAGCAGCTCGTCGACGAGCGCCTGCGCAGCATGCCGGTCGGCGACACACCGATCCCGTTCCAGAGCATCGTCTACAACATGGACCTCGGGCGCGTCGAGTACTTCGGGACCCACCAGACGCCCGAGGTCAGCATCGGCCATCTGATCCGCGTCGCGATCGCGCTCCCGGTGTTCGTCGAATCGGTCCCGGTGCGCGACCACCTCTACGTGGACGGCGGCATCATCGAGCTCTGGCCGGCGGAGCCGGTGCTCGAGGACGAGAGCTTCGACCACGTCTTCGGCCTGAACTTCATGCTCCCCGCCGGCTTCCGGCCGCCGGATATCACGGGCTGGGGCACCAGCAGGCTCGGCATCCTGCAGGCCAGCCGGCAGCTCGAGCAGGGCTACCACCTCGAGATGGCCCGTCGCGCGCAGCACCGGCTCGGCGACCGCCTCACGCTGATCGACCCGGTCGACGCCGGCGAGCTGCGGGGCGTGCGCTTCTACGACCTCTTCATCGACCGCTCGCACTGGCCCCGGATCATCCGCCAGGGCTACGAGGCCGCGACGACCGCGCTGAAGCCGTTTCGCCGCGCTCGGCGGCGGCCAGCGCATCCCCCGGCTGCGTGATCAGCTCGCCGAGCGACGCGTTCTCGCCGCCGACGCGCCGGACGAGGGCCCGTGGATTACGCTCGGGCGCGCATGGGCGGCCTGCTCGACAAGCGTCTGGTGGTCGTCATCGGCAAGGGCGGCGTGGGGAAGTCGACGGTCGCCGCAGCCCTCGGGCTCGCCGCCGCACGCAGCGGCAGGCGCGCGATCGTCGCGGAGGTCGCCGCCCGCGAGGACGTCCCGCCGATCCTCGGAGCGGCCGTCGACCACGACGCGGCCGGCGCTGAGCGCGAGCTCGTGCCGGGGCTGCACCACCTCTCCGTCGACCCCGACCGTGCGCTCGGCGAGTACCTGCACCAGCACCTCCCGCTCGGCGCGCTGGCCTCCATGATGCAGCACAGCGACGCGTTCCTCCTGTTCGCCGCGGCGACCCCCGGCATGGGCGAGCTGCTGAGCATCGGCAGGGTGTGGGAGCTCACGCGTGCGCGGACGGGACGACGGCGACGGTACGACCTCGTGGTGCTCGATGCTCCGGCGACCGCCAACGGGCTGGCGCTCCTGGCGGCGCCGCGGACGTTCGCAGCGGCTGCGCGCGTCGGGCCGATCGCCCACCAGGGCGGCGAGATCCGTGCGACGCTCTGCGACCCCGCACGCACCGGGGTCGTCGTCGTCGCCACGCCGGAGGAGATGCCGGTCAGCGAGGCGATCGGGCTGCAGCGTGATCTGCGACGCGAGCTCGGCCGCCCCGCCGACCGGGCGATCATGAACGCGATGCTGCCGCAGCGCTTCAGCGCCGGCGACGCGGCGGCGCTGCGCGGCGCCCCGGACGATCCCGCGGTCGCCTCCGCGCGCTGGATGCAGGCGCGCGGCCGCGTTCAGCGCGCCCAGCGGGCACGGCTGCGCCGAGCGTTCGGCGAGGTGCCCTGCACGTCGCTCCCGTTCCTGTTCGGCGCCAGGCAGGGCCTCGAGCAGATGGAGCGCCTGGCGGCGATCGTGGGGTCGGCCCGGTGAGCGGGCTCGCCGACCGCCTCGCCGGGCGGCGCGTGATCATCTGCGCCGGCGCGGGCGGCGTCGGCAAGACGACCGTCTCGGCGGCGGTCGCGATGTCGCTCGCGATGCGCGGCCTGCGGGTCGCCGTCGTGACGATCGATCCGGCCCGCCGGCTGGCCGAATCGCTCGGCCTCGTCGCGCTCGACAACGTCCCCCGGCGGATCGATCCGGCCCTGCTCGTCCCGGTCGGCATCGAGCGCCCCGGGGAGCTCTGGGCGATGATGCTCGACGCCAAGCGGACCTTCGACGAGCTGATCGGGCAGCTCTCCCCGGACGAGCGCACGCGCGACGCGGTCCTCGCGAACGGGATCTACGAGCAGCTGTCCGGCGCTGTCGCGGGCTCGCAGGAGTACACGGCGATGGCGAAGCTCTACGAGGTCGCGTGCGACCCGCGCTTCGACGCGATCGTGCTCGACACGCCTCCCAGCCGCAACGCCGTCGACTTCCTCACCGCTCCGGACCGCCTGACGTCCTTCCTCGACGGCCGGGCGCTGAACGTGTTCCTCGCTCCGGCCGGCCTTGCACGGGTCACGGCGATCGGGGCGAGCGTCACGTTCGCCGGTCTGCGGCGCCTGACGGGCGTCGGCCTGCTCGACGACCTCGCCGTGTTCTTCCGAACGCTCGGCGGGCTGACGGAGGGCTTCCGGCTGCGCGCCGCGGCGGTCAGGGATCTGCTCGCCGCCCCCGCAACGACGTTCCTGATCGTCGCCTCCCCCGAGCCCGGGCCCTCAGAGGAGGCCGTGTACTTCGCCGGCCGGCTGCGCGCCGCGGGACTCCCGTTCGGGGGGCTCGTCGTCAACCGCGTGCACCCGCTCGACCCGGCCGAGGAGGACCAGGCCGCGACGGCGAAGCGGCTCGAGGACACGCTCGGCCCCCCGCTCGCCCGGCGCGTCGCCCGCGCGCACGCCGAGCTCCAGGTCCTCGCCCGCCGGGACGCCGCCGGCATCGAGCGCCTCGCGGCCCGGCTCGGCGACCCCGACCCGATGCTCGTCCAGGATCTCGACAGCGACGTGCACGACCTGAGCGCGCTGGCGGCCGTCGAGGCGCAGCTCTCCGGCACGCGGAGACGTCCGGGCGCGCTCCGGACGCCGTCGTAGTCGCCCCGCGGACCTGCGGGGAATGCCGGATGCCGGAGCGCCCGCGGGCGCATAGCGTTCCCGGGTGCCGCATTTGGTGTCCCGCATTTCCAGCGAAGGAGGAGCCCCGTGGACCGCTTCAAGCTCTGGCTGAGCCGCTACGCCGACGCCTGGCGGGCCGGAGATCCCGACGCGCTCGTCGGGCTCTTCGCGCCGGACGCGCGCTACCAGGACAGCCCGTTCTCCGAGCCGCTCGAGGGCAGGGCGGCGATCGGCGACTACTGGGCGCAGGGCGTGCGCCACAGCAAGCGCGACGCCGAGTACGAGGCGCAGGCGCTGGCGGTGAGCGACGAGGTCGGGCTCGCCCACTGGCACGCGGAGTTCACCTCGGCGCCCGCAGAGCACCGCGTCGAGCTCGACGGCATCCTCATGGCCGCAATCGACGAGCACGGGCAGTGCACGAGCCTGCGCGAGTGGTGGCACCGCCTCGAGAGCCACGACACATGAGCCGCCCGGGGGCGGCCGGGCCCGCGCGCGCTCAGCCGAGCAGCCGCCCGCCGTCCACGACGATGTGGCCGCCCGCGCCGCGTTCGATCATCCGGGGAAACCCCGACGCGCGGCGTGGCCGGCTACGAACCGGGCCGTGATCGGTCGCGGCCGTCGCCGCGCAGCGCGCGCGCCGCTTCGGCGAACGCCGCGAGGCGCGCCGCGACGCGCGCGTTGAGGCTGCCGGGCGGCCAGGACCCGTCGGGGCGGCGCACGCCGGCGCGCCCGCCCGCCAGCAGCTCGAAGGCCTCGTCGCAGTCGGCGATCGGCCAGATCCGGAAGCGCCGGGCGCGGACGGCGTCGACGACCTCGGGGTCGAGCATGAGGTGGCGCAGGTTGGCGCGCGGGAGGATCACGCCCTGCTCCCCGGTCAGGCCGGCGTCGCGGCAGAGCGCGAAGAACCCCTCGATCTTCTCGTTGACCCCGCCGACGGCCTGCACGACGCCGTGCTGGTCGAGCGACCCCGTCACGGCCACGGACTGGTCGAGCGGGATGCGCCCGATCGCCGACAGCAGGACGACCAGCTCGGCGACCGACGCCGAGTCGCCTTCGATCGACCCGTAGGACTGCTCGGCGACGATGCTGCCGCGCAGCGAGAGCGGCGTGTCGGCACCGTAGCGCGCGGCCAGGAGGCCCGAGAGGATGAGGAAGCCCTTGTCGTGGATCGGGCCGCTGAGCTCGACCTCGCGATCGATGTCGATCACGGCGCCCTCGCCCGCGGCGGCGGCTGCCGACAGGCGGATCGGATGGCCGAACGCGTGCTCCCCCGCGATCGAGACCGCCAGGCCGTTGACCTGACCCATGGCCTCGCCGGTGACCTCGATGCGCAGCGTCCCCTCGAGCATGACCTCGCGCAGGCGCTGCTCGGGGCGGTCGGCGCGGCGGCGCCGCGCGATCAGCGCCGCGTCGACGTGCTCGCGCCCGACCCGCCGGGCGCGCCGGCGCGCGGCCTCCTGCGCGGCCTCGACGGCGATGTCGGTCAGGTCGCGCACGCGCGTGGACAGCCGGTCGCGGTCAGCGGCCAGGCGTGAGCCGTGCTCGACCATCGCGGCCACCGCGCCGCGGTCGAAGCCCGGCAGGCCGCGGTCGTCGGCCAGCGCGCGCAGGAGCCCGGCGTAGCCGGCGATGCCGACCGCGTCGCGCGCCATGTCGGCCTGGAAGTCCGCGCGGAGCTTGAACAGGCGCGCGACGTCCTCGTCGAACGCGCGGAGCATCTCGTAGAGCTCGGTCGAGGCGATCAGCACGACCATCACGCGAACGCCCATCGGCTCGGGGTCCAGGGTGACCCCGGGGAACAGCATGTACTGGACGGCGAGGTTCTCGATCTTCGCCCGCCCGGTCCGCAGCACGTCCTTCAGGCGCGGCCAGACGCCGGGCTTGGAGAGGACGTCGACCGCGTCGAGCACCAGGTAGCCGCCGGCGGCGAAGTGCACCGCGCCCGCGCGCAGGTGGCGGTGATCGGTGCGCGCCGAGCCGAACTCCGTCTCGTACTCGGCTCGCCCGAACAGGTCGTAGAAGGAGGTGTCCGTCGGGACGACGACCGGCGCGCCCGCGCCGGGCTCGTGCGTGACGAGCACGTTCACGGCGTACCGCTTGCGCAGGTCGGTGTCCGGGGCCATGCCGCGCAGCATCGCCGGCACCGCCTCGGCTTCCGGCGGCCCGCGCAGCTCGTCCAGATGCGCGATCGCGTCCTCGCGCATGTCGTCGAGCCACTCGGCGACGCCGTCCGCGTCGCCATCGACCCAGCGCGCTCGCACCGCATCGAACAGCCGGCCCGTCGCGAAGATCGCGACCTCGCGGTCGAGGTCGGCGTGGCGCGCCTGCATGTCCCGCTCGAGGTCGTGGATCGCAGCGAAGCCTTCCTGCACGGGCACCTTGAGCTCCTCCACCGCATGCTCGAAGCGCTCGCGCAGGACGTCCGGGAGCGTGTCCATCTCCGCCGGCGGAACAGGCCGGCCGCCGACGATCGGGAACGTCATGACGCCCCCGGGCGTCAGCTGCAGCGCGACCCCGCTCGCGACGGCGCGCTGCTCGAGCTCGTGGAAGATCGCGCCCCGGCGCCGGTCGAGCTCGTCCTGCAGTTCGCGGTGGCGCGCGCGATACCCCTCGCTCTCGAAGGCCTCGACGATCCGCCGCCGTGCGTCGTCCACGAGGCCCTCGACGTCCGCGGCGAACGCCGGGCCCGAGCCGCTCGGAAGGCGACAGGCGCGCGGGCGCAGCGGCTCGCGGAAGTCCGGCAGGTACACGACGTCCGGGGGCGTGGGCTCGGTCTGCGCGCGGGCGCGCAGCCACGCCTCGATCGTGGAGCGCCGGCCCGTGCCGGGCGCACCCGTGGCGATGACGTGCAGCTGCTCGGCGCCGCTCGCGGCAGCGACCTCGAGCGTCTGCAGCACCCGCGGCTGCGGAATCGGCGGGCCGGGCGCGCCCCCGTGGGCAACCGGGATCTCAGAGACGCGGCAGGGGCGGCGCAGGTCGACCGCGGCCGCTCCGCGGGGACGCCGGCGCGGCGACGCGCCGCCGCGACGGACGCCCGGCAGGTCAGCCGAGCCGGCGGTGTTGCCTTCTTCCCTCATCGGTCTCCGCGCACCCTAGTACGCACGGTCGTGCCAGACTCGCCTGCGCATGGCGAACATCTTCAGGCGCGGGCGGCGCGGCACGCAGGATCCCGGCGACGGCGCTGAGGACCGTGCACGCAGCGACAGCGAATCGCGGCGCGCCGCGGAGAACGACGCCGGCCGCGCGGCATCCGAGCGCGAAGGGCGCAGCCAGGCCGCCGAGAACGAGGCGCGCCGCCTGGAGTCCGAGCGCGAGGCCGAGCGCCAGGGGCTGGAGAACGAGGCGCGCCGCGAGGCCTCCGAGGATGCGGCCCGCCGCCAGCTCGCCGAGAACGAGGCGCGGGCGCGACGGGCGCTCGACGACGAAGGCGGCTGACGGGCCGAGCCCTGCGCAGCGCGCCGCCCACCGAGCCGGACGCACGCGCGATCGCTGCGATCAGCGGGGCGTAGCATCGGCTGTCGATGAGCGACCGCGAGGCTTCCCCGAACGAGCCCCCGCCCGGGCGCCGGGCGCCCGAGGAGCTGGTGCTCCTGCAGCCGCACACCGGCTGGTACGACGATCCCGAGGATCCCGCCCGCCGGCGCTACTGGGACGGGGTGGCGTGGCGCGGCACGGCGCGTGACGACGTGCCGAGCGCTGGCCCGTTCCCGGGCCCACGGCTCGTCGCGCGCTCCGAGCTGCCGGAGTACCGTCCACCGCGCGTCGGGTTCCCGCGCGGCCTGTCGCCCGCGGAGCGCCTTCGCGCCGCGGGCATCGCATCGCTCATCGCCGGTGCGCTCACGCTCCTCGGGCCGCTGTTCATCTGGTACCGCACACCACCCGGGTACGTCACGCTGTGGAGCGCCCACCCGGTGCTCGCGGCATTGACGACGCTCGCCGGGCTCGTCGCGCTCGCGGGCGCAGCCGCGTGCGGGCGCGGCTCGCGCGCCGCCGGCGCTGTCGCGTCGGGCGCAGCGTCGCTCGCGCTGTTGTGCGTCCTCATCGGGCTGCGCCCGCCGGCCGGCGGGCATGTCGAGCGCGGAGCCCTCGTCACGACACTGGCCGCGCTCGCGCTCTCGTGCGCGACGACCACGGCCTGGCTCGCCGCGCGCGAGCCCTGAGGCCTTCGCGGGTGCGTTCCGCGGCGGGGCTGAGCGCCCCGCGCCGTCAGGCGGCCGGGCCGAGCGGCTCGCCCGAGCGCACCCTGGCGGCCATCGCGCTGGACTCCTCGCGGTAGGCCGTGCCGTCGGGCAGCTCGATCACGGGCAGCAGCTTCTGGCCGCTGAGCGCGACGATCTCCGGCCGCTTGCCCTTCACGAAGCCGTGTTTGACGACGTCGTAGGCGATGCCCTGCTCGTCGAGCGCGCGCTGCACCTTCCAGCACGCGTCGAGATCGGTGTGCAGGAACGTCCAGGAGCAGCGGTGCAGCTTGATGTCGGCCATCAGCGGACCCTACCCGTGAATCGGCCCGCGAGCCGCGGCGCGGGCGTGTCCGTGCGCGCGCATTCGGCGGCGAGGACCTCCTCCAGGCGCCGGCGCTCGCGCTCGGCCGCGCGCGAGCGGCCGCGGCCGGTGCGGACGCCGACGAGGTTCAGCGTCTCGTCGGGGTCGGCCTCGAGGTCGTAGAGCTCGTACTCCGGGCTCACCCGGCCGGCCGGGTCCAGGTAGACGGCGTACTTCCAGCGCCGCTCGCGAACGCAGCGCAGGCGGTTGGGCTGACCGGGCGCCTCCTGGCGCGCCGTGCCCGCCTGGTGGTCGTCGTAGGTGAACAGCACCTGGTCTGCGACCGACTCGGCCGGCGCCGCGTCGAGGACGCCCCCGAAGTCGACGCCGCTGGCGCGAACGGCCCCGGCGTCCGCCTTCGCGTGGCGGGCGAGGATGCCGCACAGGCTCGAGCCGTCCAGCGTCCCGTCGGCGGGCGCGCCCGCGAGGCCGAGCAGCGTCGGCACGAGGTCGATGAGCGACGCGGGCGCGTCCGTCTGCGCCCCGCCCGGGAACAGCAGCGGATTGGAGACGACGAGGGGAACGCGCAGCGTCTCCTCGTAGGCGTTGAACATCTTCTGGCGCAGGCCGCCGTGCGAGAGCCCGAGCTCACCGTGGTCGGAGGTGCGCGCGATCACGGTGCGCGCGCGCAGCGAGCCCGGATCGTCGGCGTCGCCGAGCGCGCGCAGCAGCCTGCCGATCTTCTCGTCGACGAGCCCCTGCAGGTGGGCGTAGAAGTTCACGTAGTTCAGCTGTGCCTGGCGCGAGCCGAGCGCACCGAGGTACGACGTCTGGCCGAGCTTCATCAGCGTGTGGACAGCCGGCTTCTCCTCGAGGGTCTCGTCGACCGACGGCGGCAGCTGCACGCCGAGCCCGGCGAAGTCCTCGCGGCGGTAGCCGCCCTCGCGGTAGGAGCCGGGGTAGCCGAGCACGTCGTGCGGGTTGACGAGCGAGACGACGAGGCAGAAGGGCTCGGGCAGGTCGGCTCGTGCGAGGAAGGCCTCGACCTGACGCGTGTAGTCCTCGTCCCAGCCCTCGCCGGTCGCCCCGGCACTGCCGCCGCCGAAGTGCGTCTCGTCGGCGTTCTCCCCGGCGTCCGGCGGCTCCCAGCCGCCGAAGCCGAAGTCGCGATCCAGGCGCTCGGTGTCGGCCGCGCCCCAGTCGTGCCCGCCCGCCAGCGGCGCCGTCAGATGCCACTTGCCCTTGTAGACGACGGTGTAGCCGGCGTCGCGCAGCCGTGTGCCGAGCGTCGGCACGTCGGCCGGCAGCTCGGGTTCGCTCCCGCCCTCGGGGCCGAGGCGGAAGAGGCCGCGGGCGAAGCTCGCCGCCAGGCGGCTGCGCGGCGCCTCGCCGCTGACGGCGAGGGTCCCCACCGCGCGCAGGATGTCCGGGAGGTTGCGCGGGTCGGGCTGCAGGTCGGCGTTCGTCAGGGTCAGCGTCACGCCGTGGCGCGAGGGAAAGGTGCCGGTGAGGAACGAGGCGCGGCTGGGCGAGCACATCGCCGACGCGGTGCACGCGTGCGTGAACGAGAGGCCGGTCCGCCGCAGCTCGGCGTCGTTGGGCGTGAGCGCGTCGAGCCAGCCCGGTTCCTCGGGCCAGTGCATCGGCGCGCGCTGCTGGTCGGTGACGAGCAGAACGAGGTTCGGGCGCCGCGCGGTGCTCATGCCGCGCCGAGGCCGGGCTCGCAGCGGATGATGACCGCGCGCTCCAGGCCGGCGTTGCGGTGCGCCAGCGCGGGCAGGATCTCCTGGTCCAGCGCGAGCGCGAGGAACGCGGCGTGGCTGGGGTACTCGACCGCGATGACCTCGTCGCAGCCCTCGCCCGGCGCGCCGATGACGAAGCCGGGGCTCCGCGTGTGCCACAGGATGCGGCCGCCCTCGCGCGCAAGCACACCCTGCGCGACCGCGCCGTAGCGCTCGTAGGCCTCGCGCCCGCTGACGTCGGCGCTCGCGCCGCCGGGCGGCTCGCCGTCGTAGGCGGCGCGCTCGCGGTAGGTGTTGAGGTTGAGCATGATCACCGGGCGGTCGTCGGCGCTGCCGGCGATCGCGGCGACCTCGGCGAGCTGCTCCTGCGTGGGGTTCACGGGCATGTCGGTCTCCTGTGGGCGCGGCCGGGGTGCGGGAACTACCCGCGGTGTTCGAGCTGGTAGGTGTCCTGGAGCTCGTCCTGCAGGACGGTCGCGCGGCCTGTCGTCGTGAGGGCGAGCGGAGCCTTCAGGACGCGGCTGCGGTAGCGCCAGCCGGCCGGCAGCTTCAGCCGCGCGCCGAGCGAGGGGAGCGTCGCGATCGTCTGCGCCCGGTCGACGATCTGCGCGTAGGCCTGCATGAGATAGACGCTGCCGTCCGGGGCGAGCAGCTCGAAGACCCTGCGCCCGCGCTTCCACGCGAACGTGTTGCGGCGGTTGACCGTGACCTGCGTGTACGGCGCGGCGCCCGGCACGCCGTTGGTGAGCGGCACCTGCACCGTGGCGATCCGCCGCATGCGCAGCCCGTTGAACGAGCGGACCTGGCCCAGGCCCCTGGCGAGCTCGATCGACGCCGAGTCCATCAGCCAGTGGCGCGGGCCGTTGAGCTGGACGGCGAGCGCGCCGAACTGCCGCTTCAGCGCGTTCGCGTCGGACCTCCTCCACAGCGCCGGCGGGCAGTCGTCGAGGCCGTAGGTGTTCCACACGTCGGCGACGAGGTTCGGCAGCTTGCCCGTCACGACGAGGTACTCGCAGTAGCGATCGTTCGCCATCCCGGTGGTGCGGGTCGGCCTGGCGGCGGCCGAGCCGGCGGCCCCGAGGCAGACGAGCACGACAGTGACGCCGGCGAGGCGTCGGGCGCGAGCGAGCATGACGTGACGCTACCAGCCGACCCGACGCGCCGTGTCACACGGCGTCACAGCGCGTATGCTGCTGCGCGTGAGCACGTCCGTGACGCGTCGCGCGCAGGTCCGCCAGAGCCGCGAGGAGGTCCGCTCGCGCATCGTCGCGGCCGCGAGCGAGCTGCTGCGCACGCGGTCGTTCGCCGAGCTCACCGTCGACGACGTGATGCGCGCCGCCGGCCAGGGGCGGACGGTCTTCTACCGGCACTTCGACGACCTCGCCGACCTGCTGCGCCGCTCGAGCCGCGAGGCGCTCGACGAGCTCTACGCCGCCCAGGAGCAGCTCACACGCGAGGACCCGCCGATGCCGCCCGGCGGCGCGCTGCGCGGCCTGCGCCCGGCCGTCGCCGTCTACGAGCGCCACGGCCCGCTGCTGCGCGGCGTCACCGAGGCGGCGGCCAGCGACCCGGAGCTCGCCGCGGCGCTCGCCGCGCTGCGCGGGCGCTTCGAGGACCTCGCCGTGATCGTCCTGCAGGCGGCCGCCGAGCGCTCGTCCGCGCCGCTCGCCGACCCGCGCCAGACGGCGCGCGCCCTGAACCTCATGAACGAGAGCTACCTGCTCGACGCGTTCGGGCGCGAGCCGCGCGTCGACCCCGACGTCGCCGCGCGCACCCTGGCCGAGATCTGGATGGCCGCCGTCACCCCCACCGGAGGAACCGCATGACCGACGTCTTCCGCACGCCCGAGGCGCGCTTCGAGGGCCTGCCCGGCTACGCCTACGCACCGAACTACGCCGAGGTCGACGGCCTGCGCCTGCACCACCTCGACGAGGGCTCGGGCCCGACCGTCCTGTGCTTCCACGGCGAGCCGAGCTGGAGCTACCTCTACCGGCACATGCTCGATGTCCTCGTCGCGCACGACCACCGCGTCGTGTGCCCGGACCTCGTGGGCTTCGGCCGCTCGGACAAGCCGACCGATCCGGCCTGGTACAGCTACGAGCGCCACAGCGAGACCGTCACCCGGCACCTCGAGCAGATCGACCTGCAGGACGTCACGGTCGTCGTGCAGGACTGGGGCGGCCCGATCGGGCTGCGCTGGGCAGTCGAGCACGCGGACCAGGTCGCACGGCTCGTCGTCATGAACACCGGCCTCTTCACGGGGCGCGTCAGCAAGGGCTTCATGCGCTGGCGCGACTTCGCCGAGCGCACGCCGGACCTGCCCGTCGGGTTCATCATCCAGGGCGGCACCACGACCGAGCTGCCCCCCGAGGTCGTCGCGGCCTACGACGCGCCGTTCCCGAACGCCGCGAGCAAGGCCGGGGCCCAGACGTTCCCGCTGCTCGTCCCGCTCAGCGCGGAGGACCCGGGCGCGAGCGAGATGGCCGCGGTCCAGGATGCACTCGGCCGCTGGGACAAGCCCGCGCTCGTCGCGTTCTCCGACAGCGACCCCGTCTTCCCCTACCCGCAGGCCGGTGAGGTCTTCACCGCGCTGCTGCCGACGGCCGGCGAGCAGGTCCGGATCGAGGGCGCCGCCCACTTCCTGCAGGAGGATCGCGGGGCGCAGATCGCCGAGGCGATGCTCGCGGCGTTCGGCTGAGCGCGTGAGCGCCTCCCCGGCCGAGCTGCTCGCGCGGCGCGTCGCCCCGAGCGCCGTGATCGCGCTCTCGCGCGTCACGTGGCCCGCGCGCGCGGGCGCCGGCGCGCGCCGGCGGCTGGGACGCCGCGGGCGCGTCGAGCTGTTCTTCGCCTTCGACGACCCGTGCAGCGCGATCGCGGTCCTCGACCTGGCGGGGCGCCTTTCCGGGCGCGAGGTGCGCCTGCTGCTGAGGCCGGTCGTGCGGCGCGGCATCAGGGCCGACCCCGCGGTCGAGCTCAAGCGGCGCTATGCGATCGGCGACGCGCGCCGGCTCGGGCGCCGCACCGGGCTCGCGCTCGCGCGCAGCGAGCCGCTCGCCGCGGATGACGTCGCCTTCCTGGCGGCGTGGGTGGCCGCCGCGCCCCAGGGGCCGGCGCTCCAGCGCTTCTGCGTCGCCGCGCTGGGCCATCTGTGGCTGGAGACCGCGGGCCCGGTCGAGCGCGCCGACTACGGCCGGCTGTGGCGCGCGCACCTGGGCTCGAGCCCACCCGCGACCGGCGGGCCGCGGGGCGTGCGCCGCAACGAGCGGCTGATGCGCCGCCGCCGGCCCTACGACACGCCGGCGGCCTGGGTGCACGGCCAGTGGTTCTTCGCGCACGACCGGCTCGCGCAGATCGCCGAGCGCCTCGACGACCTCGGCTGGACGGCGACGCCGTGAGCACGCAGCCGCTGGAGTTCTACTTCTCGTTCCGCAGCCCGTACTCGTACCTCGCCGCGCCGCGCGCGTTCGCGCTGCCCGAGCGCTACGCCGTCGACCTGACGTTCCGCGGCGTGATTCCGATGGCGATGCGCGGGCAGTCCGTGCCGCGTGAGAAGGGCCTGCACACACTGCGCGACGTCGCGCGCGAGGCGCGGCGGCTGGACATGCCCTTCGGGCCCGTGCACGACCCGATCGGCGACGGCGCGATCCGCTGCCTGCTCGTCGGTGAGCACGCGATCGACATGGGGCGCGAGCGCGAGTTCGTCCTGACGGCGAGCCGCGGCATCTGGGCGGAGGCGATCGACGTCGCGAGCGACGCCGGGCTGCGCGCCGTGTGCGAGCGCTCCGGCCTGGGCTGGGACGCGTGTACGGCCGCGCTGGAGGACCCCGCGCTGCGCGCGCGGGTCGACGCGAACACCGCCGCGCTCGCCGAACTGGGCCATTGGGGCGTCCCCGTGTTCGTCTTCGCAGGCGAGCTCTTCTGGGGCCAGGACCGCATCGAGGACCTCGAGGCCACCCTGCGCGGCGCCGGACTCGACCTGCCAACCTGAGCGACGCGATGAGCACCGTCATGCCGCACCGCATCCGCCGGCTGAGTGCCGCCCTCGCCGTCAGCCTCGTGGTCCTCGCCGCCGGCGCCGGGAGCGCACTCGCCGCCTACGACGCGAGCGACCCCGCCCAGAAGGCGCAGTACGACGCCGCGCTGGCCCTCGCCACACGCGGCTACGAGTACGGCGTGCCGCTGCTCGACATGCAGAAGACCTTCGCGACGAGCACGAGCGTCAACGTCGCCAACGGGCGCGGCGGCGGGCCGGCCAACGCGTTCAGCAACTTCGCCAGGCTTGCCGACGCCAAGGACCGGACGGTCGTCGCGCCGAACTCGGACACGCTCTACTCGATGGCCTGGCTCGACCTCTCCGCGCAGCCGCAGGTCATCCACACGCAGAAGGGCACGAAGCGCTTCCACGTGCTCGAGCTGCTCTCGCCCTACGAGGAGAACTTCGCGAACATCGGCGCGCCCGACCGGGCGCTGCCCGACGGCGACTACGTCGTCACCGGCCCGGCGTTCAAGGGCCGCGTGCCGGAGGGCCTGAAGCGGATCCGCAGCCCGTACGACCGCGTCTGGATCATCGGCCGCACCTTCATCGCCGGCAAGGCCGACCTCGCGGCGACGCAGGAGGTCATGCGGACCTACGGGATCACGCCGCTGAACCGCTGGAACGCCGCGCGGCCCCACGCCTATGTGCAGCCCCGGCCGCGCACGCCCGATCGGACGATCGACCAGGCGCACATCCCCGGCACGGGCGCCGCCGAGGACGCGGCGACGTTCTTCGACGCGCTCGGCGACGCGCTCGCGCGGTTCCCGCCGCCCGCCGCCGACCGGCCGATCCTCACGCAGCTGCGCACGCTCGGGATCGGCCCCGGGCTGCATCCGACGACCGACGCCGCCCTCTCCGACGCTCAGCGCCAGGCGCTGCGCGACGCCGTGACCCAGGGCCCCGGCGAGGTGCAGTCGAAGTTCGTCGCCAAGTACTTCGAGGGCTTCGACAGGTACAACGGCTGGGCGATCTCGACGCTCGGCAGGTACGGCACCGACTACGCCTTCCGCGCGATGATCGACAAGGTCGGGCTCGGCGCCCCCCGGCCCGAGGTCGCCATGTACCCGCTCGCGCTGCTCGACCACGACCGCAGCCTGCTGACCGGCACGAAGCGCTACGTCGCGCACTTCCCCGCGAAGGACGCCCACCCGCCCGTGAAGTTCTTCTGGTCGATGACGCTCTACGACGGCGACGGCTTCTTCGTCGACAACCCGATCGGGCGCTACCTCGTCAACGACCGCAGCGGCCTGAAGTACAACGCCGACGGCTCGCTCGACATCTACATCCAGCCGAATGCGCCGGCCGACAAGGCCCAGCAGCGCAACTGGCTGCCCGCGCCGCAGCCGACCGCCCCGACCCCGGGCTTCCGGCTGATCGTGCGTCTCTACGGCCTTTCGCAGGCGGGCATCCGCGGCGTCGTCGCCGGGACCGGCTGGCAGGGCCCGACGATCCTCGCCTGCGGCGGCGGGAACGTCACCTCGCAGGGCACCGCCTGCGCGGCCTGACCGCCGAACGTCCCTCGCGGCGCCCTCGAGCCGGTGTTCCGGGACGTTCGGTGCTCAGAAGAGGCCGACGGTGGCGCCTGAGGCGTCGACGTCGATCTGCTCGGCCACGGGTCCGTCCGGCAGGCCGGGCATGAGCTGCACGTCGCCGCAGAGGGCGACGACCCAGCCGGCGCCGGCGTAGACGCGCACGTCGCGCACCGGCAGCGTGAACCCCTCGGGCGCGCCGAGCAGCGCCGGGTCGGCGGACAGCGACAGCGGCGTCTTGGCGACGCAGACCGGCAGCTCGCCGAACCCCTCGGCCTCGAGCGCGGCGATGCGCTGCGCCGCCGCGGGCGCGATCTCGACGGCGCCCGCGCCGTAGACCCGGCGGGCCACGATCTCGAGCTTCGCCGTGATGCTCGCGCCGTCCTCGTACAGGAGGCGGAACGCGCTCGGCTGCTCGCACGCCGCGACGACCGCCTCCGCCAGCTCGGCGGCGCCCGCCCCGCCGTGCTCGAACGCGTCGCACACGACGGCCGCGTGCGCCCCGGCCTCGAGCCCGAGCGCGCAGAGCAGGCGCAGGTCATCGTCCGCGTCGCCCGCGCGGCGGTTGACGGCGACGACGCACGGCACGCCGAACCCGCGCACGATCGCGACGTGGCGCGCGAGGTTCGCCGCGCCGGCGTGCAGGTCCCCGCCCCCGTGATGGCGCAGCGTGGCGACGCCCGCGACGACGACCGCCGCGCTCGGCGCGAGCCCTGCCGTGCGGCAGACGATGTCGGCGAACTTCTCGAACCCCAGGTCCGCGGCGAAGCCCGCCTCGGTGACGACGTGCTCGGCGAGGCCGAGCGCGACGCGGTCGGCGATGACCGAGTTGTTGCCGTGCGCGATGTTCGCGAACGGCCCGGCGTGGACGAGGCACGGCTGGCCCTCGAGGGTCTGGACGAGGTTCGGGTCGAGCGCGTCGCGCAGCAGCACCGTCATGGCGCCGGCGGCCCGCAGCGCCTCCGCGGTGACCGGCCCGCCCGCCGTGTCGCGCGCGACGATGATCGCGCCGAGCCGGCGGCGCAGGTCCGCCAGGTCGGCGGCGACCGACAGGATCGCCATGACCTCCGAGGCCGCGGCGATGTCGAAGCCCGTCTCGCGCGGGAACGCGCCCGCACCCGGGTCGAGGCCGACCTCGATGCGCCGCAGCACGCGGTCGCTCATGTCGATCGTGCGCCGCCAGGTGATCGACGCGGGGTCGACGCCGAGCGGGTTGCCATGGATCAGCGACGCGTCGAGCATCGAGGCGAGCAGGTTGTTCGCCGCGGCGACCGCGTGGATGTCGCCGGTGAAGTGGAGGTTGACGTCCTCCATCGGGACGAGCTGCGCGCGCCCGCCGCCCGCGCCGCCGCCCTTGCGGCCGAAGACCGGCCCGACCGAGGGCTCGCGCAGGCACAGGATCGCCTTGCGGCCGATCGCGCCGAGGCCCTGCGTCAGGCCGATCGCCGTCGTCGTCTTGCCCTCGCCGAAGCGCGTCGGCGTGACCCCCGTGACGCAGACGAGCCTGCCCGGCGCGCCACCCGCGGTGCGCTCGAGGACCCGTGCCGCAGCGACCTTCGCCTTCGCCCTGCCCCACGGGACGATCTCGCCGGGCAGCAGTCCCGCGTCGGCCGCGACGTCGGCGATCGGCCGCCCGGCCGCCGCGTGCGCGATCTCCAGGCTGCCGGCGCCGTCGCTCATCCGGCGCGAGCCTAGATGATTGATCCGGTCGTCAGTCAACCGCGACGCTCGCGCTGACGACGTGCCCGACCGGACGCCCCGCGCGCAGCACGCTGATGCGCACGACGTAGGCCCCGGCCTGGGAGCCCGCCGGCAACGGCAGGTGCAGCGTGCGCGCCGCGCCGGCGCCGATCGTCGCCCGCAGCCTCGCGAGCGGGCGACGGACGCCGCGGCGCTCCAGCCTGGCGCGCACGGTGCGCGAGGCGCCGGAGCGCACGCGCAGGGCGATCGCGCGGCCGGCGACGCGGCGCGGGATCGTGACGCTGACGGCGCCGGAGCGCAGCGTCGTGCTGCGCGCGTGGCCGACGACGACGGTGACCACAGCGGCGCCCGCGTTTCCGGCCACGTCGCGGACACGCAGCGCGATCGACCGCCTCCCCGGGGTCGGGAACGTGTAGGTCGCTGTAGGGCCGCGCTTCGCCGGCGTCCCGGGCAGCGTCCACCTGGTCGCCGCCGGCGCGAGGCCCGAACCCCCGGGTGGGTCACGTCCGCCGGCGCGCAGCGTGACCGGCTCACCGGCGACAGCGCGGACCGTCCGCGCCGGAGCCACGGGCGGCGTGCGGTCGATGGCGATCGGTCCGAAGACGCCGGTGGCGCTGTGCCCGACACGGTCGCGGCACGTCGCCGCGCGCTCCTGCCCGGCGCCGTCGCCGTCCACGACCTGGTCGGGATCGGCGCTCCCAACACCCGAGCCGTCGTCAGCGCAGGTGAGATGCACGACCACCGCCTGGTTCGTCCACGTCCCGGCGGCATACGGGCGACCGCCGGCCGAGGCGCCGAGCGTCGCGACCGGCGCGCCCGTGTCGATCTGCACCGTCCGCTGCCCCGGGTCGGACCTGTTCCCGGCGTTGTCGGTGACCGTCCCGCTCAGCGCGTGCGCCCCGGCGATGCCGAACGTGGCGCCGGCGGGCAGCGAGGCGGGATCGACGCCGGAGCCGGGGCTCCCGTCCGGGAGCGGCGGGTCGCCGGCGCTCACGAACGCCAGCGTCGCCGCGTCGGCGAACCAGTCGCCGTCAGTGGCCTCGGCGGGGCGATCTGCCGTGACGAGCGGCGGCAGCGGTGCGGTGCGGTCCACCACCGCCGGCGCCGAGGGCTGTGACGGCGCGCTGTCGGTGCTCGCGTCCGACGCGAGTACGCGGTACGTCCACGTGCCCTGTGGCTCCGGCCACGTCGAGCTGAACGCATACGACAGCCCGCGGATGCCGCTGGCGATCGTCGACCAGTCGCCGTCGTCCGCGTCGCGGTGCTGCAGGGTGTAGGTCAGCGCGTCGGCGTCCGCGGCCGCCGGCCAGCCGACGGTGAACTGACCGCGACTGACGGCGGCGCGCGCCGACGGCGCAGCGGGCGCGTCGGGTGGGTGGTTGCCCGGAACGGGATCCGGGGCGCGCAGCACACGCTGCAGCGCGAACCATGCCGGCTTGGGCTGGTAGTCCGTGTCGAAGGGCAGCGCCATCGCGCTCGCGCCGCGGTAGTAGGCGTCGGTGAAGCCCCACGTCGTCAGGCGCCCGCAGGCCGGCTGGGTCTCGCAGGCGGCGGCGACCGTCTGGTAGGCCTGCGCCTGCTGGTCGAGCTTCTGCGCCGTCGTCCCGGCGAACGGCGCGGTGGAGTCGTCGAGCTCGGTGATGTGGACCTTCAGCCCCAGCGCGGCGACGCGCGCCAGAGCCTCCTCGATGCGGTACTGCGGCGGCGCGCGGCCGTAGAGGTGCATCTGCAGGCCGATGCCGTCGAGCGGCACGCCGCGGGCGATGAAGTCGCGGGCCATGTGCTCCATCGCCGTGAACCTCGCGTTCACCCAGTCGGCGCGGTACTCGTTGTAGAAGAGCTGGGCCGACGGGACCGCTGCGTGGGCGATGCGGAAGGCGTGCTCGATGTACCCGGGGCCCAGGACGCGCGACCACAGGCAGTTGCGCAGCGTGCCGTCGTCGTTGAACGCCTCGTTGACGACGTCCCACGAGCCGACCGCCGGGCCGAAGTGCCGCATGACCGTCGTGATGTAGTCGTCCACGACCGCTGTGAGCTCGTCGGCGGTCCACGTGCGGTCCAGCAGCCAGGACGGCAGCCAGGAGTCGGCGCACCACAGGAGCGTGTGGCCGTGGAACTGCTGCCCGTTCCCGAGCGCCCAGCTCACCATCTGGTCCTGCAGCCCGAACGAGAAGACCCCCTGCTGGGGCTCGGTCTCGGTGATCTCGAATGCGCTCTCGGCGACGACCGCGTCGTAGCGCGCGACGGTGTCGCGGTAGCGCGCGTCCTTCGTCTGCACGAACCCGTCGTCGTTGATCGCCGCACCGAGCTGCACCGGGGTGCGCGCCTGCACCGCCGCCGGCGCGACCAGCAGCGACAGGCCCCCGAGCAGTGCTGCGAGGTGCGAACGCACCCACAGAACGTAGCCCCGCGGTCGCCACGCTGCCCGCGGATTACCCGCAGTCGCGCGCGGGTGTGCCCCGTTGCCGGCAGCGTGGCGGCACCCTACGCTCGTCGCCCATGACCTCCGACTGGTGGGAACCCATATGAGCATCGCCGCCGTCGTCGTCCTCATCGTGATCCTGATCGTCGCGATCGGGCTGCTCATCGCCGCGATCCACATCGTCAAGCAGTACGAGCGCGGCGTGCAGTTCCGCCTCGGCAAGCTCAAGGACGGGCCGCGCGGCCCCGGCCTCATCCTCATCATCCCGTTCATCGACCGCCTGCGAGTCGTGTCGCTGCGGATCGTGACGATGCCGATCCAGTCGCAGGGGATCATCACGCGCGACAACGTCAGCGTCGACATCGCCGCCGTCGCCTATTACCGGGTCAAGGATCCGATCCGCTCGGTGATCGCGATCGAGGACGTGGCCGTCGCCATCAACCAGATCGCCCAGACCACGCTGCGCTCGGTCGTCGGCCAGCACACGCTCGACGACGCGCTCACGGCGACCGACAAGATCAACCGGCACATCCGCGAGATCCTCGACGTGCAGACCGAGGACTGGGGCGTCGAGGTCACGGTCGTCGAGCTGAAGGACATCCAGCTCCCTGAGACGATGAAGCGCGCGATGGCCAAGGAGGCCGAGGCCGAGCGCGAGAAGCGCGCCAAGATCATCGCCGCCGAGGGCGAGGCGCTCGCCGCCGGCGAGCTGGCCAACGCGTCGGACACGATGATGGCCCACCCGCTCGCGCTGCAGCTGCGCACCCTGCAGACGCTGCTCGACATCTCCGTCGACAAGAATTCCACGATCGTGTTCCCCTCGCCCCTCATGAGCACGATCGAGGAGCTCGGATCGTTCATCGCCCGAGAACGCGACGCCGCCGGCCTCACGCCGCCCCCCGCCGCGCCGTAGCCCGAGCCGCTCGCTCAGGCCAGGAAGCGCGCGATCGCGTCGTGCACGACCGTCGGGCGCTCGAGCTGGGGGACGTGGCCGCAGTCGAGCTCGAGCTGTCGCGCGGTGGGCAGCGTGACGCGGACATGGCGGGCGAACGCCGCCGGGACGAGCTGATCCTGGCGGCCCCAGACGAAGAGGCTCGGCGGCTGAAGGTCCGCGAGCCGGGTCCAGAAGCCGTCCGGCCCGTGCGGCTCGTCGAGGTAGATGTTGCGCGCTGCCGCGTAGAACGCCGCGCGGCCGCGCGGCTCGAGGTAGGAGCGCAGGAACTCGTCGACGCCCGCGGCCGTCCAGCCGTGCTCGGCGCCGGGGATCACCCGCCGCACGAGCGGCTCGACGATCGGGCGCGGGGCGAGCTGGAGCAGCCCCAGCTCGGGGCGCAGGAGCCGCATCACCGGCGTCAGCCAGCGCTGGCGCAGCCAGGCGACCGCGGGTGCCAGCAGCACGAGGCGGTCGACGCGGTCGGGGTGTGACAGGCCGACTTCGAGCGCGACGCGCCCGCCCATGCTGTTGCCGATCAGCGACGCCCGATCGAGCCCGAGGCTGTCGAGCAGGCCCACGACGCTGCGCGCGAAGAACGCCGCGTCGTAGGGCGCGGCGAGGGGCTTGACGGAGTCGCCGAATCCGGGCAGGTCGATCGCGATCACGCGATGGCGCTCGGCCAGCGCGCCGACGGTCGGCAGGAACGAGACCTTCGTCGCCCCCAGCCCGTGGAGCAGCACGACCGGCGGCCCGGCCCCGGCCTGCGTCGTCGAGATCGTGCCGATCTCCGTCGGGACGTCGACGAAGCGCAGTGCCTCCGCTTCGGCTCGGCCCGCGGTCGCCGCGAGGAAGCCGATGCCCAGGTGCAGATCGTGCCGGACCGCCAGGCGACCAGCGCGGAAGGCGTCCATGCCACTGCCCAGGTCACGGGCGATCAGCGCCCACGTCGCGCCGTCGGCCTCGATCTGCGCGTCGGCGCGGCGGCGCGGGTCGGCGGGCTCGAGCTGCGCGGTCCCGCCGTGGAGCACGACGTCCCAGGTGCCGATCCCGGTGCCCGTCAGCCGGACGCGCGCACGACCGCCTCCGACCGAGAAGATCTCGGGGTCGAATCGCGCTGCGAGGGTCCTGAGCGAGTGCGGAGCGCCGGTGCGCGGCGGCGTACCGGCATCCGCGCGCGCCGATGGGCGCTCCGTGACGGGCGTGGCCATCGTTCGATGATCCCGGGGCCGCCGGCGGCATCCATCGGTACGGACTGCGACGAGGACTGCGGGGAATCGCGGACGCCCGGGCCGTGCGGGGACCGGGTTGCTGCGAGCGCGGCGTCTGTCACCATCAACCGCAATGGTCCAGCCCAATGCCCGCCGCCTGCTCCTCCCGCTGCTCGCCCTGACGGGGCTCGTCCTCGCGCTCCCGCAGGCCGCGGGCGCCGCCGGCACCGTCCACCTGCGCGGCACCGCCTACGAGTTCAACAACGTCAAGGTGCTGCTCGGCGGAGCGCAGATCAAGGTCGCCGAATACCCGAGGCTCAGCGCGACGGTCGCGCAGGACGGCACCTACGACCTCGCCGTGCCCGACCGCGCGAAGGTCACCCCGTACATCGTCGACCCGGGCTACCGCACGGTGTACCTGCAGACCTTCACGACCGATGGCGAGGACCTCGCGAACGTCAACTTCCAGACGCCCACCGTCGACATCTACAAGGCGCTCGCCTCGCTGCTGTCCGTGCCGCTCGACGCAGCGGGCGATCCGCAGCAGTGTGCGATCGTCTCGACGTTCAGCACGGTGAACGTCCGCGCGCTCGACTTCGCCGGGTTCACCGGCTACGGCGCGCACGGCGTCGCCGGGGCGACCGCGACCACGACGCCGAACGCCGGGAAGCCCGTCTACTTCAACGCCGCGGTGATCCCCGACGGCTCGCAGAAGCGCTCCTCGAAGGACGGCGGCGTCGTCTGGACCGGCGTGCCGGCGGGCGTCTACACGATCCGCGCGAGCGCCCCGAACGCGCGCTTCGCGAGCTTCGTCGCGACGTGCAGGCCGGGGCGGGTCGTCAACGCCAACCCACCCTGGGGGCTGCATCAGCTCGCCCCCGCGAGCCCCGCGCGCCTCAGCGCCACCTGGCGGCGCAGCGGCACGAGCGCGACGCTGCGCACGCTGCGCGCGACGCACCTCCCGGCGCAGGCGACCGTCCGCATCAGCTGCTCCGGGAAGGGCTGCGCGTCCGGTGTCACGACGCTCACGCCAACGGGGACGAGCGCGGACCTGCGCGCCGCGCTCGGCGCGAGTCGCTCGCGCCTGCGCGGCGGCCAGACGCTGAGCGTCGCGGTCAGCGCGCCCGTGACCGACGGCGCCGTGACGCGCTGGAGCGTCGGGCGCTCGGGCACGCCGCGCGCCCAGCGTCTCTGCGTCCCGCTGGGGCTCACCCGGCCGCGAGCCTGCTGAGCGCCCTGGGGTAGTCTCGGGCGATGCAGGAGATCGCCCCCGGCCTGTGGCACTGGACGGCGCGCCACGAGCACATCCACGCCGACGTCAGCTCGTACTTCCTGGCGACGGAGCGCGTCGCGATCGACGCGAAGATCCCGCCGGAGGGCCTGGCGTGGTTCGAGGCCAACGGCGTCCCCGAGCACGTCGTGCTCAGCAACCGCCACCACGACCGCGACGCGTGGCGGCTGCGCGAGGCGTTCGGCTGCACCGTGCACTGCATCCGCAACGGGCTGCACGAGCTCGAGGGCCGCGGGCCCGTCGAGGCGTTCGACTTCGGCGATGAGCTGCCGGGCGGGATCGTCGTGCACGAGGTCGACGCGATCTGCCCGGACGAGACGGCGCTCCACATCCCCGCCCACCGCGCGCTGGCGTGCGCCGACGGCGTGGTGCAGTGGCCGGGCACGGAGGGGCTCGCGTTCGTCCCGGACTTCCTGATGGACGAGCCGGAGGCGACGAAGGCCGGGCTGCGCGCGGCCTACCGCGGCCTGCTGGACCTCGACTTCGACCTGCTGCTGCTCGCGCACGGCGACCCGGTCGTCGGCGGCGGCAGGGACGCCCTGCGCGCGTTCGCCGGCGAGCCCTAGGCTCGGCTAGGCCGCGGGGCGCAGCGTCCAGCGCAGCGCCGTCCAGCGCGTCGTCGCCAGCGCGCGGTGCAGCGCGGCCTCGTCGTCGAAGCGCTCGGTCAGCCGGCGAGCGTGCAGACCGACCTCGAGCTGCGGGACGCCGAGCGGCCACGGGTCGAGGGTGAAGACCCCGTCGCCGCCGGGCTCCATCCGGATCGCGACGCCCTCGACCGGGGGCAGGTCGCGTGCCGGCCAGCCGTGACAGACGGTCAGCGACACCGCGTCCAGGCAGAACAGCAGGTCGCCGGCGCGCTCGGCCGCGGCGCGGCCGATGCCGAGCGCGCCGATCAGCCGGTCCTGCAGCGCCGCCTGCCGCGCGAGGTAGGCCAGGACGTCGCCCCGCTCGGGCTCGGGCAGGCGCTGCGGGTCGCCGAAGCGCGTATGGATGTTGCGCCCGTGCAGCGAGACGAGCAGCGCCGCCCACGGGCTGGCCGCCAGGAGACGCTCGGGCGCCCTCGCCCACAGCTGCAGGCGCGGGGCGAAGGGCGCCTCGAAAAAGCCGGCCGCCCGGCGGGCCGAGGCGAGCAGCGGCGGGCGCAGGTCCCAGTCGATCCACCCGACGTCGTGCTGCTCGATGCCCAGGCAGACGTCCTCGAGCGGGGCGGGCGCCGCGAAGCGCCCGTTGCCCCACGCGCGGGCGACCTGACCGGACAGCCACGCGTGCGCCGGCTGCCCGATCGCCAGCCAGTCCTCCTCGCGGTCGATGACGAGCATCGGCGCAACGCTATCGCTGCGCGAAACTACGGAACGCCGAACCGCACCGAAACCGGGCGCCCTGCGCACCTCGGCGCGCCAGACTCCGTCGATGGACCATCGCACTCGGGGCGCTCGCCGCTGCGGCCCCGGCCCGCGCCGCGGTGGCCCGTCGGGGCTGCTCGCTCCCGAGGCGGCCGGATCGGTTGCGGCGGCCGGTGACGTCGTCGTGTGGAGCGCCTACGACGCGGCGCTCGGCGCCTACCGCTTGATGTTGTGGCGCGGCGGCGCGGGAGCGCCGCTGGCGGTGGCGCCCTCGGCTTCCCCGTCCGACGTGTCCGCCGGGCGCGGGCCCGACGGCGCGGTCTGGCTCGTCTGGTCGCGCTGCGCAGCGCTGCGCTGCGATGTCGTGCGGTATGACCTGGCCGACCCCGGCGAGCGCCCGATCCCGGTCGCGGCGACACCTGCGGACTTCGTCGACGGCATCGCGCTGCACGGCGACGGACTGGCGGTGTCGGCGCGGGCGAGTTCGCTGGCCGGCGGATCGGAGCCCGGTACCTGCGGGCTCGCGGGCCTGCGCTACGTCGACCTGCGCACGGGGCTCGCGCGGCGGCTCACCGATGCGATCTGCGGCGCGGCGGGCGCGCACGTCGCCCGGCCCGCCTTCGACGCGCGCGGGCGCCTGTGGTTCCTGCGTGCGTGCAACAGCACCCGGGACGCCTGCCGCGGCCCGGTCGGGAGCCCGCAGCGCTACGAGCCCAGGACGGGGACGTCGTGGGGGACGCAGGCGATCGCGGACGGGAGCGGGCTCGGGCTCGCCGCGACGACCGGCGGGCTCGTGCTCGCGCGCTGGGCGCCGGCGAGCTGCATCCTGCCGGTGCTCCGGCCCGCGGCGAGGGTGCCGTGCCTCGTGGCGGACCCACATCCGCACCCCGGTGCCGACATCTGGGGCGGCGCGCTGGTGCTTCACGGCCAGGGCGGGACCTTCTCGGCCCGGATCGCAGGCGGCCACTCCGCGGGCCGGCGCCTGACGCCGGGTGCCTCGCCGAGCGGCCGCTGGCAGTTCGCCCACGTCTCACTCAGCGGCCGTGCGGTGTGCGGGGGCACGGCGCTCGTGACCTACCGGCTGCGCGGCGAGCCGGCGACCACCTTCCGCGTGCGCGTCGGGCGCACGCGCTAGGACGCGTGGCCCGAGGTTCTGCGGCCGCGCGTACTGGTGGACCCATCCGCAAGTCCGGCGGGTTTCCGGCGGCGCATCGCCGCCCGTGGCGTCGTCCTCGGTCGGGGCAATGCCGCCGGCATTGCCCCCTCCCTGCGTCCTTGCCACGAACGACGATGCATCCGCCGGATACCCCACGGGACTTCCGGACAGATCCACTAGCCCGCCGACGGCAGCACCCAGCCCGCCATCGCGACGACGTGCGCGGTGGCGGCGAGGATCACGAAGACGTGGAAGACCTCGTGGTAGCCGAAGATCTTCGGCCACGGGTCGGGGCGCTGCGTCGCGTAGACGACGGCGCCGAGCGAGTAGAGCAGCCCGCCGGCGCCGAGCAGCAGCAGCGGCCACAGCGGCAGGCCCGCCACGAGCTGGGGCAGCGCCAGCAGCGCGACCCAGCCGAGCGCGAGGTAGGTCGCGGCGTTCAGCCAGCGGGGCGCGTCGATCCACAGGATCGAGAGCGCCACGCCGAGCAGCGCGCCGGCCCAGACGCCCGCGAGCGCGACGATCTGCGTCGCCCCGTGGAGCACGAGCAGCGCGACCGGGGTGTAGCTCGCCGCGATGAAGACGAAGATCGTGCTGTGGTCGATGCGGCGCAGCAGCGGGCGCCAGCGCGCGCTCCCGCGCCAGCGGTGGTAGAGGCCGCTGCAGGCGAACAGCGCGCACAGTCCGGCGCCGTAGATCAGCGCGGCCGCGCGCGCGAGCCCGTCGGGCGCGACGAGGACGAGCGCGATCGCGACCGCGAGCGCAGCCCAGACGGCGTAGGCATGCGTGACGCCGCGCAGTCGCGGCTGCTCGCGCAGGTGCTCGATGAGGTGGACCGGGCGCATCAGGCGGCGCGGTCCACGCCGGAGAGGAGCAGCTCGCGGAAGCCGGCCTCGTCGGGGTCGGAGGGCGTCGTCGTCGCGATGAAGTCGTTCAGCACCGCGACGAATCGCGCGGGCTCGTCGCGGAACGGGAAGTGGCCGGCGCCGGGGAAGATCTCCAGCCGGCTGTGCGGCATCAGCTCGTGCGCCGCGTGCGCGTGGGCGACGGGGATCATCGGGTCGCGCTGGCCCCAGACGATCAGCGTCGGCATCCCGGCCGCAAGGTAGAGCCGGTCGCTCGCGTCGACGCGCTGGCCACCGGGATCCATGATCGAGCGGGCGGTGTGCAGGAAGGCGCGGCGCGACTCCTCGTCGGCGAGCGTGGCGAAGCCGTCGGCGATCCCGCTGACGTCGGCGTTCGGGTGCAGCCCGACACGGCCGAGGGCGTGCGCGGCGGCGGCGCCCGCGCCGAGCAGGCCGGCGCGGCCGAGCAGCGGCAGCACCCAGTCCGCGCCCGGCAGGGTCGCCGCGCGGAGCATCGGGTGCACCTCGCGGCCCAGCCCGCCGCTGGAGACGAGCGCGAGGCGCTCGATGCGCTCGGGGAACTGGTAGGAGAGCTGCATCGCGACCCCGCCGCCGAGCGAGTGGCCGATGACGGTGGCGCGCTCGATCCCGAGCGCGACGAGCAGGTCGCGCACGCCGCTGGCGAACGCCCCGAGCGAGTAGTCGCCCTGCGGCTTGGCCGACATGCCGTGCCCGAGGAGGTCCGGGGCGATCACGGTGTGCCGCTCGGCCAGCCCCGGGAGCACCTCACGCCAGGTCTCCGAGTCCGACGTGATGCCGTGCAGCAGGACGAGCGCGGGGCCCTCCCCGAGGCTGCGGTAGTGGACCGTGTGCCCGTGGAGCCGGATCGTGCGCGGCTCCCCCAGCGGATCGCCGACGGGTGACGTCTTATTCGTCGTCATTGCGCGATGATACACCGATCGGCGTCACATGAAACAGCGTAGGATCCCCACGTGCCCGCAAACACCGCCACTTCGAGCAGCGACATGACGATCGACGAGCTCGCCCGCGAGACCGGGATGACGGTCCGCAACATCCGTGCCCACCAGTCGCGCGGCCTGCTGCCGCCCCCCGAGGTGCGCGCGCGCACGGGCTACTACGGGCCCGAGCACGTCGCCCGGCTGCGCCTCATCCAGGAGCTCCAGGGCAACGGCTACAACCTCGCCGCGATCAAGCACCTGCTCGCCCGCGGCGACGGGTCGACCGAGGCCGAGGACATCCTCGGGTTCGCCCGCACGCTGCTCGCCCCGTTCGAGACCGAGCCGCGCGAGATCGTCGACCTCGCCGAGCTCGCCGAGCGCTTTCCCGCCGACCGCGGGCGCAGGACGCTCGAGCGCGCCGAGCGCCTCGGGCTGGTCGTCCCGCTCGGCGAGGACCGCTACGAGGTGCCGAGCCCGACCGTGCTGCGCGCCGGCGAGGCCGTGCTCGCGCTCGGCGTGCCGATCGATCGCGCGCTGGACATCGTCGAGCGCGTGAGCAAGAACGCCGACAGCACGAGCCGGACGTTCGTGAAGCTCTTCGTCGAGCAGATCTGGAAGCCCTTCGACGACGCGGGCCGCCCCGAGGCCGATTGGCCCGAGGTGCAGGAGCGGCTCGAACAGCTGCGCCCGCTCGTCACCGAGACGTTCCTCGCCGTCTTCCAGCAGCGCATGACGCAGGCCATCGAGCACGCCTTCGGGCGGGAACTGGAGAAGCGGGCGAAGGGGTGAGGCCGGCTACGCCGTGACGAGATCGCGCCGGCGGAACACCTCGATGCCGGCGATCGCCGCGAGCACGCCGATCGCGAGCATGACCGCCGACGCGACGGGGTCGAACGCCGCGCTCGGCACGAGCGCAAGCCAGTGGAACGGAGAGATCGCGAGGACCCACGCGGGCGCCTTGACGATCGCGCCGGTCTGCTCCCAGAGGTAGGCGCCGCCGACGGCGCCGAAGGCGATCGCGCCGGTGTGGCGCGGAGCCAGTGCATACCCGAGGACCGCCACGCCGAGGAACAGCGCCACGACCGGGAGCGTGTTGGCCGAGGCCTCGAGCATGTCCCCCAGCGTGACGCTCGCACCCTTGACGGCCGCGCCGGCCCACGCCGCGAACGCGACCGCCAGCGCCACGAGGACGCTGCACAGCGCCGCGACGACGACGCGCCCGCCGAGCCACGAGCGCCGGCTGACGGGCGTGCCGAGCACCGTGTCGAGCCTGCCCGTCGCCTCCTCCTCACGCGCCGCGGTGGCATGCGTGACGGCGTAGATGCTGAGCGCCACCGCCAGGAACACGAACACCAGCGCGAGGTAGCCCGACGCGCTGGCGATGTCGATGTTCGAGCCGACGGTGCTCTTGACATGCGCCGCGACACCGGCCGAATGGCGCGCGACGTCGGCGACCGCCTTGGAGACGAACCCGAAGACGAACGCCGTCAGCGCCAGCGCGAACGCCCAGCCGGCCAGGCCACCGAGCGACTCGCGCAGCGACAGGCCGAGCGCCGACCCGAGCCCGAGGTCGCGCGGCGCGCGGTCGTCGCTGTGGGCCAGGATCGAGGCGCCCAGGTCGCGCCGCCCCGCGATCCGCACGCTGACGAGCGTCAGCAGGGCGATCCAGGCGAGCATCGGCAGCAGCGCGAGCGGGCGGGCGCCCGTCAGCGGCCGCATCTCCTCGATCCATCCGAGTGGCGTCAGCCAGCGCAGCCACGTGAGGCTCTGCGAGCCGTCGGCGGCGACGCGGACGAGGAACGCCGCGGCGAAGACCGCGCCGGCCAGCGCGGCGGCCTCGCGCCGGGTCGCCGCGACCTGCGAGGTCACCCCACCGACGACCGCGAACGCCGCGCCGGCGAGCGAGACGGCGAGCGCGAGCCACAGCGCCCCGGCGACCGTCGCGTCGCCGCTCAGCGTCGCGCACAGCAGGACCGCGGCAAAGCTGCAGCCGAAGATCACCCCGACGCCGGCGCCGACCGCGGCGAGCGTCGCCAGCGTCGCGCGCCCGCGGTCGATCGGCGCGAACAGCAGCGTCTCCCAGCGCCCGCGATCCTCCTCGCCGCGCAGCATGCGCGTGGCGACGAGCAGGCCCCAGATGCCCGCGATCAACGGCATGAACGCGAGTGTGCGCCAGGCGAGGAAGCCGCCGACGGTGTCGATCCGGCGCGTCGGCCCGAAGAGCGCCTGGATCCCGCCGTTCGTGGCCAGGCCCCGCAGCAGCTGTTCGCGCTCGGCCGGCGTGCCGTACGTCGAGCGGTAGGCGAACACCGACGAGGCGATCGTCAGGGCGAAGACCACGCCCCAGATGAGCGCACCGCGCGAGAGCCCGCGGAATGCGAGCCGCCCGACGAGCGCGGCGGTGCGCGGCGTCTCAGTCACCGTCGCCATAGCGGGCGAGGAAGAGGTCCTCGAGCGAGGGCTCATGGCTCGTCAGGTGGATCGGCCGCCCGGGCGCGATCGCGTCGAGCACCGGCGCGATCGGGCCGTGCACGTGGAAGCTCAGGTGACTGCCGTCGACGTGGACCCCCTCGACCCCCTCGACCCCCGCCAGATCCGGCGGGACGCCCGGAAACGTCGCCTCGATGCGCACCGCGCTCAGGTGGCGCAGCTCCTCGAACGTCCCGACCTCGACCAGGCGCCCGCGCCGCAGCAGGCCGACGCGATCGGCGCTGGCCTCGACCTCGATCAGCAGGTGCGAGGAGAGGAACACCGTCTGGCCGCGCTCCTTGGCCTCGGCGAGGCACCCGCGGAAGACGACCTTGCGCAGCGGATCCAGGCCGCTCGTCGGCTCGTCGAAGATCAGCACGTCGGCGCGCGTCATGAACGCGGCGATCAGCGCGACCTTCTGGCGGTTGCCGGTCGAGAAGGCGCGCATCTTCTTGTCGAGGTCGAGGTCGTAGCGCTCGACGAGCTCGTCGCGGTAGGTCGCGTCGAAGCCGCCGTGCAGGTTGCCCAGCAGGTCGAACGTCTCGCGCGCGGTGAGCTGGGGCCACAGCGCCGGGTCGGCGGTGACGACCGCGACGTTGCGATGCGTCTGCACCGGCGAGCTCCACGAGTCCTGCCCGTCGATCCGCGCGACGCCGCTGGTCGGGCGGATCAGGCCGAGCAGGAGACGGATCGTCGTCGTCTTCCCCGCGCCGTTCGGACCGAGGAAGCCGAAGACCTCGCCGCGCGGGATCTCCAGGTCGAGCGCATCGACGGCGATGGTCGCGCCGAAGTGCTTCGTCAGCGCGGCGGCCTCGATCACGGCGGGCATCACCGGCACGGTAGCTCGCGGCGGCGCGGAGAAGCTCGCGGGTTTCCCCGCATGCACCCGATGGCGCAGAAGGCGTAGGTTCCCACCGACACGAACCCAACCCTGGGAGGACGTTCAGATGCCACCTACCCCGAAGACCCCCGCACGGCGGCCGGCAGTGCCGAGCGGCGCCGACGTCACGAAGGCGCTCGACACGCTCAGCGACGCGATCTCACGCGCCCAGGCCGCGGCGAAGGCCGTCCGGGCGGATCTCGGCCGCTCGCAGCTGGGCGCCGACCTCGCGCGCGACGTGGAGCGCCTCGTGAGCACCCTGCGCCGCGACGTCGCCAAGCTCGACCGCGCGGTGCGTGCGGACATCCGCAAAGCCACCAAGGCGACGCCGGCCGCCCGCAAGCCCGCCGCCAGGAAGCCGGCGACCAAAAAGGCCGCCGCCGCCAAGCCGGCGGCGAAGAAGGCGCCCGCCGCCAAGAAGCCGGCGGCCCGCAAGCCGGCGGCGAAGAAGGCGTAGCCGCGCACCGGGTACACCGGCCGCACAGACGCGCGCCAGACGCATGGACGCAGGCGACCTCCCGATCCCGGGCTCCGTGCGGCGCGCGGTCGAAGGCGCGCGGGCGCTCGGCCCGCTCGCCTCTCCGGCGCAGGTGGCGCGCTCGCTCGGCCGGGTCGCCCAGGCGACGGCCGCCCCGCTGCTGCCGAGCCGCTCGCTCGAGTCGGCCGTCGGCGGGCGCGTCGTGCTGGTCACGGGCGCCTCGTACGGGATCGGCCGCGCTGCGGCGGCGCAGGTCGCCGCGGCCGGCGCGACGACGCTCGTGGTCGCGCGCGGCGCCGAGGACCTGGCGGCGCTCGTCGGCGAGATCGAGGCCGCCGGCGGCAGCGCGCGCGCCTACCCGACCGACCTCTCGGACATGGCGGCGATCGACGCCCTGATCGCCCGGCTCGCCGCCGACGGGCTCGAGGTCGACGTGCTCATCAACAACGCGGCGCGCTCGATCCGCCGGTCGATCGCCCAGAGCTACGAGCGCTTCCACGACTACGAGCGGACGATGCGCCTGAACTACTTCGCGCCCGTGCGGCTGACGCTCGCGGTGCTGCCCGGCATGCGCGCGCGGCGCCGCGGCCACGTCGTGAACGTCAGCACGCTCGGGGTGCAGACCAGCACGCCGCGCTTCTCGGCCTACCTCGCCTCGAAGGCGGCACTCGAGGCGTTCTCGCGCGTGGCCGCCGCGGAGTGCCTGGGCGACGACGTGCGCTTCAGCACGGTCCACATGCCCCTCGTCCGCACCGCGATGAGCGAGCCGACGAAGATCTACGAGGCGATGCCCGCGCTGACGCCGCAGGCCGCGGGCGAGATGATCTGCGGCGCCCTGCGCAGCCGCGCCGAGCTCGTCGGGCCGCGCATCGGCGCCTTCGCCGAGATCTCGCGCGCGATCTCCCCGGCGGCCGGCACCGAGGTCCTGTACGCGCTCTACCGGGCGGTCCCCGAACCCTGAGGCGGGAGGGACCGCCGCGAGCCCTACCCTGTGGGTATGGCCGATTCTCCCCCGAAGCGCCTGTCCCCGCAGGCGGCGCGCGCGCTCGAGAAGCGCGAGCTGCGTCTCGCGGCGATCGCCGAGCAGGTCAACGACGGGTCCCTCGTGGTCCGCAAGATGACCGCCGAGGAGCGCAAGCGCTCCGAGGAGCAGCGTGCGGCGCGCCCGCCCAAGCCGCCGCGCCGCCCGGCGCGCTGACCCGCGCCATCCGCAGTTCCCCCTGATGCCCGCCGGGCGCGGGCGCCGTAGCGTGCGCCTATGCCCGACCGCCTGAGCCCGCTCGACGTCACGTTCCTGCACGTGGAGGACGACGTCAGCCACATGCACATCGGGTCGATCGGCCTGTTCGAGGGTCCCGCCCCCGCCCAGGACGAGCTGCTGGCGGCGATCGAGCGCAAGCTCCACCTCGCGCCGCGCTACCGCCGCCGGATCCGCCGGGTGCCGCTCGAGACCGGCCGGCCCGTCTGGGTCGACGACCCGCACTTCCGCCTGGACTACCACGTGCGGCGCACCGCGCTGCCCGCGCCGGGCGGGGATGCGGAGCTGCGCCGGCTCGTCGGGCGCCTGATGTCCCACCAGCTCGACCGCTCGCGGCCGCTGTGGGAGGTCTGGATCGTCGAGGGCCTCTCGGGCGGGCGCTGGGCCGTCGTGTCCAAGCTGCACCACGCGATGGTCGACGGCGTCGCGGGGTCGAGCCTGATCACGAACCTCATGGACCGGGAGCGCCGCCCCGCGCCCGTCCCGCCCGAGCCGTGGTCGCCGGAGCCCGAGCCGAGTGACGCACGCCTCGTCCTCGACGCGCTCGCCGAGCGCATGCGCTTCCCGCTGCGCGAGCTCGACTCCGCCGCCCGGGCGCTGCGCGCCCCGCGCGAGCTGCTCACCCACGCCACGCAGACCGCGCAGGGCCTGGCGGCGTACGCCGGGCTCGTGCGCGCGCCCGCGCCGACGCTGCTCAACGGCCCGCTCGGCCCGCACCGGCGCTGGCACTGGGCGACCGCGCGCCTGGACGAGGTCCGCGAGATCCGCGCCGTGCTCGGCGGCACGGTCAACGACGTCGTGCTCGCCGCGATCGCGGGCGGGTTCCGCGAGCTGCTGCTCGACGCCGGCGAGCCGGTCGACCGGGTCGTGCGCACGCTCGTCCCGGTGTCGGTCCGCTCGCGCGAGGAGTCAGGCGTCTACGACAACCAGGTCTCGGCGATGTTCGCCGACCTGCCGGTGGGGCTCGCGGACGGGCCGGCGCGCCTCGCGTCGATCCACGCGCAGCTGCGCCACCTCAAGGACACCCATCAGGCCGTCGCCGGGCAGGCGCTGACCGGGCTCGGCGGGTTCGCGCCGGAGATGCTGCTCGCGCTCGGCGCGCGCATCGCCACGCGGACGCCGCAGCACACCGTCAACACGGTCACGACGAACGTCCCGGGCCCGCAGCACACGCTCTACCTCGCCGGGCGGCGCATGCTCGAGACCTTCCCCTACGTGCCGCTGGGCGGCCATGTGCGCGTCGGCGTCGCCATCTACTCCTACGACGGCTCGCTCGGCTTCGGCGTGACCGGCGACGGCGACGCCGCGCCGGACCTGGCACTGCTCTGCGCGGGGATCGAGCGCGGCATCGCCGAGCTGCTGACCGCCGCCCGCGGCGCGGCGCCCGCGGCGCGGCGGCCACCCAAGCGCCCGGCGCCGGCGCGCCAGCGCTCCTGACCATGGCCCGCGCCCGCGCCCGCGCCCGCGCCGCTGCGCCGCTGGACCAGGTCCTGGACCTCCTCGCCCCCGGCGGGCGGCCGGCGATGCCGGACATCGAGCACGGATACCTCGACCTGCTGGGCGCCCGGGACCCCACGGGCGCGCATCCCGGTCAGCGGCTGATGGCCGGCCGCGCGCTCCCGGTCATCTACGAGCGGCTCTGGCGCCCGGTCGGCGGACGCGTCCTGATGGGGGCGATCGGGCCCGGGATGGCCGACGAGCGCCGCATCGCGCTCGAGCTGCTCGGCCTCTCCCCCGGTGATCGCGTGCTCGACGTCGGCTGCGGGCCAGGGAACTTCACACGCCTGTTCGCGACCGAGGCGGGCCCGGAGAGCCTGGTCGTCGGGCTCGACGCCTCGGCGACGATGCTGGCCCGCGGCATCACCGAGGGCGTGCCGAAGAACGTCGCGTACGTGCGCGGCGACGCCGCCGCGCTCCCGTTCTCCGATGGCGTCTTCGACGCGGTCTGCTGCTTCGCGGCGCTCTACCTGATCGCCGACCCGTGGGGCGCGCTCGACGAGGTCGCGCGCGTCCTGGCACCCGGCGGCCGCGTCGCGATCCTGACGAGCTGCCATCGCGGCCTCGCCCCGGCGGGCATGACGCGGCCGGTCGTGCGAGCGGTGACCGGCGTGCGCATGTTCGGCCGCGACGAGGTGACGGACGCGCTTCGCGAACGCGGCCTGCGCGGCGAGCGCCGGCGCGTCGCCGGGCTCGCGCAGTTCGTCGGCGCGAGCCGGCCGGCGCGCCCGAGCTGACCCGGCTACACGTACATGTCGGCCGAGATGCGGTCGACCTCGACCACGACGTCGGCCGGGATCCCGGCCCGCTCGGCGGCGGCGACGATCGCCTCCGGCGACGGCGCCTCGTAGAGGCAGTACGACCGCCGGCGGTCGGCGCTCAGGAACGAGAACAGCCAGCGGACGCCCTCGTCCGCATTGACCTCCTCGATGAGCTTCACGTCGTCGCTCGTCAGCTCTAGCTGCTCCGCGAACGCCCGCTCGATCACGAACAGGGGCATGCGGCGAGGCTACGCCTCCTGCCCGCTCCCGGCAAGCCCGCAGCGGTGGGCGTAGCCCGCGGCCTCGGTCCGGTTGGCGCTCGAGGTCTTGCGCAGGATGCTGCGCACATGGTTGGCCGCGGTGTGCTCGCTGATGAACAGCTCGGCGCCGATGTCGCGGTTCGAGCGGCCCTGCGCGACGAGCCGGAGGACGTCGAGCTCGCGCGGGGACAGGCCGTCCGGGCGCTCCTGCGCGGCGACCGGCCCGAGCGCGGGGATGCGCGACAGCAGTGCGGCCATGCCGGCGGCCGTCGCCAACCGTGTGGCCTCGGCCAACAGCGGCCGGGCGCGCTCATGCTCCCCGGCCGCGGCGAGCATCCGCCCGTACTCGCAGCTGCCGTGTGCGACCCACGTGGCCGCGCCCATCCTGCGGTCGACCGCGAGCGCCGCCTCGAAGGAGCGCTCGGCGGTGTGGCGGTCACCGAGCGTCGCGGCGACCATGCCCAGGTAGCGATCGGCGGAGCCGTAGCAGGCGACGCCGTGGCCGACCATGATGTTCGAGCCCGCCAGCGGTGCGAGATGCGGCGCCAGCAGCCGTGCCATCTCGGCGTCCTCGACGGCGCTGGCGGCGTCCGCGAGGTAGGTCAGCGAGGCGACCCAGAGCCCTGCGCGCAGCGTCTCGAGCCCTGCTGCGCGGACGCCGGCGAGCTCGCGGCGAGCCTCGTCGTGCATGCCGAGCTCGGCGAGGACGACGGCCAGCCCGGGCCGCCATGAGCCACCCTCGCGACCGCCGCCCGCCAGCACGCGCACCACGGGCGCGAGCTCCGCCAGCCGGCCCTGCTCACGGCGCACCCCGAACATCTGGATGCCGTAGACGCCCGAGGCGTCGCGCCCGGTGAGCAGCCGCCCCCACTCACGCGAGCGCTCGGCCGCGGCCTCGGCCTCGTCGAGCGACCCGCGCAGCAGCGCGATCGCCGACGCGTAGTGCTCGGAGACGTGGAGCATGAACGGCTGGCGGGTGTGCTGGGCGAGCGCGTGGGCGACCGCGAGCTCGCGGCGCGCGGGCTCGACGTCGCCGAGCGCCATGAGACTCGCGACGAGCCACTCCATCGCCTCGGTCTGCGCCTCGACGTCGCCGATCTCCTCGGCGATGTCGCGCGCCTCCGCCAGCCGCGCGGCGATCTGCGTCAGCGGCGCGGTGCCGCGCGACCAGTAGGACCCCATCAGCACGGTCGCCAGCCCGCTGCGATCGCCGATCCGCCGCGCCATCGCGATCGCCGCCTCGCGCGTGAGCCTCGCGCGCGCCGACCGGCCCTGGAACTCGAGCGCCCGTGCGAGACACGCCAGGACGCCCACGCGCAGGGTCGAGTCCGCCGGCGTGAGCGCCTCGGCCTCCTCGAGCAGCTCGCGCGCGCCCTGGTCGGACAGGCCGGGGCGCCAGCACGCGGTCTCCACGCCGATCGCCGCGCGCGCGAGCAGCTCGCCCTCACCGAGCTCGCGCGCGATGCCGGCGGCCTCGCGGAACGCGTCGAGCGCGTCGAGCGAGCGGCCCGCCCGGAACAGCGCCGTCCCAAGGTCGAGCAGCACGTCGGCCCGGCGACGCTCGTCCTCGACCCCGAGCCGCAGCGCGGTCCGCAGCCGCGAGGCGGCCTCGTCGTAGGCGAGCGTGCCGGACGCGGCCGCCGCGGCGCGCAGGTTGTAGCCGACGGCTCGCTCGGGGTCGCCGACCGGTGCGGCCTCGGCGAAGTGGTACGCGAGATCGGCGAGGTTGCGACCGTGCGCGACCGGCCCGCTCGCCTCGAGCGCCTCGGCGATCCGCAGGTGGAGCTCCGCGCGGTGCACGACGCTGAGACGGTCGTACAGGGCGCGCCGCACGAGCTCGTGCGTGAACCGGTAGGCAAGCGCCGGGGGCGGGAGCTCCTCGATCATGCCACTGCGCCGGGCCGGTTCGAGTGCGTCCAGCCGCTCCAGCTCCGCCGGGGCGGCGCGCCGCAGCACGTCGAGCTCGAACTCGGTGCCGGCGACCGCCGCGAGCTCGAGCAGGTCCCGGGTGGTCACATCGAGCCGCGCGAGGCGCTGGCTGACGACCTCGCGAACGCTCTGCGGCGTCGCCGTCTCGCGCAGCGGCCGGGTCAGCCGCAGCGTCCCGTCCTCGATCGCCACGGCGCCCGTCTCGATCAGCGTCTGCCACAGCTCGCACAGCAGGAACGCGTTGCCATCGGTGAGCTCGCGGATCGCGCGCGCCAGCTCGGGCACGCCGGGGTCGAGCTCGCCCCCTGCGCGGCGCACGAACTCGCCGACGTCCTCCACGGTCAGCCCCGTGAGGTGCAGGCGCACGACGTCGTCCGAACGCCGCAGGTCCGCGAGCGTCTCGGCCAGCTGGGCCGGCACGTCGGCCTCGGTGTCGCGGAAGGTCGCCAGCACCAGGACTCGCGCGTCGGTGGTCGCCCGCGCGAGGTGCTGCAGGAGGTGCAGCGTCGGCCCGTCCGCCCAGTGCCCGTCCTCGACCACGAGGAGGATCGGCCGGCGGCGCGCGGCCCCGCCCAGCAGCTCGCTGACCGCCATGTGCAGGCGCAGGCGCTCGGTGTCGGGGTCGGCGG
>DATCDC010000125.1:0-2989 GCA_036510915.1 Solirubrobacteraceae bacterium | reverse complement strand
GGGTATCCGGCGGATGCATCGTCGTTCGTGGCAAGGACGCAGGGAGGGGGCAATGCCGGCGGCATTGCCCCGACCGAGGACGACGCCACGGGCGGCGATGCGCCGCCGGGAACCCGCCGGACTTGCGGATGGGTCCACTAGGCCGAGCGATCCTCCGGGCGCCAGCCGCCCTGCTCGCCGCGGTAGAGCCCGTGGCCGGTCACCGCGATGCGCACGCTCAGCGCGAGGATGCGCAGGTCGAGCGCGAGGCTCGCGTTGTCCAGGTACCAGAGGTCCAGCTCGATGCGCTCGGCCCACGCGAGCGAGGCGCGGCCGTTCACCTGCGCCCAGCCGGTCACGCCGGGACGGACGGTGAGCCGGCCGCGCTGGCGCTCGTCGTAGGTCGCGACCTGGCTCTCCAGCGTCGGCCGCGGCCCGACGAGCGACATCTCGCCGCGGAGGATGTTCACGAGGTTCGGCAGCTCGTCGATCGAGGTGCGCCGCAGCACCCTCCCGACGCGCGTGATCCGCGCGTCGCCCTCGTCGACCGCCATCCCGGCCCCGAGGCTCTCGGCGCCCTGGACCATCGTGCGCAGCTTCAGGATCTGGAAGCGGTGCCCGCCGCGCCCGACGCGCCACTGGCGGTAGATCGCGTCGCCGCGGCTCTCGAGCCGGATCGCGACTGCCGCGACGGCGATGATCGGCGCCGCCACGAGCACGGCGCCGCCGCCGAGCACGAGGTCCAGCGCGCGCTTGCGCGCCGAGCGGACGTAGCGGGAGCCGGGTGCCACGGCGGCGATGCTGGCAGATCCCGCCGCGGGCGGCCGGTCAGGCCGAGCGCGCGCTCCAGCTGAACCCGCGCACGGCGAAGACGATCCCGAACGCCGCCCACACGAGCACGACCGCGAGGTTGCCGAGGTTGTCGGCGAGGCTCGCGCCGGTGACGAGCGCGCCGGTGAGCCCGTCGATCACGTGCACGAGCGGGAACACCTCGGCGATCGCGCGCAGGAACTGCGGCACGTCCTTGGCGTCGTAGAAGACGCCGGAGATGAAGATCATCGGCAGGAAGACGATGTTCGAGTACGCGGGCGCGGCCTCGAAGTTCGGGATCACATGCGAGTAGGCGATCCCGAGCGAGGCGAAGCAGATCACGCCGGCGAGCGTGAAGACGACGAGCTCCAGCCAGTCCTTCGGCCAGCCCAGGCCGAACAGGAAGCGGCTGGCCAGGACGACGATCCCGATCTGGATGAACGCGTTGGTGGCCGCGTTGCCGAGGATGCCGCCGAGCAGCGCCGGCGTCGGCAGCGGCGTGCCGCGCATGCGCTTCAGCACGCCCTGCTCGCGCAGGAAGGTCATCTGCATCGTCAGCGCGTTGAACGTCGTCGCCATGATGCTGAGGCCCGCGATGCCCGGGACGATGATCTGCAGGTTGTGCTTGTTGCCGGCCATCAGCGCGCCGAACAGGAACAGGAACAGCAGCGGCAGCGCGAACGAGAAGAACGCCGCCGACGGGTTGCGCCAGAACATGCGGCGCTCGAGGCGGAACTGGCGCCAGGTGAGACCCAGCACGTCGGTCATGAGGGCTGCTGCTCCGCTGCCGGCGCGGCCGTCAGCTCGAGGTAGACGTCCTCGAGGGTCGGGCGCGTGACCGACAGGTCGCGCACGGACTCCCCGCGGGCGAGCGCGGCGCTCGTGAGCTGGTGCAGCAGCGCCGTCGGATCGGACTCCTCACGGACCTGCTGCACGCCGTCCTCGCCGCGCCAGCTGACGCGGTAGCGCGCCGAGGCGTCGCCGAGCGCCGCGGGCGGCCCCTCGGCCACGATCCGTCCGTCCTTGATGATCGCGACGCGGTCGCACAGCGCCTGCGCCTCCTCGAGGTAGTGCGTGGTGATGAGCACCGTCTTGCCGAGGTCCTGCAGGCGGCTGATCGTGTCCCAGGCCGCACGGCGGGCGGCCGGGTCGAAGCCGGTGGTGGGTTCGTCGAGGAAGATCAGCTCGGGGTCGCCGACGAGCGCGAGCGCCAGGTCCAGGCGCCGCATCTGCCCGCCGGACAGCGTGCGCGCGGTCGCATCGGCCTTCTCGGCGAGGCCGACGAGCTCCATGACCTCGTCGGGGTCGCGCGGGTGGGGGTACATCGCCGCCCAGTGGGCGATCGCTTCGCGCACGCGCACGTGGCGGTAGATCCCCGAGCTCTGCAGCACGATGCCGACGCGCTCGCGCAGGTCGCGCGCGCGCTGCTGGGGGTCGTAGCCGAGGACCGAGACGATGCCGGCGCTGCGGTCGCGGTAGCCCTCGAGGATCTCGACCGTCGTCGTCTTCCCGGCGCCGTTGGGCCCCAGCAGGCCGAAGACCTCGCCCGCGGCGACCTCGAAATCGATCCCGCGGACGGCCTCGTGCTCGCCGTAGGCCTTGCGCAGATCGCGCACGAGGATCGCAGGAGCGGGAGCCGTCACCGCATCCGATGATGTCACGCTGCGGAGAATCCCGGTGGACCCTCGGCGCGCAGGCGCGATAATGCGTGCTCCATGGCGAAAGCGCGTGATATCGAGGGCCTCCACGGCGACATGACCTACGCGGAGGCCGCGGCGCTCACCGTGCGCGTGCGCGCCGAGGAGGTCTTCGCGCACGCCGCCGGGGTCCTCGACGTGAGCGAGATCGAGCGGGTGCACGACATGCGCGTGGCGACGCGTCGCCTGCGTGCGGTCCTCGAGGTCTACGCGCCGTGCTTCGAGGCCGAGGAGCTGCGCCCGCTGCTGCGCGAGGTCAAGGACCTCGCCGATGCGCTGGGCGCGCGCCGCGACCCCGACGTCGAGCTGCTGGCGCTCGAGCAGTTCGCCGCGTCGGTCGGCCCCGACGAGCGCGCCGGGCTGGAGCTCTTCATCGCGCGCACGCGGGCCGAGCAGGCCGACGGCAACGCGCAGCTGACGGCGGCCCTCGCCAGGGCCGACGCGGACGACCTGCGGGGACGGCTCGCGGCGCTGACGGCGCCGCCGGAGGCCGTCGCGCCCGC
>DATCDC010000124.1:0-38918 GCA_036510915.1 Solirubrobacteraceae bacterium | reverse complement strand
GCGCCCGCCAGCAGGGGTGCGCGCTGCTGCTCGAGATGGCGCACCGGCGGCGTCCCCGCGCGCGGGCGGATCGTCGCCAGGAACGGCGGGCCGCTCCCGTCGGCCGTGCGGGCCGCGAGCTCCTCGACCGCGGCCGTGTAGCGCTGCGGGCGCCCCGTGTAGCGATCGACGAGCGCGGGGTTCGCGCGGCGCAGCGCGCGGTGGACGAGCACGCGCTCCGGCAGCGACGGCGGCCGCAGGCTCACGCCGAACGGCCGCGTCTGGAGCGCGAGCACGTGCGTGGCGCCCGCCGCGATCGCGGCCCGGTGGGGAATCGACTCCGCGACGGTGCCGTCGACGTAGTCGCGTCCGCGAAAGCTCGCACGCTCGCCGGCGATCCCGGGGACCATCGAGCTCGCCTTCAGCGCGGCGCGCAGCTCGGCGCGCGAGCCCATCCCCGCGAGCGTCGCCGAACGCGTGCTCTGCACGTCGGTCGCGACGACCGCGAAGCGCACGCCCGTGGCGAGCAGCGCCTCGACGCGTTCGTCCCCCCGGCCGAGGACGAGGTCGTCGAGCAGGTGGTCGAGGTCCATCACCGGACCGCGGCGCAGCAGCCCGCGGCGCACGTCGATGAACCGCCCGTCGGTGCAGCCCTCGAGATAGGTCTCGGCCACGCCGCTGCCGATGCCGGCCAGCAGGCCGAAGCCGTTCGAGGCACCGGCCGACACCCCGACGACGAGGTCGAACGCCCGCTGCAGACCGAGCGCGTCGAGCGCCGCCGTCATGCCCGCGGAGACGACGCCGCGCATGCCGCCGCCCTCGATCGCCAGGGCGAGCACGTGCTCGTCCGCGCGCGCGCCCGGCCGGCTCGCCGAGCCGGCGCGCCCGGCGAGCAGCTCGACGACGGGATGGCCGCGCAGGTCGCCGGGCCCGAACGCGTGGGCCGCCGGAGGCGTCCCCGGGTCGCGGGGGTCGGGGGCTGGATGTCGAATGGACGCGGGCATCTGGGCGTGCTGCGGCAGGCGCGAGCGTATCCCGCGCGGCGGGTAGGGTCGCGGCGGTGAGGACCCGGGGAACGCTCGCCGCGGTGTTCGCCGGCGGCATGCTCGGCGTGCTGGCGCGCGCCGGCCTGGGCGAGGCCGTCCCCCACGCTCCGGGCACGTGGCCGTGGTCGACGTTCGCAGCGAACCTGCTCGGCTCATTCCTGCTCGGCTGGGTGATCGCACGCCCCGCGCTTCCGCCGCGCGGGCACGTGACCTCGGCCTTCCTGGGGCCGGGATTCTGCGGCGCCCTGACGACGTTCTCGACGTTCCAGCTCGAGCTCGTGCAGCTGACCGACCACGGTCGCGTGGGTCTCGCCGGCCTCTACGCCCTGGCGAGCATCGCCGCGGGCCTGCTCGCCGTCATCGCCGCCGGGGCGCTCGCCGACGCGGAGGGCCCATGAGCGGCGTCGTCCTGTGGGGGCTCGCGGCGCTGCTCGGCGGCGCCGGCGCCGTGGCGCGGGTGCTCACCGAGCACGAGGTCAGCCTGCGCTGGCGCCACCCCTTCCCCGCCGCGCGGCTGGTGGTGAACGTGCTGGGCAGCCTGGTGCTCGGGATCCTCTCCGGCGCGCACGTGAGCGGCGATGCGCTGTTCCTGGAGGCCACGGCGACCCTGGGCTCGTTCACGACGTTCTCCGGCTGGATGGCCGAGACCGAGCGCCTGGGCGACGCCGGACGGCGCGACCTGGCGGCGCTGAACGTCGGGGTCAGCCTCGCGGCGGGCGTCGTCGCGCTCCTGCTCGGGCGGCTGATCGGCGGCGCGTTCTAGAGGACGGCTGCTCTACGCTCGAGGCGCAGCCCCTCCCCTGTGCCATGCCACGCCCCGACGACCGCCATCCGCCCAGCGAGCCCGGCGCCGAGCGCCAGCTGCGCATCGCCCTCTCGCGCGCCGAGCACCACCGCCGCCGCCGCCGCGTCGCGCTCGTCGCGGCCCTGACGCTGCTCGTCGTGCTCGTCGCCGTCGTCGCCACCAGCTCGGGCAGCTCGGGCTCCTGGGATCCGGTGCGCCTGCGCGAGGGCGCGATCGAGGAGCTGCCGAAGCTGCGCCTGGAGCAGCAGGCGAACGCCGCCGCCGCCCAGATCGAGCGCCAGAAACACCAGCGCGCCAAGGAGGATGAGGCCGTCGCGGCGACCCTCGCCAAGACGCCGTTCGTGCGCCAGGCGGGCGCCCAGCACCGCGAGGTCGCCCTGACCTTCGACGACGGCCCCGGGATCTACACCGAGCGGATCCTCGATGCGCTGCGCCGCGGGCATGCGCGCGGCACGTTCTTCGTGATCGGCCGGCAGATCAGCTCCTTCCCGATCCCGCTGCAGCGGTCCGTCGCCGAGGGCAACGAGATCGGCGACCACACCTGGGACCACCGCGACGTCACGAAGCTCACGCCCAAGGAGCTGAGCGCGGAGATCACCGACCAGGCGACCGCGCTCCAGCAGGACGGCATCCCGCGTCCGCGGCTGTTCCGGCCGCCGTACGGGGTCTACAACGACGCCACGCTCGCCGGGGCCCGGAAGCAGCGCATGCTCACCGTGATGTGGACGATCGACTCCAGCGACTACATCGCCACCAATCCGCAGGCGCTGTCGCGGTACGTCCTCGGGCTGGCGAAGCCCGGCGCGATCATCCTGATGCACGACGGCGGCGGCAATCGCACGGTGACCAGCGAGGCGCTGCCACTGATCATTCACGGCCTGTCGAAGGCGGGCTACCGGACGGTCACCGTCCCCCGCCTGCTGCTCGACAACCCGCCCGACGCCCGGCAGCAGCCGGTCGCGCCCGCCCCGGCCTAGTTGCGCGCTACGGGTCGAGCACCAGCCGCGGGCCGTCGCCGGAGGCGTGGTACTGGCCCGTCGCCAGGCGGAGCGTGAACTCCAGGTGCTGGCCGTCGTCGGTGAGAACCGTCAGGCGCCGCCCGTCGTCGTGCAGCTCCTCGACGACGGCGCCGACGGTCGTCGCCAGGTAGCGGACGGTCGCGCGCATGCCGACCCGCGGATATGGCCGGGAGGGCCTCATCAGCGCAGGATGTTCACGGCTCGCGCGGCGGCGAGCAGCACGGTGATCGCCGAGATCGCCGACTCGGCGAGCATCACGGCCTTCATGCGCGGCGTCAGCGGCATCGAGTCCGTCGGGCTGAAGGCGAGCGCGTTCGTGAACGAGATGTACACGTAGTCGAGCAGGCGCGGATGCCAGCCGGGCGCGGCGAGCGTCGGGTTCTCGTCCTGCGGGAACTGGAAGTCGCGCGGCGGTGGCGCGGGCAGGCGCCGACGCACGGGGCCGCCGCGGTCGAGCTCCCAGAACAGCAGCCCGAAGATGATGACGTTCGTGCTCCAGATCGTGACGGCCTTCAGGAGGAGCTCGCCGCCGCTCTTCTCGTGCGCGGACAGGAGCGACGCGATCAGCAGCCCGAGCGCCGCGACGTTGACGATCGTGATGAGGATCGTCAGGACGAGCGCGAAGCGCCGGCGCTCCCCCATCTGCTCCAGGCGCCGGCGAGGCGCGGCGAGCGCGAGCGGCAGCAGGAGCGCGAGCTCGAAGGCGACCGGGATCAGCCAGATCCAGCCGCGCAGGCCGTCGATCCGCCAGCTGCCGGCGAGGCTGACGCCCGCGAGGACGAGTTGCAGGACGATGACGATGCCGACCGCGAGCGTCGCCTCGAAGCGTGACTCGAACTCCTCCTCGTGTTGCTCGCCCGCTGGCGTATCCGGGTCCACGCGGGCATTGTCCCCGACAGGTCGGCGGCGGCCAGGGGGCCGCCGCCGCTCAGGGGACGTGGCGCATCGCGATCAGCAGGCGTCGAGGTGCGGACGCCCGCAGTGCGGGTCGTAGCAGGCGGCCGGCTGGCCGTGGCTGCCCTGGTGGAAATGAACGTGCGCGTCGGCCTGCGTCTCGCGCAGCGCGCGAGCGACGACCCCGAACAGACGTCGGGTCATGGGCGGATCCTTCCGGTCGTGGGCTTGACTGATCCCGGCGACGAGCTGAAACGCGGGACAGGCGCTTCAGATGCCGCCGTGTTCGGATGATGAGGCGATCCGAGACGCATATTGTAACAAGCTTGTGACAGGCGCTGAGATGCGGCGCCCAGAGCCGTTCTCCGGACGTTGCGGGATGAACGAGGTGCGTCCCCTTGACGACGGCGGCAGGACGAGCGACAGTGCCTCCAGGACGCGACGCCGAGTCGTGAAGAGCGAAGGCAAGGGGTGTGAGTTCTCGCCTCCCTCACCGGCTGAAAGCCGCTCGCAAGAGCGGGGGACGGCCGGCCCGAGGGGCCCCACAACTGCTCGGTCGTCGTGTCCGTCTTGCGTTCCGGGCCGGTCAGCGCGCGGCCGCCGTTCGCGTGACCGCGATCTCCGGCGGCGCCGTGATCGTCTGCAGCACCACGCAATAGCGCTCGGTCAACCGGATCAGCGTGTCGAGCTGCTCCTCGTCCGCCTCGGTGTCCAGCTCGAACCGCAGGCGGATGGCGGCGAACCCCACCGGCGCCTCGCGGTCCACCGCCAGCGTGCCGCGGAAGTCCAGGTCCCCCTCCGCGGTCACGGTCCCGCTGACGGGGATCTCGAGCGAGGTCGCCACCGAGCGCAGCGTCACGCCCGCGCAGGCCGCGAGCGCCTCGAGCAGCATGTCGCCCGAGCACAGCTGGGTGCCGTCACCGCCGGTCGCCGGATGGAGCCCCGCCTCGGCGATCGCCCGCCCCGTCGCGACCGAGCACGAGACACCGTCGCCGAGCGTCCCCGAGGCGCGCAGCGTGATCAGCGCCGCACCGGGGTCCTCGCGGTAGCGCTCCTTCAGCGGGCCCTGGCGCTCACGCAGCTGTGCACGATCCACGACGACCTCCTGCCTCGACTCCGGACGTGCCACGCAGGCTAGTACCGTGGCCGCCTTGCACGCCGCCCCCACGGTCCTCGTCGCCGGGCACATCTGCCTGGACCTCACCCCCGCGCTCGGCGGGCCGCCGGCGCTCGAGCCGGGGCGCCTCATCGAGGTCGGCCCCGCGGCGGCGGGCGCCGGGGGCGCCGTCGGGAACACCGGCGTCGCGCTGCATCGCCTGGGCATCCCGGTCCGGCTCATCGCCAAGGTCGGCGACGACGTCTTCGGGCGCAGCCTGCGCGACACGCTCGAGCGTGAGGGAACCGGGCTGGCGGACGGCCTGATCACCGCGCCGGCGCAGGCGACGAGCTACTCGATCGTCATCAGCCCGCCGGGCGTCGACCGCAGCTTCCTGCACTGCCCCGGGGCCAACGACGCGTTTCTCGCGGCGGACGTGCATCCCGCCGAGCTCCGGCGGGCGCGGCTCCTGCACTTCGGCTACCCGCCGTTGATGCCCGCCATGTACGCCGACGACGGCGCGCAGCTGCAGGCGCTCTTCGCGACGGCGCAGGCCGCGGGTCTGGCGACCTCGCTCGACGTCTCGCGTCCGGATCCGCACGGCCCCGCCGGGCGGGCGGACTGGACGGCGATCCTCGAGCACGTCCTGCCCTGCGTCGACGTCTTCCTGCCCAGCGCCGACGAACTGCGCTTCATGCTGCGCACGCCGGAGGGCGCGCTCGATCGCGCGCTGCTGTCGGATCTCGGCGGCCGGCTGATCGAGCTGGGCGTCGCGGTCGCCGCGATCAAGCTCGGGGACCAGGGGCTCTACGTCCGCACCGCCGCGGGCGCGCGGATCGCGGCGTTCTGCGAGCGCCTGGAGCTCGACGCCGCCGCGTGGGCCGGCCGCGAGCTCCTCTCGCCGTGCTTCCTCCCGCGCCACGTCGCAGGAACCACCGGATGCGGGGACTGCACGATCGCGGGCTTCCTGGCGGCGCTCGTGCGCGGCGACGGGCCCGCCGCGGCGGCGACCGCAGCGACCGCGGTCGGGGCCTGCAGCGTCGAGGCCGCGCACGGGACCGACGGCGTCGCGCCGTGGCCGCGGATCGCGGGCCGCCTGGCACAGGGCTGGCGGCGCGCCCCGCTCACGCTCGACCTCGGGCCGGCCCAGGAGCGCGACGAGGACGCTTCGGGCACACTCACCTTCACCGCACCGTGAAGTCGCTCGACGCCAAGCTCCGGAGCATCCACGCGGCCCCCGGCACCGCGCGCGACTTCATCCTCGCCGACGCCAAGGACGCGGACATGGCATTCGGCCTCGCCGCACCGGGCGTCGACCCGGCCACCGGCGCGCTGCGCTCCCTGGCCGACTACCGCGACCAGACTCGCGAGATCGTGCGCCAGGGCCTCGTCGACATCGTGCTGATGAGCGTCAGCACCAGCGAGCTGCTGGCCGTCGAGGAGCGGCTCTTCGAGGCCTCGCCGGTGACGCCCGCCGTGCGCGCCAACGACACGAGCGACATCCACCTGCTCACCGGCGCCGCCGCACCGCTGCAGCCCTCGCGGCCGTTCCGCACGGCGAGCGTCGAGGAGATCGTCCGCGACGCGGGCGCGGACCTCGGCCTCTACTCGATCACCCCCGCCAACGACGCCGCGCACGACGTCGCCGCGCTGCAGGCCTACCGCGACTTCCGCGCGCAGGCGCGCGACGGGAGGCTGCGGCACGTCCTCGAGCTGTTCGACCCCAACGTCCCGGGGCCACACCGGTCCGAGGACCCCGGGCGGTTCCTCAACGACTTCGTGGCACGGACGCTGGCCGGTGTCCCGCGGGCGGGGCGCCCGCTGTTCCTCAAGGTGCCCTACCACGGACCGCGCGCGATGGAGGAGCTCGCCGCCTATGATCCGGACCTCGTGCCGGGGATCATGGGCGGCTCGTCGGGGACGACGTTCGACGCCTTCATGCTGTTGGAGGGGGCGCGCCGACACGGAGCGCGCGCAGCGCTCTTCGGCAGGCGCATCAAGAGCAGCGAGCACCCGCTGGCGTTCGTGACGCAGCTGCGCGCGATCGCCGACGGCCAGACGGACGCGGCCACGGCCTGCCGCGCCTACCACGACGAGCTCGCGCGGCTCGGAGTGCGACCGCTGCGGCCGCTGGCCGACGACCTGCTCGCGACGCAGCCGCGCGCCTGAGCGTCAGCTCCCGTCGGCCTTGCAGCCGCCGGGCGTCTGGTAGCGGTCGGGGAGGCGGTCGTCGGCGACCGAGAACTGCCAGTCCTGGATGTACGCGGCGGCCTGTGCGGTCGCGCCGAGCGCCATCGCCACGCGTGGTGTCCGCTGCACGGCCCGGCACTCGGTGAGCGCCTCGTCCATGACGCCGCTGAGGTGCACCGCCTCGTGGGTCAGGACCACGACGCCGAGCGCCACGCGCGTGTCCTGCGCGCTGCACGCGTCGAGCTGCAGGCAGGAGAGGTCGAGCGCGGCGCCCTCGCTGATCAGCCGGTGCAGCCCGTCGCATGGGCCGCCCGCGAGGTTGGCGACATCGCCGGGCTGCCCGTCTGCGCTGAAGCCCACGTCGCCCTCGTTGATGTCGTACTCGAAGTGGCGGCGCAGGACGCCGGGGCAGCGGACCTGGACGGGCCTGCCGGTGACCAGCTGCGCCGCGGCGGCCGCGCGGCGCTGGGTCTCCAGGCGCGCCTGACGCTGCATCCAGCCCCAGACCGCGAGCGGGATCAGGACGGCAGCCGCGATCGCGAGAGTCCTGTTGCTCGGGCGCACCACGCATCAGTGATCGGCAGCGGGAGTGCGCCGCTGGAGCGACGGGCGGGAAGGATCGACCCGCGCGCGGCGTCCTTGCAGGCGACACCGATCCCAGGAGGCGCCCTCATGCTTCAACCGACACGACCGCTGTGCGCTGCGGCGCTCGCCGCGACCGCGGCGCTCGCCCTGGCCGCCTGCGGCAGCTCCGGCTCCAGCGGGACAAGCTCGTCGGGGGGTTCCGCCGCCGCCGGTGGCTACGGCTCAGCGGCTCCCAAGACCACGACGACGACCGCAGCGGCCGCCCCGGCCGCCGCCGGCGCCACGACGGTGAACCTGACCGCCGATCCGGGCGGAGCGCTGAAGTTCGACACCTCGACCCTCGCGGCGAAGGCCGGGAAGGTCACGGTCCTCATGAAGAACCCCTCCGGCAGCGGGCTCCCGCACGGCATCGCGGTCCAGGGCAACGGCGTCGACAAGGACGGCGCGACCGTCCAGCCGGGCGGCACGTCGACCGACACGCTGACGCTCAAGCCGGGGACCTACACGTTCTACTGCCCCGTTCCCGGTCACAAGGCCGCCGGAATGAAGGGCACCCTCACGGTCACCTGAGCTCAGGGCGCACATGACGCCACGGCCGCGCGCCGGACATGGTCCCCGTCGACCTGACCCGCGCGCGGCCGTCGTCGTCGCCCTCAGAAGCCGAGACCTTCGAACGCCGCCTCGCGGCGCGGGTCCTCCTCGTAGCGGAACCGGTCGGGGCTCACGCCGCGCGCCTCGGCGAGCTCGAGCGCGATGCGCTGCACCACGAGCGTCAGCGGGAAGACCGAGAGGGCCTCCCCCGCCGCACGGTCGCTGAAGCGCGCGACCCGCGCCCCGGTCACCTCGACCGCGGCGGCGATCGCCTCCGTGCGCTCCGCGGCCGGGCCACCGCCGTCGAGCACGACGAGGGTGTCCTGCCGGTCGAGCGCGACGCTCGGGCCGTGGAAGAACTGCTCCGACGACAGCCCCTCGGCGGCGACGTAGGAGGCCTCGCGGATCTTCAGCGCGCCCTCCTTCGCCGTCCACGCGTTGGGTCCCGCGCCGATCAGCTCCACGAGGCGCTCGGGGACGTCGATCAGCGGCCCGGGCAGGTCGAGCATCGCCGCGACGCGCTCGGGCACGGCGTCGAGCGCACCGAGCTCGGCGCCGAGCGCCGTCGCGATCTGGGCGAGGCGCACCAGCGCCCCGGTGTGGCTCACGGTGAAGGCGTAGGAGGCCTCGGGCGCGACCGTCTCCACGTCGCCGCCCTTGCCGATCGCGGAGATGTGCACGACCGCGGCCCCGGCCCCGCGCGCACGCTCCAGCACCTGCATCGTGTAGCCGGTGCCCGCGGTGTGGCTGAGGATGATGACGCCGTCCTGCGCCTCGAACGCCGCCTCGTAGGGTGCGAGATCGGCCGCGTGCGAGGCCTCGGCACGCACGCCCGCGTCGCCGAGCATCCAGGCGCCGTGGTGCGCGGCATGCCAGCTCGTGCCGATCCCGATCAGGCGGATCCGCCGGCCCGTGAGCCGCTCGGCAGCCGCCTGCGCCGGCAGCGGATCGGCGAGCAGCCGGCGCAGCTCCTCCGGCTGGGACTCCATGGCACGGCGCATCTCGGACATGGCGCGACCGTAGGGCGCCCGGCGCGGGCGGTCAATCATGCGCGCGATCCGGATGCCGGACCGCCCGCCGACTAGTAGACCGCGACAGCGTCCGGCCTGAGGATCGGAGACGGCTTGAAGCCCTTGACGACGAGGTAGATCGTGAGCGAGAGCTCCCAGGCGATCTCCGGCAGCGAGAGGATGGAGTTCGCCGTGGAGCCGTTGTCGTAGGCGCCGAAGATGATGGCGATCCCGGACGCGAAGATGAGCGGGCCGCCGATCAGACCCAGCATGGCCATGCCCCGCGGCACGAGGCCGGACCTGTACATCAGGTAGCCGAGCAGGATCCCGTTGCCGAAGCCTGCACAGAAGGCGGGGCCGAGCAGGAACGTCCAGTCGTGGACGGCGACCAGCGACCGTCCGGCGATCACGAGTGAGGCGCCGTCTGCCGCGCCCGGTCCCCCGACGTCCTGCCGGAGGGTCATGAGGGACAGGACGCTGATGATGCCGATGGCGATCACCGCCGATTCGATGGTGCGACTGGCGACGTAGCCGAGGCTGATGCTCCGGCTCTGGCGCTTGAGGATCGGGTACAGCACGACGGCGGTGGCGATGTTGGCGATCACGAGGACGATCTCCAGCGACGCGCCCAACGCCACACGGGTGTCGGCGCCCGCGCCGAGGATGTAGTTGTGGTGCTTGAGCAGCGGCTCGTACAGAAACAGCGCCGGGATCGAGGCGATGAAGGTGATCGCGAACCACACCCCCGCGATCAGGGCGATCCTTCGCTGCTCCGGCGTCTGCTCCGGGAATGCCGTCGTTGCACCCATCAGGTGGCTCGCTTCGTGGTGGCGGGGGCCAGGACCATGCCGACCGCCGAGAACCGACCAGCATATGGAGCGCCGGCTGCAGCGGCATGGAGGGGACCGTGTTCGCCCGACGGCGCGGGGCTGACGCCTGCCGGCGCCTCAGGTCGCGGTCAGGTGCTCCACGCGCGCATGGAAGATGCGCCAGCGGCGCTCGTTCTCGTGCGTCAGCGTCGCGCTCAGGGCGGCCAGGTCGGCGGCATGGTCGAGCAGCTCGCAGGCCGAGAAGAGGTAGCGCGGTGCGGCGCGGTCCGCAGCGAGGTCGGCACGGAGCGCGGCGGGTGTGAAGTCGATACGTGCCAGGACGCCGAGCGCCCGGTCGATGTTGTGACCTGCGAGCGTCGCCATCGACGCTGCCTGCCAGTCGTTGCTGATGATGCGGTGACGCTCGGCGAGCAGGTCGGCGAGCTCGGGGTAGTTCAGCAGCGTCTCGGCGACACCCCACGCGGCCTGCATTGCGGCGGCCAGCCACTCGCCGGTCGAGCGAGCCGCCTCGGCGAGAGCGCTGAGATCGCTCTTCATGCGCGTTATCTCAGCGGGCTCGCCTTCACCCTCCATGAACAGGATGCCGAGCGTCTCGGTGGCGCGATCGTCGTTGAGGTCCGGGGCGCCGGCGAACGGACTGGGCGACCGGTGCTCCTCGGGCGATGCGACCGTCCAGCGTTCGGCGAGCGCCTTCAGCGCCCGCGAGTCGCGTTGCAGCGTGATCGCGTCGTGCAGCGGGGACTCGGCGTAGAACTTCTCGTGCTCGCGGTGGTACTGCGCGAGGTTGAGCACCATGCTCAGCAGCGGGTCCGCAGATGTCGCCATGTCGGCTAGTGCCCGCCGAGGATGGCGGCGCGATCCTTGTATTCCTCGGGCGCGATCTCGCCCTGCGCCAGTCGCCGGTCGAGGATCTGCATCGGCGTCTCGGCGGGTGCCCCGCCGACTGCGGTGGACCGTGTCAGGCCGTTGGCGCGGACCAACCAGATGACCAGCGCGACCACTGCCAGCACCGTGATGATGATCAGCGCCATCATGCCCCAGCCCCAGCCGCCGTCCATGTGATCCACGTAGTCCATGCGGTACTGGGCGAGCGTGGTGAGTGCGGTCATGAAGACTCCTTCGCGAGACTGGCGTGTCAGGTCATTCTCGCGCCGCTCGACCTGTGTCCCGTCGGGGGTTTCCCGCACGCACGCGGGGGAAAGCCCGCCGACCCCTCAACGGCGAGCAGCTACCTCCTGGAGACCTGATCCTCGCGTTCGACCGCTCGTGCGATGTCGACGCGCGAACTCACGTCGAGCTTGCGGAACATGTTGCGAATGTGCGTCTCGATCGTCTTCTTGCTGAGAAACAGCTCGCCGGCGATCTCGCCGTTCGTCTTGCGGTCGACGATCAGCCTGGCGATCTGAAGCTCACGCTCGGTCAGGGATGCGACCCCGGTCTGGCTGGGGTCGCCGGGTCGTGTGCGCCGATGAACTCGATGTCCCAGTTGCCGCAGCTCGCGCTCGGCCGCATCCCGATACCGGATCGCGCCACAGCCGTCGAGTTCGCCGACCGCCTGCTCAAGCTGCCGGACGGCGCGCTCGCGCTCACCCAACGACGCGAGGGCGCGTCCAGCGATCGTCCGTGCCAGGCCCGCCTCGACCGGCGCGCCAACCGCGTCGGCGAGATCCGCTGATTCGAGCGCCCCGGCGGCTGCCGTGGCCGCATCATCGGCGTCCAGCGCGACCGCGGCCGCGGCACGGTAGGCCATGGCGGTCGGCAACCGCAGTCCGACCGCTGCGGCGCTGGCCTGTGCTCCAGCAGCGGCGCTCTGAGCCTCAGTGCGGCGACCGAGCGCAAGCCAGCAGCGCGTCATCAGTTCCAGGAGATAGGTCCTCCACACGTCGGGGATGAGGGCGAACTGGTCGCCGACAGACCCGGTGAGCACGCTCGAAGCGCGTTCCTGCTCTCCGGCGTCAAGCAGCGCGACGGCCAGGACCGATGCGGCGCGAGCCGCGATGACGTGCTGGCCTGCGCCCTGGGCGAGCTCCAGGCTTTCCTGTCCGGCGGCGATGGCGGTCTTGTTGTCCCCGGTGGGGACGGCGACAAATGCGCGGCAGAAGAGCGCCCAAGCCAGGGCCTGCGGATTGCCGGTTAGGCGCGCGGCCTCCGTGGCTGTGTCGAGGAGCTCCGCGGCTTCGCGTAACCGGCCGACCATGCACCAGGCCACACCGAGCGTCGCGTAGACGCCGGGGAACAGCTGACCCTGCCCGGTGGCACGCCCAACCTTCAGTGCACGTTCGGCGTGCACAGCGGCGTCGACGAACCGGTCGAGGTAGATCTCCGATCCGGCGAGATCAACGACGGCGCCAAGTCGGCTGGCGAGCTGCTCATCCGGGAGCGAGTCGATCAGGGTGGCCGCCTCTGATCGCACGGCATCGCCACGTTCAGCTTCGCCGCCCCAGGCCAGAGCACGGGCAAGCGTTGCCAGGGCGGCACCCATCAATGCTGGGTCCTCGATCCCCCCGGCTGCGGTGACGGCACGAGTTGCCCAGTCTTGGCCTGATTCGTACTGCAGGCGATAGAGGGCGTCGGCCGCGAGTTCGAGCATCAACGCGACCGCCTCGGGGCCGGCGGCATCGGGCAGGCTGCTCAGCGCGGTCGCCAGACGAGCGTGAGCATCGTCGTGGAGGCCAAGTAGATGCTCGACGCGAGCACAGGTCGCCGCCAGCTTGATCCGCATGGGGAGTGCTTCCTCGGGGACGATCGTAAGGCTTTCGAGCAGCGCGCTGTGGGCGTCAGTGAAGCGGCCGGTCGCGGCCAGTGCGGTGGCGTTGGCCAGCAGCAGGTCGACTCGCTGGTCGGTCGGCGCCGCGTCGGGGAGCAGCCGTAGAGCAGCCGAGAACCATCGTGCCGCTGTTGCAGGCGCTCGCTGGGCGGACTGGCGGCCCGCGTCGGTGAGGGTGATCACGGCCACCTCGTCTCCGACCTTGGCGGAGGTCTCGACGTGGTGGGCGCGAACTCCGGCGCCCTCTCCTCGCTGGGCGAGCGCCGCCGCGGTCCGCTCGTGCGCGCCGATCCGCCAGCCGCCGGGCGTGGCCTCGTAGACGGCGCGCCGCACGATGGGATGGCGAAAGCGGAAGCGCCTCGGGACGCTGGTCAGCCGGACAAGGTCACGCTCGAGCAACTCGTCGATCGCTTCCATGGTCTGCTGCTCGGTGACTCCGGATCCAGCTGCGGCCAGCTCGGGCTCGAACGGGTCGCCTGCGACCGACGCTCCGTCCAGCACCTGCCGACTGCTCGCCGAAAGTCGCGCCAGCTCCTCGGTCAGGGCGGCGGCCACCATGGGCGGCACCTGCACCCCCGACACCGACACGACGGCACCCGACGCGACCCCGGTTTGCGCGGGGGCACGGGCAAGCTGCTCCAGGTAGAACGGATTGCCGCCTGACTCTTCGTAGAGCGCTTCGGTCAGCGGGTCGGTGGGCTCGTGGCCGAGCATCGCGGCGGCCTCTTCGCCGGTGAGCGGCTCGAGCTCGATGCGCGTCAGCTCGCCGCCTCGCAGCGCCCGGTCCAAGGCGCCCGCCAGGCGCGGCGGACCCTGGCTGGGGCGCGCGCCAAGGACGATCAGCACGGCCGCATTGGGGGGCCGATGCAGCAAGCTTGCAAGCAGGTCGACCGACGCGGGATCTGCCCAGTGAAAGTCGTCGAGGATGAGCACCATCGGCTTGGTCGCCGCCAACCGTTCGAGCAGCTCACGCACAGCACGATTGGTCCGATAGCGCTCGTCCTGCAGCCCGACCGATCCCCCGCGGCCGAGGTCGGTGAGCGACGGGAAGACGTGCGCGAGCTCGGTTCGGACTTCCTCGTCGAGGTTGGCGAGTCTTCGCGGCTCGACGCTCTCGACGTATTCGTCCAGCGCATCGACGAAGACCCAGAAGGCAAGATCACGTTCGAGGTCGGCACCCGACCCGCGCAGAACGATGTGCCCCCGGGCGTCAGCGCGAGCGGCCAACTCGCCGAGCAGTCGGGTCTTTCCCATCCCGGCCGCTCCGAGGATCTCAATCGCGCCTGCGCCACCACCGTCCAGCTGGTCGAGGGCGTCGTCCAGTTGTTGAAGTTCGGGACTGCGCCCTACGAAGTGGTTGGCGAGCACAGCGATCGATGGCCTCGCCGCGACTATACGCGCGCGGGCGCGGCTGAGCCGGAGAGATCTTCGCGGGTCTCAGGGCCCCTGATCAGGGTGGCACCCTGATGTCGCGCACCGGCTTCGGCGGCAGGCTCGCTCCCATGAGCATCTTCGATCGCCTTCTCATCTCTACGGCACTCGTCGCCGGGCTGTGGTGGGCGCTGTCGCGCCTGCGCCGTCCGGATGACCTTCAGCGTCTGTCGTTGGCCGCCCTCGTGCTTGCCGCGAGCACCATCGTGTTCGATGGGCCGCACTGGCAGATGGTCCCGTGGCAGCTGCTGGGAGTCGCGGTCGCCGCCGCGGCCGCGCTGCGGCACTGGCGGCCCGGACGCTCCCGTCGCTGGCAGCGCGTCATCGGACGTGGTGCTTTCGGGCTGGTTTCCGTCCTTGGCAGCCTTGCGCTGCTGACGGCACTCGTTCCGTCGCTGCCCGAGCCGTCGGGACCGCACCCCGTCGGTAGCGAGATCTTCCGCTGGACCGACAAGGCGCGGCCCGAGACGCTGACCGCTGATCCCTCAGATCACCGTCAGGTCATCGCACAGGCCTGGTATCCGACCGACACGACGAAGGGCCGCGCGGTGCCGTACTTCGAGGCCCAGCACAGACTGCCGAGCTCGATCGTCGGGTTGCCGTCGTTCATGTTCGCCTCCTTCGGCGCGGTCACCACGCATGCGACCTTCGGTCCACCGATCAGCGCTGCCCAGCACGCATGGCCGGTGCTGGTGTTCTCGCCCGGCTTGTCCGTCCCGCGCGAGCTCTACACGGCCCTGTGCGCCGATCTCGCCAGTCGCGGCTACGTGGTCATCGCCCTGAGCACGCCGTACGAGTCGGCGCCCACCGTGCTCGCCCACGGGCTGGTGGTCGGCCAGACGACGCACCCCGACGTCATGGGTCCCCCACCGCATCCCGCGCTCGAGCGGCTGATCGACATCCGCAGCGCCGACACGAGCTTCGTCCTCGACCAGCTCTCTGCGCTCGCGCGGACCGAGCCGGGCTCACCGATCGCCGGCCACCTCGACATGTCGCACGTCGGCATCGTCGGCCATTCGCTCGGCGGCGCGACCGCGGTACAGGCCCTGTCCTCGGACCCACGATTCAGGGTCGGCGTCAACCTCGACGGCAAGCTCTTCGGCACCGAGCCCGACGCCCGGCTCAAGCAGCCACTGCTGTGGATCCAGTCCGGTGGTGTCCAGACCGACGAGTACACCCGCGGGCGAGACCGCCTGCTGGGGCGTCTGCGGGACGGTGGACGGCTCGTGACCATTCGCGGCGCCGTTCACATGGGGTTCAGCGACAGCCCGTCCTACTGGACAGCGGCGGGTCGCAACCTGATCGGAAGCACTGCCGGGGCCGGCTCGATCTCAGCCGCCGACATGACCTCGATGACCGGCGACACGATCTCGGCATTCGTGGGACCCGCCCTCGGCGAAGGGGCGAATCGCACCATCGACCAGGTGCTCGTCCAGCACGCAGCCATCCGCGCGGAGCGACGCATCGCTCCGAAGGGGGCGTGATGAGCGACATGATCACCGACGTGCAGGCACGGCACACGGAACCACGCGAACAGGTGCCTGACCAGTTCTGGCTGCACCGTCGCGGCGCGATCGCGGCCGTCGCCTGGAACACCGAGCGCATGCTCGACAGACGCTGGTGCGACCGCAACGTGCGCGTTCGGCCGTCGCTGACACTTGGGCGCACGAACGCCTGACGATGCCGCGCTACCTCCTGCATCACGAACATCGGCCCGGGGAGTGTGGGGCGGCCTTCGCCTCGTTCAACGGCCACGACAGCCGGCTGCGCCATCGGTCCGCGATCTCCTCCTGCATCTTCGGCGGCCACGCCATCTGGTGGGACGTGGAGGCGATATCTGAGGCGGCCGCGTTGCAGCTGCTGCCCTACTACGTCGCCCAGCGAACGACCGTCACCGCGATCGCTCGCCTGCAGATCCCCTGACCCTGGCCGGATTCAGGGTGCCGGGCGCAATCTCAGGGTGGTGCCCTGATGTCGCGGCGCTCGGCGACCAGCAGGCTGCGAGGCATGCAGAACCTCACCCCAACCAGTGGTGCTGACGCACCCGACAGGAGCCCCGTTGCCATGACGACGAACCTCCACGCGGCCGGTGCCGCACACCGCCCCGCAGGCCGATCCGGCCTCAAGCAGCTGCTGCTGGTGCTGTGCCTCGCGCAGCTGATGGTCATCCTGGACATCACCGCAGTCAACGTCGCCCTGCCCGACATGGCCAGGGGCCTTGGCATCACAGGCGGCGACCTCGGCTGGACCATCACCAGCTACTCACTCATCTTCGGCAGCCTGCTGCTGCTGGGCGGCCGCGCCGCTGACCTGCTCGGGCGCCGCCGCATGTTCCTCGCTGGACTCGCCGTCTTCGTCCTTGCCTCCGTCGCCGCGGCCACCGCAGGAGGCGCGACCACCTTCTTCGCAGCGCGCGCGGCTCAGGGCCTGGGCGCAGCAATGCTGTCCCCGGCCGCCCTGTCGATCCTCATGAACACCTTCAAGGACGGCCACCAGCGGGCACACGCACTCGCCGCGTGGGGCGCCGTCGGCGGCGCGGGTGCAGCTATAGGAGTCCTGCTCGGCGGCGCGCTGACCGAGCTGATCGGCTGGCAGGCGATCTTCCTCATCAACGTGCCGATCGGCCTGGCCGTGGCCGTCGCCGCTCGCAGCCTCATCCCCGCAGATGAACTCCATCCGCGCTTGAGCGGACTTGACCTTCCCGGCGCCGCACTGGCGACGGTGAGCCTCGGCGCAGTGGTGTTCGCACTCTCCCAGGCAGCCGATGTCGGCTGGTCGTCGATGCAGACCCTCACCGTCGGCGGCGCGGGACTCGCCGGGCTGCTGTGCTTCGTGGCGGTCGAGCTGCGGACAAGGCATCCGCTGCTTCGCATCGAACGCCTGGCCGACCGCGGCGTCGGCGGCGGGTTCGCGATGATGCTTGCCGCCGCGGCCGCACTGTTCGGCACCTTCCTGCTCACGTCGCTGTACCTGCAGAACGTGCTGGGCACCGGGCCGCTGGAGACCGGGCTCGCGTTCCTGCCGCTTGCCGTCGCGCTCGCCGTCGGAGTACACGCCGGAAGCCACGTGCTGGGCCACGCGGGTGTCCGGGTGCCGATGGCCACCGGCTTCGCTCTCTCAGCTCTGGGACTGCTGATGCTGTCCGGAGCCGACGTGCATGGCAGCTACTTCAGCGACGTCCTCCCGGGCATGCTCGTCGCAGGCCTCGGGCTCGGCATGGTGCTCGTCTGCGTCTCGGTCTCCGTCATGACCGGCGCAAAGGACGAAGAGACCGGGATGCTCTCCGGGCTGAACACAACCGGGCATGAGATCGGCGGCTCGATCGGCATCGCCGTGCTGGCCACGATCGCAGCGGGCTCCGGTGTCGGAGACGCACCCGCCGCGCTCGCCCAAGGCATCGGCGACGCCTTCCTGGCCGCTTCAGGCATTGCCGCCATCGCCAGCATCATCGCCCTGATCGTCCTGCCAGCAGCAGCGACGTTCCTGCCCAAGTTGCGGCTCGCCCCGCGCGTCGCCGTTCACTAGGAGCACCATGACCACTCACAGCCACCACGAGGGAGTCCGCATGTCCACGCATCGGGACGTCGTCATCGTCGGAGCCGGTCAGGCCGGGCTTGCGATGGGATACCACCTCGCCCTGCAGGGTCGCGACTTCACGATCCTCGAGGCAGCGCCAGCGCTCGGCTCGGCGTGGCGCTCGCGCTGGGACTCGCTGAAGCTCTTCACCCCTGCGCGCTACGACGGCTTGCCAGGGCGAGACTTCCCCGGACCGCCCGACAGCTACCCGACCCGCGATGAGGTCGTTGAGTACCTCACCGGCTACGCACGCGACTTCGATCTGCCGGTTGAACTGAACAGTCCGCTACGCCGAGTCCGTCAGACCGAGGACGGCTACCTGGTCGAGCTGGACGACCGCACCATCGACACCGTACAAGTCGTCATCGCGACAGGCCCGTTCCAGACACCCCGCATGCCCGTCGAGCTCACCGAAGCCCTCGACCATCGCGTGGTGCAGCTGCACAGCAGCGACTACCGTCGGCGGCAGGATCTCCCAATCGGGCGGGTGCTGATCGTCGGCGGCGGGAACACTGGCTTCCAGATCGCCGAAGAACTGGCGGCCGACCACAGTCGGGAAGTACATCTCTCGGTTGGATCGCGCCAGACGCCGCTTCCCCCGCGCATCTTCGGCCGTGAACTGTTCAGCGTGCTGCAGGCCACCGGTCTGATGGCCAAGACCGTCACCTCGCGACTGGGCCAGCGTCTGAAGGGTCGCGAAACGCTGGTGGGCTCAAGCCCGCGACGCGCCAAGCGCCAAGGCATCCGCATGCACCCCCGCACGGTGTCGGCATCCGGACGCCAGGTCGGCTTCGACGATGGGACCAGCCTCAGAATCGACGCCGTCGTATGGGCGACCGGCTTCGACGTCGACCACACCTGGATCGACGCCCCCGTGTTCGACCAGGCCGGGCCTGTCATTCAAGAGCGCGGGGTCACGGCGTCGCCCGGCCTGTACTTCCTCGGGCTGCCATGGATGCACACGCGCGGCTCGGCGCTGCTCGGCTGGGTCAGGCACGACGCCGCGCACGTCGCTGAGCGCATCGCTGCGCTCGCACAGGACTCCCCCGACCGCCACCCCGAAACAGTCCCGGTGGCTACGTCATGAGCGCTGCGTCCGTGAACCCCGCCAGCCCCGACCGGATGTCACTCCGCGCCCCCGTCCTGTGGGGAGTCGTCGTCGGCGTCGTCCAGGCGGCGACGCCGCTGGCGTTCTGGTGGCTGGACTCCGCAACGACCTACGCTGTCGGGCTCGCGGTGATCGCCTCGATCTACATCGGGTTCGCTGTCGCCGACGGGCGACCGCGGGTCATCGCCGTTGAAAGCAGCGTCGCGTTCGTCTTCGTCGTCATCGCGGCCGCGGCGGTGACCAACTCTCCATGGCTGCTGGTGGCCGGACTGGCTGGCCACGGGCTCAAGGATCTCTGGCAGCACCGCAGTCATTTCGTTGCCAACACCCGCTGGTGGCCTCCGTTCTGCATGGTCATCGATGGGGTCGTCGCGGCGATCATCGTCGTCGAAATCGCCGCCGGTATGCACTTCAACTGACCCCAAGAGGACGACCAATGAGGACGCTCAGACACCACTCCCGACGAGGCGCGGCACATCAGCCGGGACGCCCGTCGCTGCTGCTCACCTCCGGCGTGGCCGAACCGGCCGCCGGAGCGCTGTCCGGATGGGTCTACACCTTCGCCCGCACACAGCCTGAGCGCGTGCGCGAGCTCGGGATCGTCAGCCCGGCCCGCGTACGGCAGTGGCATCTCGACCTGGCGATGCTCGGCACTGCCACTGTCGCGCTGGCAGCCGCGGTTCCAGACGCTCCGCGCCCGGTCACCGCTGCGCTCGGCGTCGGCGCGTGGGCCAACGCCATGGCCTTCCTGCCGCTCGCGTTCAAGCCTGACGACTGATCCCTTGGCAGTGGGCTCACTGGTCGCCCGGCTACGACGCGAGCGGTGACATCCCACGTGCCCTCGAAGCCCTGATTTCGGCGGCAGCTACAGCGCAAGCACTCCGGATCCGGCCGACAAGAGGCGCAATCCCTCGTAGCGCCTGGGCTCCCAGACCATCGGGAGCGTCTGCGCACCAAGCAGAACCTGCGGATTCGGCTTCTCGGAGCAGAACCCCCGGATTACAGGCCCGCCACTCGGAGCGCAAGCAGAGTGGCCGACTTGCAGGGAGTCCGGCGGTTGCGAACCGCCGGATGAACCCCCGCACGTCCAGCCCCTAGTTGATCTGGTCGTACACCTTGAACAGCGGCAGGTACATCGAGATCACGATGAACCCGACCATGCCGCCGATGACCACGATCATCACCGGCTCGAGGATCGAGGTGAGCGACTTGACCGAGGCGTCGACCTGGTCCTCGTAGAAGTCGGCGATCTTGGCGAGCATGGCGTCGAGGGCGCCGGTCTCCTCGCCGACGGCGACCATCTGGGTGACCATGCCCGGGAAGACGGGTGAGTGGCGCAGCGGCTCGGCGATCGTGCCGCCCTGCTTGACGCTGTCGATGACGGCGGCCATCGCGTCCTCGACGACGCGGTTGCCGGCGGTCTGGGCGGTGATGTCGAGCGCCTGCATCAGCGGGACGCCGGCGGAGACGAGCGCGGAGAGCGTGCGCGACCAGCGCGCGAGCGCGATCTTCTGCACGATGTCGCCGATCTTCATCGGGATGCGCAGGCGGAACTTGTCCCACTGGCCGCGCCCCTTGTCGGACTTCTTCCAGCGCTTGAACATGTAGACGATGAACGCGACGATCGGGACGACGATGAACCAGTAGCCGGTGACGGCGTGCGAAATGCCCACCGTGACCTTCGTGATCATCGGCAGGTCGCCGCCGAACTGCTTGAAGACGCCGACGAACACGGGGACGATGAACGTCACGAGGCCGATCAGCACGATCATCGCGAAGGTCAGGACGACGATCGGGTACATCATCGCGGACTTGACCTGGCGCCGGAGCGAGTCCTCCTGCTCGAGCTGGTCGGCGATCCGCAGCAGCGAGCTCTCGAGCATGCCGCCCGTCTCACCGGCGCGGACCATCGCGATGTACAGCGGGGAGAAGACGTCCTTGTGGCGCTCCATCGAGTCCGACAGCGGCAGGCCGGCCTCGACGTCCTTGCGGATCGCCGTGAGGACCTCGCACAGCTTCTTGTTCTCGGTCTGCGACTCGAGCACGTAGAGCGAGCGCAGGATCGTCATGCCCGAGCTCACCATCGTGGAGAGCTGGCGGGTCATGATCGTCAGGTCCGCCGCCTTGATGCCGGCGAACAGGTCGATGTTGATCTCACGTGAGCTGTGCTTGTCCGCGATGTCGAGGACGATCAGGCCGCGCGACTTCAGCTGATCGGAGACACCCTGCTTGGACTCGGCCTCGACCTCACCGGTGGCCTTGGCCCCGGTGGCGTCCATCGCCTTCCAGACGTAGGTGGACATCGTCGTGCTCCGTCCCGATCCGCGCTAGGCCGCCATCGACATGCCGCCGAGGCCCATGAGGCGACGCAGCTCGTCCGGCGTGCCGGAGCGCTGCTCGGCCTGGCGCTGGGAGATCTTGCCGGCGCGCACGAGCGTCGCGAGCGCGGCGTCCATCGTCTGCATGCCGACGCCGGAGCCGGTCTGCATGACGGAGGTGATCTGGTGGGTCTTGCCCTCGCGGATGAGGTTGCGCACCGCGGCGGTCGGGACGAGCGTCTCGATCGCCGCCACGCGCGAGGAGCCGTCGGCGGTCGGCAGCAGCTGCTGGGTCATGACCCCCTGCAGCGCCACGGACAGCTGCACGCGGACCTGGCCCTGCTGGTGGGAGGGGAAGACGTCGATGATGCGGTCGATCGTCTGCGGCGCGTCCTGCGTGTGCAGGGTCGCGAAGACGAGGTGGCCGGTCTCGGCGGCGGTCAGGGCGGTGGAGATCGTCTCCAGGTCGCGCATCTCGCCGACGAGGATGACGTCGGGGTCCTGGCGCAGCGCGGCGCGCAGCGCGAGCGAGAAGCTCGGGGCGTCGGCGCCCAGCTCGCGCTGGTTGACCATGCACCGCTTGTGCGAGTGGAGGAACTCGATCGGGTCCTCCACGGTCATGATGTGCTCCTCGCGCGTGGCGTTGATCTCGTCGATCATCGCCGCCAGCGAGGTGGACTTGCCCGAGCCGGTCGGCCCGGTGACGAGCACCATGCCGCGCGGCTTCTTGCAGAACTCGTGGGCGATCGTCGGCAGCCCCAGATCGTCGATCGAGATGATCTCGGCCGGGATCAGGCGGAAGGCCGCGCCGATCGAGCCGCGCTGGAAGTAGGCGTTGACGCGGAAGCGCGCGTGGCCGGGGATCGCGTAGGCGAAGTCCAGCTGCCAGTCCGTCTCCAGGCGCTGGCGCTGGTCGTTGGAGAGGATCGAGTAGATGATCTCGCGCGTGTCGGAGCCCGACATCTTGGGGTAGCCCTCCATCGCCGTCAGGCGACCGCGGACGCGCACCATCGGCGCGCAGCCGACGGTGATGTGGAGGTCCGAGGCGCGGCGCGAGAGCGTCTCGAGGAGGATGTCTGCGAAATCGAAGTCCATGGCCTGGCTCCTATCGGTGCTTCACATGGGCGCCTTGAGCGCTCATGCCTCGAGGGCCGCCCCGGTGCCGGTGACGCGCGCGACCTCTTCGATCGAGGTGCGTCCCATCTTCACCTTCTCCAGGCCGTCCTCACGCAGCCGGCGCATGCCCTCGCGCACGGCCACCTCGGTGATCTTGTCCGCCGAGGCGCGCTCGATCGTGAGCGAGCGGATCTCCTCGTTGACGGTCATGACCTCGTAGAGGCCGACGCGGCCCTTGTAGCCGGAGCCGCCGCAGCGGTTGCATCCGACGGGCTTGTAGGCCTCGATGTCGACGTGCGCGTGGAAGCCGTTTTCGCGCAGGACCTCGCTCGTGAGGATCGTGCGCTCCTTGCAGTGCGAGCACAGCGAGCGGCACAGGCGCTGGGCGACGACGCAGTCGATCGCGCTGGCGACCAGGAAGGGCTCGATTCCCATCTCGACGAGGCGGGTGATCGCCGTCGGCGCGTCGTTCGTGTGCAGCGTGGAGAGGACGAGATGGCCGGTGAGCGCGGACTCGACGGCGATCTGCGCCGTCTCGCGGTCGCGGATCTCGCCGACCATGATGATGTCGGGGTCGGCGCGCATCATCGCGCGCAGCCCGTTGGCGAACGTCAGGCCCGCCTTCGGGTTGACCTGCACCTGCGTGATGCCGTCGACCTGGAACTCGACCGGGTCCTCGATCGTGATGATGTTCTTCTCGGGCGAGTTGAGCATGCCGACGCCCGTGTAGAGCGTCGTCGACTTGCCCGAGCCCGTCGGGCCCGTCACGAGGACCGCGCCGAACGGCTGGAAGATCGCGCGCTGGAAGCGCTCGTGCTCCTCCTTGAGGAACCCGAGCGCATCGAGGTCGTGGACGACGCCGCCGTCCTGGTCGAGGATGCGGACGATCGCCGACTCGCCGTGCACGCTGGGGAGCGTCACGACGCGCAGGTCGATGTGGTGGCCGTCGATCGCCAGGCCGACGCGGCCGTCCTGGGGCACGCGACGCTCGGAGATGTCGAGGTCGCTCATGATCTTCACGCGGCTGATCGCGCCGGCGACCATGCGCTTGGGGATCGTCGTGATCTCCTGCAGCACGCCGTCGATGCGGAAGCGGACGCGCAGCTCCTTGCCGTCCGGCGCGAAGTGGATGTCCGAGGCGCCGCGTTCGACGCCCTGGGCGATGATCTGGTTGATGAGCTTGATGACCGGCGCGTCGTCGGCGGACTCGCGCAGGTCGACGACCTCGGCCTCGCCGCTCTGCTCCTCCTCCTCCAGCGCGGTGGACTGCACGACGTCGTCGAGACGCGTCAGGCGACTGATCTGCTGGAGGATGTCCTCGCGCGAGGCGACGGCGGGGCGCACGTCGTAGCCGGTGATGAGCGCGATCTCGTCGATCGCCATCACGTTCGCCGGGTCGGCCATCGCGAGGACGAGGCCGTTCGTGCCGCTGAAGGCGACCGGGACGGACTCGTAGCGCTTTGCCTTGGCGGAGCTGATGACGTTCGCAGCGGCCATGTCGACCTTGAAGACGTTCAGGTCCAGGTAGTCCAGCCCGTGCTTCTCGGCGAGCGCGCGGGCGAGCGCCTCCTCCGTGACGACGGCGGCGTGCAGCAGCGCCTCCTCGGGGGTCGTCCCGGTGGCGCGGGCCTCCTCGATCGCCATGTCGACGCGGGCCCGGTCGGCGAGCCCCATCTCGACGATGACGTCGCTCAGGAAGCGGCCGCTGCCGCCGCGGCTGCGCGGCCGGGTGACGCCGTCCCACGGCTCATCCGGCGTCGCCGGGTCCTGCGCCAGCGCCCCCTGGGTCGGAGGGGCCTGGCTGACTGCGCTGAGGTGAGGGATCTCTGGGGTCATCTGGAGGTCGCTGTGAGCCGCGCCGCGCCGCCTCGCGCATCACCGCGATCGGAGCGGGAAGGCCGGTCCAGGCCTCCAGGCTCAGTGCGCCCTGCTGGACCAGGATCTCCAGGCCGTCGATCACCGCGCATCCCCTGCGCGATGCCTCGTGCAGGAGTTCGGTTCCGCCGTCCCGGTAGACCAGGTCCACCACGGTCGCGTATGTGTCCAGACTCTCGGGAGACACGGGGAGGTCCTTGAATGTGCTGGACGAATTGCGCAGCCCGACGGACGTGCAGTTCACGAGAATGTCGGCTGGTGCCGATATGGCCGCGCTCGCCACGCCGAACTCCCGGGCGAGCGCCTGCGCGCGCTCGGCGGTGCGGTTCCAGACCGCGACGTGCGCCCCGGCCTCGCGCAGCGCCCAGATGACGGCGCGCGCGCTTCCGCCGGCGCCCAGGACGAGGGCCTCCCTGCCGGCCGGCGAGGCGCCGAGCGCGGCGATCAGGCCGGGCGCGTCGGTGTTGTCGGCGTGGATCGCGCCGTCCTCGTGGAAGACGAGCGTGTTGGCGGCGCCGATCGCCCGCGCGCGGTCCGTGGCGGCGTCGGCGAGCGCGAGCGCGGCCTCCTTGTGCGGAATCGTCACGTTCGCGCCGCAGAAGCCCGCCGGACCCAGGCCGCGCACGATCTCGCCGAAGATGTCCGGCGGCGCCGGCAGCAGCTGGTAGTGCCAGTCGCGCAGCCCGAGCTCGGCGAGCGCGGCGCGCTGCATCGCCGGCGAGCGGCTGTGCGCGACCGGCCAGCCGAGGACGCCGAGCCGGGTGCGCACTACTTCTTGCACACGGACGGGTCCGTGCCGCCGTTGCGCGCGCGGGCGGCGTCGTAGGCGGCGACGTCCTTCTGGAACTGCGCGTTCGTGGAGGAGAACGCCAGCGCCCCCCGCCCGCAGGCCTTGACGATGAAGAACAGGTACGGGACCTTCGCCGGGTTGGCGGCGGCCTCGATCGACGCGCGCCCCGGGTTGCCGATCGGCCCGGGCGGCAGCCCGGTGCGAACGCGCGTGTTGTACGGCGAGGTGCTCTTCAGCTGGGAGACCTTGAGCGGCCGCGTGAAGTTGTTCACGGCGTAGCGCGTCGTCGCGTCGCTGCCCAGCGAGATCCCCCGCTTGAGGCGGTTGTAGAAGACCGCGGCGACGAGCTTGCGGTCCTTGTCCTTGAACGCCTCGCGCTCGATGATCGAGGCGATCGTCAGCACGTCGTAGCGCGTCAGGTTCTTCTTGCGGGCGTAGGCGTAGCTGATGCCGGCCGTGTTGGCCTTGTAGGCGTCGAGCTGCTTGCCGACCAGCGTCCTGGCGCTCGCGCCGCGCGCGAGGTCGTAGGTCGCCGGGAACAGGAAGCCCTCGAGCGAGGCGCCCTTCGGGGCGCCGTAGATGCGCGGGTTCAGCCGGGCCGAGTGCGCGGAGGCCCGCAGGTAGTCGCCGGTCACGCCCTGGCGTGCGACGATCGGCGCGACCTCGCGCCGGCCGGGGCCCTCGGGGATCAGCACCTTGATCGTCGGGGCCGCCGCGGGGACCGTCGTGAGCGCCGTGAGCGCCGCGCCGTTGCTCATGTCGCGCTTGAGCGTGAACGTGCCGGAGCGCAGCGTGTCGCCGGCGAGCTTGGCGCGCAGCGAGAAGAAGAAGCCCGAGCCGACGACGCCCTTGCGGGCGAGCAGGTCGCCGATCTGGCGCGTGCCGGTCCCCGCCGGGATCTTCACCACGACGACCCCGCTCCCTTCGCCCTTGAACGGGTCGAACGTGCGCAACGCGAAGAAGCCGACGAGCGCCAGCAGCACGACCAGCAGGCCGACGAGCACCCCCGTGCGGCCGGGCCTGCGCCGGCGCCGGGGCGGGACGCGGACGGGCTGTCGTGGCATGCCCGCGGCTCCGGCGCCCGGACGCACCGTGCCGATCGGGATGTCGTGGTCGTCGGTGTCCTCCCGCGGGCGCCGCGACGGGACCGCGGGCTGGGTGCGGGCGGGCGTGGCCGGCGCCACCTCGTGGCGCGCGGCGACGGGCGGGAGCGGGGCGATCGGCTCCGGGGCGTGCGTACCCGGCTCGGGCGGAGCGGACTCAGGCGCCGGCGCGGGCTCCTCCTCGGGCGGAGCGGGCTCGGGCGCCGGCGCGGGCACGGGCGGCGGCGCCTCGACGGGCGCGGGCTCCGGGTCGACCGGCGGCGGCGGGACCTCGAGCGGGGTCGGTGCGGGCGCCGGCTGCTCGCCGCGCTCGAGCGCGCGCCTGCGCTCCCGCTCCAGGCGGGCTGCCTCGCGCTCGGCGGCGCTGCGCTCGCTCATGCCCTGCTCCTGTGCTCGTGGCCGTGGCGGGCGAGCCAGTCGTCGAGCAGCACCGCGGCCGCACGCGAGTCCTCGGAGGTCTCGGCCGAGCCGCTGCGGGCGGCGATCGCCGTGGTGAAGCGCTCGTCGTAGAGCTCGATCGGGACGCCGGCGCCGAGCGCCGAGCGCAGCCGGTCGGCGAACCCGCGCGCCTCGCGCGTCTGGTCGGAGTCGCGGCCGGACAGCGACAGCGGCAGCCCGACGACGACGCGGTCGATCTCGCGCTCGGCGACGAGCTCGCGCAGTGCCCGGATCCCGGCCTTCGTCGCCGGCCGCAGCACCGGCTCGATCGGCGTGGCGAGCGTTCCGGTGGGGTCGCTGAGCGCGCAGCCGCAGCGCGCCGATCCGTAGTCGAGGGCGAGCACGCGCATGGGGCCTAGGCGCTGAGGGCGGTTTCGATCGCGCTGCGTGCGGCCGCGAGCGCCGCGGGGAGCTTGGCCGGATCCCTGCCGCCCGCCTGGGCCATCGTGTCGCGCCCGCCGCCCCCGCCGCCGGCCACCTCCGCGGCCGCCTTGACGATCGCGCCGGCGCGCACGCCGCGCTCGACGAGCGCCGGCGTCACCGCCGCGACGAGATGCACGCGCCCGTCGGCGCCGGAGCCCAGCACGATCGCTGCCTGGTCGCCGAGCCGGCCCTTCAGCCGGTCGGCGGTCTCCATCAGCACCTTGGGGTCGGCGCCGTCGATCAGCGCCGTCAGCACCTGCGCGCCGTGCACGTCCTGCGCACCGGACAGCAGGTCGGCCGTCTCGACGTGCCCGTTGGAGCCGCCTCCGGCCCGCGCCGCCTGCTTGGCCCTGTCGCGCAGCTCGACGACCGCCTGCGGGAGGCGCTCGACCGGCGTGCGCAGCGCCTCGGCGGCCTCGCGCAGCAGCAGGTCGTGCTCGCGCATCATCCGCACGGCCGCGGGGCCGGTGATCGCCTCGATGCGGCGCACGTTCGCCGCGCTCGAACCCTCGCTCGTGATCTTCAGCAGCGCGATCTCCGAGGTGCTGCGCACGTGGGTGCCGCCGCACAGCTCGCGCGAGACCTCGCCGTCGCCGATCTCGACCATGCGCACGATGTCGCCGTACTTCTCGCCGAAGAGGGCCATCGCCCCGAGCCGCCTGGCCTCGTCGAGCGTCGTCGTCAGCGGACGCACCGCCAGGTCCTCGAGGATCAGCCGGTTGACCTCGTCCTCGACGACGCGGCGATCCTCATCGCTGAGGCGCTCGGTGTGCGTGAAGTCGAAGCGCAGCTTGTCGGGCCCCACATACGAGCCGGCCTGGCGCACGTGGTCGCCCAGCCGCGCGCGCAGCGCCGCGTGCAGGAGGTGCGTTGCGGTGTGGTTGCAGGCGGTCGCGTGGCGTGCGCCGCGGTCGACCGTCGCGACGACGCGCTGGCCGGCCTGCAGCGTTCCGGAGTCGATGACGAGCGCCTGGTCATCGCCGGCGCGCACGACGTCGGCGACGTGCACGGGCGAGCCGCCGTCCTCGGCGGTGAGCGTGCCGAGGTCGCTGACCTGGCCCCCGCCCGCCGCGTAGAACGGGGACTCAGCGAGCTTGAGGTACGTGCGCCCGTCCTCCTCGCGCACGCCCTGCACCACGGTGTGGACCTCGAGGTCCTCGTAGCCGGTGAAGACGGTCTGCTCGGGCGCGACCTCGCGCACGATCTCCCCCACCCGCCCGACCTTCCTGCCGGCGCCGGCGGCGGCCGAGGACCTTGCGCGCTGCTCGTCCATCAGCCGCGTGAACTCCGCGTCCTCAGCGAACGGCACGCCGCGCTCGAGCGCCATCTCGCGCGTGAGCTCGATCGGGAAGCCGAAGGTGTCATGCAGGCGGAAGGCGTCCGCCGCGCTGACGGCGCCGGCGTCGAGCAGGTCGTCGAGCAGCTTCGTGCCCTGCTCGAGCGTGCGGCGGAAGCCCTCCTCCTCGCCGCGCACCCACTTGAGGATCGTGTCGCGGGCGCTGACGAGGTCCGGGTAGGCGGGGCCCATGATCTCGATGACCTGCTCGGCGAAGGCCGGCAGGAAGACGCCCTCGATGCCGATGCGGTGGCCCTGCTGGATCGCGCGGCGCATCACGCGGCGCAGGATGTAGCCGCGCTCCTCGTTGGAGGGCACGACGCCGTCGCCGATCAGGAAGGTCATCGCACGCGAGTGGTCGGCGAGGATCCGCAGCGCGCGCTCGTCGTCCGCGCCGCGGGTCGACAGCTCGCGGCCGAGGTCCATCAGCGGGACGAACTGGTCGGTCTCGAAGATCGTCTCGACGCCCTGCTGGATCAGCGCCATCCGGTTGAGGCCCAGGCCCGTGTCGATGTTCTGGGCGGGCAGCGGCGTGAGCCTCCCTGGGGGATCCTGGTCGAGCTGCATGAAGACGAGGTTCCAGTACTCCAGGAAGCGCTCGTTCTCCCCGCCCGGGAGGTCGTCCGGGCTGCCGTGCTCGACGCCGCGGTCGAGGTACAGCTCGCTGCACGGGCCGCACGGGCCGGTCGGGCCGGACTGCCAGAAGTTCTCGCTGCGCGCGCACAGGACGATGCGCTCGCGCGGGACGCCGACCGACTCCCAGGCCGCGATCGCCTCCTCGTCGGGGCCCAGCCCGAGCTCCTCGTCGCCCTCGAAGACGGTGATCCAGATGTCCTGCGGCGTGAAACCGAAGCCCTCCAGCGAGAGCTCCCACGCGTACTCGACCGCGCCCTGCTTGAAATAGTCGCCGATCGAGAAGTTGCCGAGCATCTCGAAGAACGTGAGGTGCCGGGAGGTGTTGCCGACGTTCTCGATGTCCGTCGTGCGAAAGCACTTCTGGCAGCTGGTCAGGCGCTGCGAGGGCGGCGTCTCGAGGCCCAGGAAGTAGCCCTTGAGCGGATGCATGCCCGCCGTGGTGAGCAGCACCGAGGCATCGAATGTCGCCGGCACGAGCGAGGCAGATTCGCGGCGCATGTGCCCGCGCGCCGCGAAGAATTCCAGGAACGTCTCGCGGATCTCGTCCGTGCTCTTGCCGCTCATGGGGCGATTGTCGCGCATCCCAGTACGCGATCGCCCCGCAGGAACACCGCCGTCTGGCCGGGAGCGGCGCCCCAGACCGGCTCGGCGAGCTCGAGCTCCTCGCCGCGGACCGTGCACGCGACGGGGCGCGAGCGGTAGCGCAGGCGGACCTCGGCGACCTCCTCTGCAGGCACGTGCAGGCGCACGTCGGTCACGCGGACGCGGTCGGTCCGCAGCGCCGAGCGCGGGCCGACGGTGACCGTGTTCGCGGCGATGTCGGTTCCGGTGACGTAGAGCGGCTCGCCGGCGCCGCCGATGCCGACGCCACGCCGCTGCCCGACGGTGTAGCCGTGCGCGCCGCGATGGCGCCCGACGGTATGCCCCGCCCCGTCGAGGATGCGGCCCGGACGCTCGCGGGGGCCGCCGTGCCGGGCCAGGAAGGCCTCACGGCCGGTGCCCGCCAGGAAGCAGAGGTCCTGCGAGTCGGGCTTGCGCGCGACCGGCAGGCGCTCGCGCTCGGCGAGCTCGCGCACCTGCGGCTTGGTCAGCTCGCCGAGCGGGAAGCGCAGGCGCGCGATCGAGGCACGCGCGAGCGCCGCGAGCATGTACGACTGGTCCTTGGCGCCGTCGGCGGCGCTGCGCAGCAGGCCGTCGTCCCCGACGCGGGCGTAGTGGCCGGTCGCCAGGTGCCGGGCCCCCAGGCGCCCGGCGAGGTCGAGCATCGCGTCCAGCCGGACGCCGCCGTTGCAGCGCACGCAGGGATTGGGCGTCAGGCCCGCCGCGTGGTCGGCGATCCACGGGTCGACGACGCCGGCGCGGAACTCCTCGCGCAGGTCGACGGTCAGATGCGCCATGCCCATGCGGTGGGCCAGTGCGCGCGCCTCGCGCACCGCGCTCGCCGAGCAGCAGCTCTTCGCGGCGTCGTTGTGGGCGTCGCGCCAGAGCTCCAGCGTCACGGCGACGGGCGCGGCGCCTGCGTCGCGGGCGCAGAGGATCGCGGCGACGGCGCTGTCGACGCCGCCGCTCATCGCCACGAGCGTGCGTCCGGCATCGGGCGCGAGCCGTGCGTCGGCGCGCGCGGCCGTCCCGAGGGCGCGCGCCAGCGCGTCGGCGGCCAGGTCGGCCGCGTGGCGCTTGCCGAGGCTCAGCCCGCCCAGCGCGCCGCAGACCTCGTCCACCCCGACCCGGGCGGCGTCCAGCAGCTGAGCGCCCTCGACGAGGGCGACGGCCGCGCTCGCGGCGGCGAGTGTCGCGCCGCAGCCCTCGGCGTCGAAGCCGGCGGCGCGGACGCGGTCGCCCTCGATGGCGACGCTGATCCGCACCACGTCGCCGCAGGCGACCGCACCCGCCACGGCGTCGTGGCTCCCGGCCGGGCGCAGGCCGCGGCCGCAGGGGTGGTGCAGGTGCTCCTCGAAGCGCTCGTCGGGCATCTGCGAGCCAGTCTAGGGCCGCTCCGGCGCCCGAATAGCATGGTGCCGGTGCGTCTCAGCGTCCTGGACCAGTCGCCGATCCCCGCCGGCTCGACCGGGCCGCAGGCGCTGGCCAACACGATCGACCTCGCGCGCCTGGCCGACCAGCTCGGCTACCACCGCTACTGGGTGGCCGAGCATCACGGCGGCCCCATGCTCGCCGGCCCCAGCCCCGAGGCGCTGATCGGGCCGATCGCATCCGCCACGACGCACCTGCGCGTCGGCAGCGGCGGGGTCATGCTCCCCCACTACAGCCCGTTCAAGGTCGCCGAGACCTTCAGCGTCCTCGCCGGCCTGTTCCCGGGTCGCATCGACCTGGGCCTCGGCCGCGCGGCGGGGACGGACCCGATCACCTCGCGCGTGCTCCAGCGCGATCGCCGCGCCGCGCCGCCGGACGACTTCCCCCAGCAGCTCGCCGAGCTGCTCGCATTCCTGGAGGGCACGTTCCCCGAGGATTCGCCGGTCGCGCGCCTGAGTGCGCTTCCGGGCCTGCCCGAGGTGCCGGAGCCGTGGCTGCTGGGCTCGTCGCTCCAGAGCGCCGTCTGGGCCGCCCAGCTCGGGCTGCGCTACGCCTTCGCCGACTTCATCAGCCCCGGCGGGGGCGACATCGCGCGCCGCTACCGCGACGAGTTCACGCACACCGGAAGGCTCGGCGAGCCGGTCGTCGCGGTAGCGGCGTCGGTGATCTGCGCCGACACCGAAGAGGAGGCACAGCAGCTGGCCGCCAGCGGCCAGATGGCCTTCTCGATGCTGCGCCGCGGGCGGCTGATCGCGATCCCACCGGTCTCCGAGGCGCTGGCCTGGCTGGAGCAGCGCGGCGAGCGCCCGGGCTCTCCGGCGGGACGGCGGGCGATCCTCGGCAGCCCCGAGACGGTGCGGGCGGGGATCGAGGCGCTGGCGCAGGAGTACGGCGCCGGCGAGGTGATCATCGTGACGATCACCCACGAGCACACCGCGCGGCGGCGCTCCTACGAGCTGATCGCCGACGTGTTCGGCCTGGCGGCGCCTGGACCCGCCGCGGCGCAGACCGCGGGCTGGGGGTGATCGGCTTCGCCGATCGGCGGACCGTCGGCCGGTGATCGGCTTCGCCGATCGGTATCCGATGTGCTTGCGCACATCGGCCCCCTTCAGGGAGACGTCACCTGGCGGGCTTCGCGGCGAGCACGTCGGCGACGGCCTGGTCCAGCTCGCCGGTGTACGTGTAGCCGACGATGACGCGGCCCTTGCGCGAGGAGCCGATCACGAGGACGGTCGGCGCCTGGCTGACGGGCGTATCGGTGGTGAAGACGGAGTAGCGGCCGACCTGGTTGATGTTCGCGATCCGGATCACGACCTTGCCGTGGCGGCGCGGGAGGCGCTTGACCGCGGCCTCGACCGCCTGGCTGTCGGACGAGGAGTTGCCGAACATCAGCACCACGACCTTGTGGTGGGCGAGCGCGGCGACGAGCGGCGCTGCGGGGCTGACCGCGAGGGCCTTCGGCTTGGGCCTGGCGATCACGACGGCCTTGGGCGCGGCGGGCTTGACCACCACCGCCCTGGGCTTCGTGACGACGACGGCCTTCGGCTTGGGCTTCGCGACGACGACGCTCTTCGGCTTGGCGGTCGCCGTCGCGGTCGACGGGTTCGGTGCCGCCTTGCCGCCCGTGTTCGCGGTCGCCGGGGTCGCGGTCGCGCTCGTGGCGGCGGGAGCGGCAGGCGTCGCGCCCGCGGTGCCGTTCGAGGTCGCGGCGGCCGTGCTCTGGACCTTCGTCACGGAGGCATTTGCCGCGGCGGTGGCCGCACGGGCCTTGTCGATGCTGCGGGTCAGGCCGGCGACGCCGGGCGCGGTCGGCGGGGCGGGCGTGGGCGTCGAGGCGGCCGTGTCCGGCTTCGGGCGCAGGGCGACGAACCAGACGGCTGCCAGCGCGAGGACCGCGACGAGTGCGATCCGCATGGGGAGACCGATTTGCTGCACCCTCCCCTAGTCGGCCGCGAACGCCTGCGGCTTGAGCGCTTTCGTGTCGCTATGTCGCCGGCGTGGCGGGCGAGGTCGGCTCCACGAGCGACCGCAGCGCCAGGTCGCGCAGCTGGCGCGACTCCACCGGCGCGGGCGCGCCCGTGAGCGGGTCGGCGCCGGTGGCCGTCTTTGGGAACGCCATCACGTCGCGGATCGACTCCAGGCCGCAGATAAGCGCGACGACCCGGTCGAGCCCCATCGCGATGCCGCCGTGCGGCGGGGCGCCGTACCTCATGGCCTCGAGCAGGAAGCCGAAGCGATCACGCGCCTCGTCGGCGTCGAGGCCGATGAGCTCGAAGACGCGCTGCTGGACCTCGGGCGTGTGGATGCGGATCGATCCGCCGCCCACCTCGACCCCGTCGATGACGAGGTCGTAGGCGCGCGAGAGCAGCGTGGCCGGATCCTCGAGGTCGCCCGAGGGCGCCGTGAACGGATGGTGGATCGCGACGAAGCGATCGGCCTCGGCGTCGTGCTCGAACATCGGGAAGTCGACGATCCAGAGCGCGGCGTGGCCCTCGGGGATCAGCCCGAAGCGTCGCGCGAGCTCCAGGCGCAGGCCGCCGAGCGACGCGGCGGCGACCTCCGGGGCGTCGGCGACGAACAGCAGCAGATCCCCGTCCCCCGCCTCCAGCTCGCCGTTGGCCGCCGCGATCTGCTCGGCGCCGAAGAACTTCGCGAGGTTGCCGGCCCAGCCGTCGGCGCTCGCGTAGATCGGCGCGACGGCCTTTGCGCCGTGGATGCGCACGACGTCGTTCAGCCCGTCGAGCTCCGAGCGTGAGAGCTGGCGCGCCCCGGCGTTCAGCGCGCGCACGACGCCGCCGCCCGCAAGGACGCCCTCGAAGACCTTGAAGTCCGATCCGCGCAGGTGCTCGGAGACGTCGCGGATCTCCAGCCCGAACCGCGTGTCCGGGCGGTCGACGCCGAAGCGCGACATCGCCTCCGCGTAGCTCATGCGCGGCCACGGCGCGGGCGGGACCTCGAACGCGGTCGCCTCGAAGACGGCCGACATCACCGCCTCCATCACCTCGATGACGTCGTCCTCGACCACGAAGCCCATCTCGAGGTCCAGCTGAGTGAACTCGGGCTGCCGGTCGGCGCGCAGGTCCTCGTCGCGGAAGCAGCGCGCGATCTGGTAGTAGCGCTCGTAGCCGGCCATCATGAACAGCTGCTTGAAGAGCTGCGGGGACTGCGGCAGCGCGTACCAGGAGCCGGCGCTCAGCCGGCTGGGCACGAGGAAGTCGCGCGCGCCCTCGGGCGTCGACTTCGTGAGGATCGGGGTCTCGAGCTCGAGGAAGTCGCGCTCGTCCAGCACGCGGCGCATGGTGCGCGTGACGAGCGTGCGCGCGAGCATCGCGTCGAGCATCCCCTGGCGGCGCAGGTCCAGCCACCGGTATCTCAGGCGCAGCGTCTCGTCGACGGCGGTGTCCTCGTCGATCGGGAACGGCGGCGTCTCGCTCTCGGCGAGCACGTCCAGGCTCGTCACCGAGATCTCGATCTCGCCCGTCGCGAGGTTCGGGTTGACGTTGCCCTCCTCGCGGCGCACGACGGCGCCGGCGGCGGAGATCACGTGCTCGGAGCGCAGGCGCTCGGCCAGCGCGAACGCCGGGCCGCCGGTCTCCGGGTGGAAGACGAGCTGGACGAGGCCCGAGCGATCGCGCAGGTCGATGAAGATCAGCCCACCGTGGTCGCGGCGGCGGTGCACCCAGCCGGCGACGCGCACGTCCTGCCCGGCGTTCGCTGCGTCGAGGTCGCCGTTCCAGGTGTCGCGGTAGGCGTTCGGGCGCGGAGGCGAGATCACGTCTCGAACCTACCGCGCAGCACCGTTGCGACGACGGCCGACGGCGAGGGCGCCGCGGACTGCTCGCCGCTCTCCATGTCCTTCAGCTCGATGCCGTCGGCACCGACGACCGCGACGTAGCGCGCACGCAGCCGCGCGGCCTGCTTGAACTGGCCCTTCAGCGAGCGGCCCGCGAGCTCCAGCTGCGCCGGGACGCCGGCGCGACGTGCCTCGGCGGCAAGCAGGAACGCCGCGGTGCGCTCCGCCTCGCCGCCGCCGCCGACGGCGACGAACAGGTCGCAGACGGGTTCGGGCACCGGGCGCTCCTCGGCCGCCAGCAGGATCCGCTCGATGCCGGCGGCCCAGCCCATGCCGGGCGTCGCGTGCGCGCCGAGCTCCTCGGCCAGGCCGTCGTAGCGCCCGCCGCCGCCGACGCCGCTCTGGGCGCCGAGCGCGTCGGAGGTGAACTCGAAGACCGTGCGCGTGTAGTAGTCCAGCCCGCGCACGAGCGTCGGGTCGATCTCGTAGCCGAGCTCGGCGGCGTCGAGCAGCGCGCGAACCGTCGCGAAGTGCTCGAGGTCCGCCTCGTCGAGGTGGTCGAGCAGCAGCGGGGCGGTCCGCATCACCTCGCGCGTGCCCGCGTGGTCGGAGTCGAACGCGCGCAGCGGGTTGAGGTCGATGCGCTCGCGCACGTCGTGGGAGAGGCGATCCTCGTGCGCGCGCAGGTGGGCCTGCAGCAGCTCGCGGTAGCGGGCGCGCGAGGCCGGCGTCCCGAGGCTCGCCAGGCGCAGCCGCACGCCGCGCACGCCGAGCTCCTCGAGGATCGCGGCGAGCAGGAGGATCGACTCGGCGTCGACGGCGGGGTCGTCGGAGCCGATGGCCTCGGCGCCGATCTGCCAGAACTGGCGGTAGCGCCCGGCCTGTGCGCGCTCGTAGCGAAAGCAGCTCGACAGGTACCAGAGCTTGACCGGCTGGGCGAGCTTGTGCATGCCGTGCTCGGCGTAGGCGCGCATGATCGGGGCGGTCACCTCGGGGCGCAGCGTCAGCGAGCGCCCGCCTCCGTCGATCAGCGTGTACATCTCCTTCTGGACGATGTCCGTCGACTCGCCGACAGTGCGGCGAAAGACGTCGGTGTCCTCGAAGGCGGGCGTCTCGATGCGGCGGTAGCCGGCGGCCTCCAGGATCTTGCGCGCGGAGACCTCGACGGTCAGCCGCAGTGCGGACTGCTCGGGCAGCACGTCGAACGTGCCGCGCGGGGCCTGGAGCGCCTCGCTCACCGGGAGGCTGCCGGGAGGTCCTGCAGGAACGGGTTGCCGGCGCGCTCGTGGCCGATCGTCGTGACGCCCATGTGCCCGGGCAGGACCGGCGTCTCGTCGTCGTAGCGCTCGGCGAGCGCGGCGATCGACGCCAGCAGCGTGGCGTGGTCGCCGCCGGGCAGGTCGGTGCGCCCGATCGAGCCCTGGAAGAGGACGTCGCCGGAGGCGAGCACCGTGCCCAGGGCGTCCTGGCCCGGGACCGACAGCGCGTAGGTCACATGGCCGGGGCTGTGCCCCGGCGTGAAGACGACGTCGATCTCGAAGCCGGCGAGCTGCAGGTGCTCGCCGCCGGCGACGGTGCGCTCGGCGTTCCAGCTCTCGTACGGCCCGAACCCGTCCCACGGGACGTAGGCCATGATGTCCGCCAGCACCTGCGTCTCCAGGGCCGGGCAGTAGACCGGCGCGCCGGTCGCGCGCGCCACCGGCGCGACCGCGCCCACGTGGTCGAAGTGCGTGTGCGTGAGGAGGATCGCCTCGAGCGTGGCGCCCGTCTCGGCGATCGCCTCGAGCAGGCGGTCGGCCTCCTCGCCGGGGTCGACGATGATCGCCCGGTCGGCGTCGCCGCCGGTGCGCAGCAGGTAGCAGTTCTCCTGCACGGGACCGACGGTGAGCATGCGCACGTCCATGGTGCCCACAAGCGTAGATGGTCGCTGATCGCCGCCGGCGTGCTCGCGTACATCTCGCTCTGGCGCCCGGGCCCGCGCGCCGCGCCGGCGGCGCGCCCCAGCTCAGCTTCCGGCCTTGGGGTCCTTCTTCGGCTTGCCGGCCTCCGAGCGCGCCTTGACGAGCTTCGCTTGGCGGCGGCGGTAGAGCCACAGGTCGGTGTAGTAGCTGAGCGGCACGTAGAGCACGAGCAGCACGGCGGCGAGTGAGAGGACCTGGCTGGCCGGCTGCTTGAAGAGCAGGACGAGCAGGGCGACGAAGAAGACGACGGCGATCAGCGAGCGGTTGATCGCCCCGCGCCAGGTCGGCGGCTTGTTGAAACGGTCCTCGCGCGTGGGGCGCCCGGGCTTCGCGCCGCCCTTGGTGCTCGCCTTGCGCTCGTCGTCGGTGAGCTTGCGGCCGGTCCTCCCGCGCGTCTCGACGATGCCGGCGGCGTTGCCTCGGTGCTTCGTGCGCCGCTTCTTCTTGGTCTGCGCCATGGGCGTACAAGCGTAGATGGTTACGGGCTCAGTGCCGGTTGCGCTCCAGCGCGTCCTCGATCGTGGCGCGGTTCCGGCAGGTGATGCCCGCTGGGAAGCCGGCGAACGCGGCGCTCGGCGCGAGCCCGACGAGCTCGGCCTCGGTGACCGGCGCGTGCCGGGCGACGGCCTCGACGAGGGCGGCGAGCGGGACGGTCAGCGGGTCCTCGACGTTCATCGACACCTGTGCCACCCCACCGCGGCCGGGCAGCCAGAGCCCGATCGCGCGCACGCCCGCGATCCCGTGGTCGCCCCCCTCGCGGATCAGCGCGGCGATGTGGCGCGCGTCGTCGCCGGTTGCCGGCGGCGCGAGCTCGACGTTGAAGGCGACGAGCGGCGGCCGCGCGGCGACCAGGACGGCACCGGCCGTCGGATGCGGCGCGGCCGGCCCGAAGTCCGGTCGCAGCTCGCCCGAGCGCATGCGCTCGGTGAGCGCCGCGAGGCCCCCACGGCGCACCTCGGCGCGCGTGCGCCCGCCCGCGAGGACGCCGTAGAGGAAGACCGGCAATGCGAGCTCCTCGGCCAGCAGGTCCGCGGCGACGAGCGCCTCGGCGCAGGCGGCGCCGCGGCGCGCGAGGTCGAGGTGCACGACGGGCACGACGTCGATCGCGCCGACATGCGGATGCAGACCGTCGTGCCGGGCGAGGTCGATGCGCTCGACCGCGGCGCGGGCACCGGCGAGCAGCGCGGGCGCGAGCCGGCCGGGCGCACCCGCCAGCGTGAAGACCGCACGGTCGTGATCGGGGTCGGCGTGCGGCTCGGCCAGGACGACCGCGCCCGGCGCCGACGCGAACCCGGCGCCGATCGCGGCGAGCACCGCCGCGTCGGTGCCCTCGGACACGTTGGGAACGGCCATGAGCGTCCGGTCCGCCATCACGGCGAGAGCCTACGCGCGCCGCTATCCTGCCCCCTCCCCGCCGGAGTAGCTCAGTCGGTTAGAGCAGCGGAATCATAATCCGCGTGTCGGGGGTTCGAGTCCCTCCTCCGGCATCCTGGAATGTCCTGCATACCGGCTCCTTTCGGCTGTGCACTTGGTGCGCGCGGAGTCAGTCTAGGGGCGTTTGTGTCCCGGATGTGTCCCGAAGCGCCGGCGACGAGCCGCCGCGTGGCGGATCCGCGAACACCCCGGCTTCACGAACTGCGTAGCGGGCGGAGGGCCTCGCCTTCGAGGGTACATCGCAGCTCACGAAACGCAGTTGCGTTCGTCGTTCGGCGAGTTCGCATAGACCTGACCAACGTGGTCGACCGAAGTTGTTCGGCTGGCGGCGAAGTATCTGCACCGAACACTTTCAGCTGCCGGCATCCGGGGTGATCGCGCATCACGCCCGCCCCGGAGCCCCATGCGCCCGCACCCAGTCTCGAAATGTGCGCCGAGGAAGCGCACCTGCCGGCCGACGCGCACGCATGGAAGCCGACCGTCCCAGACCGCCTCGTAGACCCACGAAGGCCGGCCGAGAGCAGCGCCGCCGCATCGCGGCCGTCAGCAAGGGCTCGCCGAGCGACACCGGCTTGGCATCGACCGACAAGCGCAGCTGATGAACGCCGGGCACAGTGCGTCGTCGCTCGACCCCCGAGTGACGGTCGCGTATACGGGTAGACACCGCATCTGCAAATGCAAGGGTGTGCCGGGTCCGGGGCCTGTGTGATCGCGAGGCCGTGGAGTGCTCCTGTGTG
>DATCDC010000123.1:0-7374 GCA_036510915.1 Solirubrobacteraceae bacterium | reverse complement strand
CGCGCGCCGCCGCGGGCGCGGCGCCGCGCGCCGCCGCGGGCGAGAGCGCCGCGGCGGTCCGCGACGCGCTGCGTGACCTGCACGTCCCGGTCCGGCTCGCCCGCAACCCGCTGGCGCGCGGCGAGACCACGGAGGAGCGCGCGGCCTCGGTGCGCACACTGATCGAGGAAGCGGCCGCACGGGCATTCGGCGACACCGACGACGAGCGCCTGCAGGCGCGCGTGCTCGATCGCGGCTACCTGCGCCCGGCGGCCGGGCACGAGCTTGCGGCCGACGAGCTGCACCTCAGCCGCGCGACGTACTTCCGGCGCCTGCGACGTGCCGCCGAGCGCCTGGCCGAGGTCGTCGCGAACGACCGTCGCTGAGCGAGCCTCAGCCCCGCAGCACGCGCAGCGCGTTGAGGATCACCGCGACGTCGATGAGCTCCTGCAGCAGCGCGCCCGCGACCGGCGGCAGGTAGCCGAGAGCGGCGGCGATCATCGCCAGGACGCTGAGCCCGATGCCCCAGAGGACGCTCTCCTTCGCGATCCGCAGTGTCCGGCGGCCGATCTGGACCGCCGTCGCGACGCGGTCGATCCGGTCGACCGTGATCACGCAGTCGGCGGTCTCCGCGGAGATCGTCGAGCCCGCGGCGCCCATCGCGATGCCGACGTCCGCGAGCGCGAGCGCGGGCGCGTCGTTGACGCCGTCGCCGACCATCACGATCGGGCGCAGGTCGGGGTCGCGGCCGAGCGTGCGGACGACCTCCAGCTTGTCTTCGGGCGAGCACTCCGCGTACACCTGGTCCAGACCGGTCCGCCGCGCGATCTCGCGGGCCACGGGCTCGCGGTCACCGGTCACCATCGCGACGTGCGCGACGCCGGCGGCCCGCAGAGCCGCGACCATCTGCGGCGCCTCCTCGCGCAGGTGATCGGCCATCACGATCGCGCCCATGAGCCGCCCGTCGGCGGCGACCATCACCTGCGCGTGCCCCTCCGCCGCGCCGAGCCCGTCCAGATGGGCGCCGTCGCCGTCCACGCTGCAGCCCTGCGCGGCGAGGAAGGACCGGCTGCCCACCAGCACGCGGCGTCCGGAGACGACGCCGGCGATGCCCTGGCCGGCCTCCTCGGTGACGTCTGCGGGCGGTTCGAGCTGCAGCCCGCGGCCGATGGCGTCGGCGACGAGGCCGGCAGCCAGCACATGGGCCGAGAGCTGGTCGAGTGAGGCGGCCAGGCGCAGCACCTCGACGCCATCGAGGCCGTCGAGGGCCACGATCTCGCTCACGCGCGGAGCCCCCACGGTCAGCGTGCCGGTCTTGTCGAGCAGCACGGTGCGGGCACCGCCGAGCGCCTCGATCGCCGTGCCGCCCTTGATGATCACGCCGGCGCGTGCCGCCCGTGAGAGGCCGGCCACGAGTGCGACCGGGGCGGCGAGGATGAGCGGGCAGGGCGTCGCGACGACCAGCACCGCGACCGCACGCACCGGATTGCCGCTGAGGGCCCACGCGAGCCCGGCGAGCACGACCGTCACCGCAAGGAAGACGACGGCGTAGCGGTCCGCGAGCCGCACGAACGGCGCCCGCTCGCTCTCGGCCTCGCTGACGAGCTTCACCAGCGCGGCATAGGAGCTGTCGGCGGCGTGGCGTGTCGCGATGAGCTCGAACGCCTCGCCGGCGTTCGAGGTGCCGCTGCGCACGAGTCCCCCGGTGTGGATCGAGACCGGCAGCGACTCGCCGGTCATCGCCGACTCGTCGAGGACCGCCTCCTGACCGTGGACCGTGCCGTCGACCGGGACGATCTCGCCGGCTCGCACGAGCACGACGTCGTCGGGGACGAGATCGTCGACCGCCACCTCCTCCCAGGTCTCGCCGCGACGGCGCTGGGCGACGCGCGGCGCGCGCGCGAGCAGCTCGCTGAGGTCGCGCCGCGCGCGGCCGGCGGCGTAGTCCTCCAGCGCGTTGCCGCCGGAGAGCATCAGCGCGACGATCGCACCGGCCAGCTCCTCGCCGGCCGCCAGCGCAGCGACCATCGCCATCAGGGCGATCACGTCGACCCCGACGTCGCCGCGCAGCAGCGCGCGGGCCACCGACCAGGTCAGCGGCACCAGCATCACGACGATCGTCGCGCCCCAGACGGCGTCCCCGGCAGCGGGGTTTCCACTCAGCGCGAGGGTGCCTCCGGCCAGGATGCCCGCGAGGCTCACGACCGCGAGCACGCGCGCACCCTGCCGGTGCGCGAAGTCGCGCAGTCCGTCCATGTCGCCCAGGCTACTCGCCGTACCCCGATGCGAGCGACGGCCAATACCCCGGGTCGTGGCCGGGGATGACTACGGTCCGGGGATGCTCGGCCGCGTAGTCGTGCAGGCGCCAGAGCGAGTCCATGAACTGCTCCTCGCTCGACATGATCGTCGTGCGCGCGGGGGTGTCGACGACGCTGCGCAGGTCTGCCGCGTCGCCCGTCAGGAGCACTTCGGCCCCACCGCCCAGCCGCACGAGCACGGATTGGTGGCCGGGCGCGTGACCGGGGGTGGAGATCAGGATGACCGTGCCGTCACCGAACAGGTCGACCGTGTGCTGGAAGGGCCCGAGCGGCTGCGCGCGCGGGCCGTCGTAGTCGATGACCTCGCGGCGCGTGATCGGGCGGACCATCGCGGGCACGTAGCCGCCCGTGGCCAGCGTGTTGCCGCCCCTGTCGCCGGCCAGCCACTCGCGGCGGTCGGCGACGAAGGTCGCGTCCGGGAAGCGCTCACGGCCGGCGACGTGATCGTTGTGCAGGTGCGTCATCACGACGGTGCGCACGTCGGCGGCCTGCACGCCGACGCGTGCCAGCAGGGCGTCGAGGTCGTAGGGGCGGTGGTCGAAGAGGATCGCGCTGCTGCGGCCCATCGTGCGCGTCACGCCGCCGGCGGCGTCGCGCGCGTAGCCGGTGTCGACGAGCACCGGCCCCTGCGTGGGATGCTCGATGAGGAAGACCGGAACGGGGGCCCAGGCCGTGTCGCGCCGCAGGATCTGCGCGAGCATCGAGCGGTACGGGCCCAGCCTGCCGTCGGGCGGCACGAAGAAGGCGTTCGCCAGGCGGATCTCTCCCGACAGCAGCGGATGCAGGCGCATCACCCGACCGTATCGCGCGGCGCTGCTCAGGAGCAGGTCGGCTGGACCGAGGCGGTGACGGCGCGGAACGTCGGCGCCCAGCGCAGGAACTCGCTCGGCCGCGAGCCGGCGTACACGGCGATGCTCGTGCCGCACGGGTTGAGGTACCAGTTCGCGCGCGCCTGCCCGTCGACGCCGTAGACCCAGCGCTGGGCGATGTCGCCGTTGAGGCTGATCGGGCCGAAGGCGACCTCGCTGTAGGTCGGGTCGACCGCCATCCGCCCGCGTGCGGCCGTGGCGACGCGGTCCGGCGGCACCCCGGAGCCGGTGCGGTACACGATCGCCAGCTCGGCGTGCCCGGGATAGGGCGCGCGCCAGCGGCTCTCCCTGTAGCCGCCGCGGTCGACGTCGTCGGCGACCGTCTTCCAGCTGCGCGGGACCTGGGCCCGGTAGGCGGGCGTCTGGTAGCTCGTCAGCGCCGGGCGCACGGGGGTCTTGGGCAGCGCGCGGTGCGGGCGCGTGGGCGTCGGCGGGTTGACGGCCTGGTTGACGCCGATCGCGATCGCCCCGCCGACGAGCGCGGCGAAGACCGCGACGGCGGCGAACGCGCCGGTGCGCCGCGGCGGACGCGCGGCGGCGGGCGCGGGCCGCGCGCGCGGCGTCGGCGCGCGGAACGACGGGGCGACGCGCGTGGCGCCGTCCCGGCCGGGGTCGGAACCCGCCGGCCCGGGGACGCGTCGCGTCGCGTCCTGCGCGGGCGCGGCGACGCGGGTCAGCGCCTGGTCGGGGTCGCGCGCGATGCTCGTCTGCGCCGCCCCCGGGTCCAGGCGCTCGCCGTGGAGCGCCGCCTGGGCGGCGAGCGCCAGCGCGCCGGCGGTCGCGAAGCGGTCCGACGGCTCCTTGGCGAGCGCGCGCGTGATCACCGCGTCGAATGCGGGGTCGACGCCGCTGGCCTCCGAGGGCCGCGGCGGCGCATCGTGCAGGTGGGCGGTGATCGTCGCCGCGTCGCTGTCGCGGGCGAACGGCACGCTGCCGGTCAGCATCCGGTGCAGCAGGCAGCCGAGCGCGTAGACGTCCGAGCGCCCGTCGACCGGGTCGTCGCGCAGCGCCTCGGGGGCGACGAAGGCGAGCGTCCCGAACCAGGTGCCCGTGCGCGTGGCGCCCTGCGTGTCGACGTGCTTGACGAGACCGAAGTCGGTCAGCGCCGCGCGCTCGTCGGCGCCGTCACCGCTCAGCAGGATGTTCGACGGGGTGACGTCGCGGTGGATCAGGCCGGCGCGGTGGGCGGCATCGAGCGCGCCCGCGACGTCGGTCACGATCCGCACGGCACGCTCGGGATGCAGGCGGTGCTCGGCGCGCAGGACGGTCCGCAGGTCGACGCCGTCGACGAAGCGCATCACGAGGTACAGGACGCCGTCCTGCTCGCCCGCGTCGTAGACGTCGACGATGTTCGGGTGATGGACCGACGCGGCGACCTGGGCCTCGCGCACGAAGCGCTCGCGGAACTCGGGGTCGTCGGCGAGTTGCGGCGAGATGACCTTCACCGCGACGCGCCGCCCGAGCGCCAGCTGGGTGGCCTCGTAGACGACGCCCATGCCGCCGCGGGCGGTCATGCGCTCGAGGCGGCAGCCGCCGAGGACGTCGCCGACGCCGGGAATGTGGGTGAGGGTCATCGCCGCGATGGTGTGCGCCGCGGGCGGGGCCCGCGATCTGCACAGGAAGATAGGCCCAGCGGGGCCCAGGGGTTACAGGTTCGGCGAGGTCGCGCGCGCCGTCTACAGGCGCGGGAACGCGCGCTCGAGGCGCCGCGCGGTGCGCAGGACCTGCTCGGGCGTCAGCTCGCCGGAGCGCGCGGCCAGGTACGCGACGGCCTCCGGGCCGTCGACGACGACCTCGTGCAGGCGCAGGCACGCGAACGGCGGCAGGTCGATCGCGTCGGGCGTGCACAGCGCGCCGCGCACGGGCGGCACGCCGCCGCCGTCGGCCGCCAGCGCGTGGCGCACGGCGGTCGCCTGACGCTCGACGACCTCCGCAGCTGCGGTGTGATCGCGGTCGCCCGCGAGCAGGCGGTTGCCGCGCGGCTCGGCGAACCCGCCGGCGCCGCGGGCGATCGTCAGCTGCGTGCCGCGGACGAGCAGCGCGTCGACGACGGTGATCCCGCCGGGGCCGACCGTGAGCAGGTCGATCGTCCCGCGGCCCATCGGCATGCGCCGGCGCAGAAAGGTCAGCACGTCGTGGCTCCCGGCGAGCCGGGCGACCTGCGAGGCGACGAGCTCGCGGCTCAGGGGGCGCGTGCGCCAGGTCGCCGCGCCGCGCGGGACGCCGCGGCCACGGGCCGGGGAGGTGAGCAGCTGGGTCGGCATGCCCGCTCTATCGGCGCGCGCCGCGCGGTCTTGAGCCCTGGCGGGACCCTGGCGAAAGCGGCTCAGACCTGCCCACGGCCGCGGCTAGTCCGGCGGGTTCCCGGCGGCGCATCGCCGCCCGTGGCGTCGTCCTCGGTCGGGGCAATGCCGCCGGCATTGCCCGCTCCCTGCGTCCTTGCCACGAACGACGATGCATCCGCCAGATACCCCACGGGACTTCCGGACAGATCCACTAGTGGCAGCTCAGCTGCGCATGCGGCGCTCGACCTCGTCGGCGATCGTGCGCAGCGCGCCGATCGCAAAGCCGACGGGGTCGGCCTCCGGAGGCCTGGAGGCGCCGCGGCGCCCGCGCCGGCGGCGCGTCTGCAGGATCGCGGCGGCTCCCGCCGCGGCGGTGCCGACGGCGACGGCGGCGACCGGACGCACCCAGGTGCGCGGGTCGTGCAGGACGTCGAGCTCCCACGCGTCGAGCTCGTCGGCCGCGAGCGAGTGGATCGTCGTCAGCCGTTCCTCCATGCGTTCGACGAGGTACTCGGGCGGCTCGACCGGTGCCAGCGCGCGCTGGAGCAGGGCCTCGAGCTCGCCCGGCTGTGAGGCGCTCATGCGCTCACGCTCCCGCCGGGGCGGCAGCCACGATGCCCTCGAGCTGCTTGATCGCGCGGTGGATGAGCACCTTCGTGGCGCCGTCCGTGCGCCCGAGCGCGCGCGCGATCTCCTTGTTGTCCATCCCGAGCGCGAAGCGCATGATCAGCGCCTCGCGCCGGTCGTCCGGGAGCTGCTGCACGCCCTCCAGGATGCGCCGCAGCTCGTCGCGGCCCTCGACGATGTCCTCCGTCGTGTGCAGCGTGTCCGGCTCGGCGATCGAGTCCAGCGCCGTCTGCGGCTTGCGCGAGCGGTCGCGGTAGAGGTTCGCGGCGAGGTTGTGCGCGATCCGGATGAGCCAGGGGCGCAGCGGGCGCCCGTTGGACTCGTTGAGCGCCCGCTCGAAGTGGCGGTAGGCCTGCAGGAACGTCTGCTCCGTGAGGTCCTCGGCGTCGTGATGGTTGCCCACCCGGTAGTACGAGTAGGAGTAGACGTCGCGCAGGTGCGCCTTGTAGAGCTCCGTGAAGCGGCGGTCGAGCTCGTCCTTGTCCACGCATCGGAGCCTACGCCACCCGTGTCCCGACGATCCGCCTGGGGGCGGTGACGTGCTCGGCGAAGCTGCGCGCGCTCTCGCGGCCCTCGACGACCTCGAGCAGCGCGCGCGTCGCCGGCGCGCGCACCCCGCGGGCCTCCAGCGCGGCGACGAGCAGCGGCAGCGCGTCGAGCGCCTCGGCGACCTGGCCGAGCGCCGGCCGGATCTCGCCGGAGGGCACGCCGCGCGCGAGCAGCTCGCCCGCGCGGCGGTTGCGCCCGCCCGCTGCGACGACCGAGGCGACGAGGTCGCCGGCGCCGGCCAGGCCGGCGAACGTCGCCGGCCGTGCGCCGAGCGCGCTGGCGTACGCGGCGACCTCGGAGAAGACCTTCCCGGCGGCGGCGCCCGAGGCGTTGGGGCCCAGCACGGCGGCCGTCGTCGCGGCCAGGACCGCGGCGTTCTTGGCGACGCCGGCGAGGTCGACGCCGACGACGTCGCCCGTCGTCTGCACGTCGAAGCCCGCGTCGGCCAGCGCGTGGCGGACCTGCGCGACGAACTCGCGGTCCGCGGAGGCGACGACGAGCGAGGCGCCGTGCTCGAGCGCGTCGGCGGCATGCGCCGGGCCGCCCAGGCAGGCGACCGACCGACCGCCGGCGCGCGCGGTGCAGTAGGCGGTCGGCAGCTCGCCGGTCGGCGGGACGAGGCCCTTGGAGAGGACGAGCAGGCCCGTGCGCGGGCCGAGCCGGTCGGCGACCTGGCCCAGCGCGGCGGGCAGGTCGGCCGTCGGGACGGCGAGGCAGACGAGGTCGGCGGCGGCGAGGTCCAGCTCG
>DATCDC010000122.1:0-99142 GCA_036510915.1 Solirubrobacteraceae bacterium | reverse complement strand
GAACACGTAGGCTGCGACAACGAGGGTCTCCAGCGAAGCGCACATCTCGTGCTCCAATCACGAGGTTGCCGGGCTGGAGGCCCTCTTCCTTATGTCAACCCCAGCTCCTGCCCCGCAGGACAACCCACATCAAGCCTCTAGACGCCGCGCGGTCGGCGGCGGCCGTGCCGGGCCTCAGGACGACGCGGTGCGGTGCAGCGCGATCTTCGCGCCCGCCGCGCAGCCGCCGCCGTCGAAGGTCCAGCTGACCTTCAGCGCGCCGGAGATCGCGCCCTTCGAGACGTGGAGCGTTCCGGTCTGCGTCGCGATCGGGGTTCCCGGAAGCTCGGGGAAGAGCTTGAACGCGTCGTGGACCTTCACCGTGCCGTTCGCCGGGATCTTCTTCAGCCCGACGTTGAAGCCCTGGCCCTGGATCGTGTACGGGCCGTCGGCCTTGGTGCACTGCGTTCCCAGCGGATCGTGCCAGCCGAGGTTGAGCTTGCCCTTGAGGATCTGGGCACCGCCGTTCGCGCCCGTGTAGTAGCCGTCCGGCACGGGTTTGGCCCGGTGCTTGGCCGCCGGCGCCGCCGGTGCCGCGCACGCCAGCGCGGTCACGACGAGCAGCATCACCGCGGCGCCCCGGCGCCCCTTGTGATCCCGAGCCATCGCGCGACGCTACCCCGCGCCAGCGGGAGCGTCAATGCCACCGATCATCCGATCGGGGTGACGCTTCGATCCGCTCCGCGATCTAGGTTCGTGTCCCATGACGACCGACACCGATGTGAAGGAGGCCGTCGTCGCGCTGTTCGAGCGTGACGTCGTCCGCCCCGCCGAGGACTTCCAGAACCCCGATCAGGAGTGGCGGCGCCTCTTCTCCGAGCTGTACGGGACGTTCTTCCTGGTGCTCGTCGCCGCCGGCGGCGGGATGATGGGGCAGGCGTTCCCCAACACGATCACCCGCACGGCCGCGGTCGTCGCCCCCGGCCTCATGGTGATGGCGATCATCCTCTTCATGGGCAAGGTGTCCGGCGCCCACCTGAACCCGGCGGTCAGCATCGCCTTCGCACTGCGGCGCGACTTCCCGTGGCGGCGCGTTCCCGGCTACGTCGTCGTGCAGCTCATCGGCGCCACGCTCGCGGCCCTGTTCCTGCACCAGGTCGTCAAGGTCTCCGCGACCTACGGGTCCAACTACCCGGCCTCGGGGTACTCGAGCGGAGCGGCGTTCTGGATGGAGGCCATCCTCACGCTCGGGCTCGTCAGCGTCATCCTCGGCACCGCCTCCGGGGCGCAGAACATCGGCATCATCGGCGCGATCGGGGTCGGCGCGTACATCGCGCTCGCCGGCCTGTGGGGATCCCCGATCTCCGGCACGTCGATGAACCCCGCCCGCACGTTCGGCCCGGATCTCGTCGGCGGCGACTTCACCTCCTACTGGGTCTACATCGCCGGTCCGCTGGTGGGGGCCGCCGTCGCCGTCGGCTGCGCATTCCTGCTTCGCGGCACGGGCGGAGGGAAGGCGGGCTCGGCGGCCGCACAGGGCGCGATCGACACCGAGGTCGCGAAGCCGGACGCCGCCTGACGCGGGTTCGCGCCGCGCGCGAGCCGTGGGAAACCCCCGCCGAAGGTCTGCGGGAAAGGACGGATTCGGGGTGTCCGGGTCGCTCCATAGCGTGCCGGGGTGTCATCACCCGCGCGCGCCCGGAGCCGCCGGGCCGGTGGGTGGCACGGTGAAGGAGCACACATGGCCAAGCAGGATCAGCCCAAGCAGCCCAAGCCCGAGCAGCCGAAGCCGGAGGCTGCGCCCACCGCTTCGGGCGCGCCCGCGCCGCCGCCGGCCGCGGCGCCCGTCGAGAAGACCGAGCAGCAGATCTTCGACGAGCAGATCGCGCATGCGTCAGCGCGCGCCGTGCTGATCGTCGGCGGCATCGGGATCCTGGCCGCGCTGGTCATGTCGACGATCGCGCTCGTGAACAGCAGCAACAGCGGCTCCTCGACGAGCACGGTCACGGTCACGACGCCGACGGCCTCGGCGGGCGGCGGCCAGACGGCGGCGCTCTCGGGCAACGCGCTCGGGCGCCAGCTGTTCGTCTCCGGCGACCCGGGGACCGGCGTCATCGCCTGCGGCAGCTGCCACACGATGAAGACGGCCGGCACGACCGCAACGGTCGGCCCGAACCTCGACAAGGAGCTCACCGCTGATCCCCCGTCGGCCACGCTCGAGTCGATCGTCAGCCCGAACAAGGAGATCGCGACCGGCTACCCGGCGAACGTGATGCCCAAGAACTACGGCACGGCGCTGACCAAGCCGCAGCTCGCCGCGATCACCACCTACATCTACCAGAGCACGAACCTGAAGGCCAAGAAGAAGGCCGCGGCGGGCACGTCGACGGCCGGCTGAGCGGACGCGCCGTCAGGCCGCGAGGTGCGCGAGCACCGCGCGGTTCGCGGCGACCGACATCAGCAGGTGGGTGTCGTCGGGGCGCATGCCGTCCGCGTAGTGCTCGAAGACGACGTGGCCGTCGTGGATCACGCAGATCCCGTCCGTGTACGAGTCCTGCAGGGCGCGCGCGAGCGGGACGCTCCCGCGCCCGAGCGCGACGGGCAGCGCAGCGAGGTCGCGCGGCCCGGCCGGGAGCTCGAGGACCGGGCCGTCTCCGCGCGAGATGCGCGCCGTGCGCGCCAGCTCGCGCACGTGCAGGAACCCCCAGCGGTCGAACGGGCCTTCGATCCAGTTGTCCGCCGTGACGAGGCGCTCGGGCGCAGGCGGAGCGCCCTGCATCAGCCCGAGCTCGACCGCCGACCTGGGTGGCTGCTCCATCATGGCCCGGCGGCTCAGCCGCGGGCGAGCTCGTCGGCCGAGGCGACCTCGGCGTAGCCGTCGCCGAGCGCGGCGATGAAGGCCGCGTGGACCGACGGCGCCGGAACGTCGACCCCGCCGAAGGCCAGTGCCGGCGCGGCGCAGGCGTCGTGGGCGACGCTGACGGCGAACCCGAGGTCGGCGGCGGCGCGGACCGTGGCATCGACGCACATGCTCGTCATCATCCCGCAGACGACGAGCTCCTCGGCCCCGGCGTCGCGCAGCGTCCGCTCCAGCGTCGTCCCCAGGAACGCGTTCGGCGCCTCCTTGGTGATGACCGCCTCGCCCGCCCGCGGCGCCACGGCCGGGTGGATCTCGATGCCGTCCGTCCCGGGGCGCATGAAGGTCGCCTCGGGCGCGTCCCAGACGTGCTGCACGTGGACGACCTGCTCGCCGGAGGCGCGGAACGCGTCGAGCACCGACGCGGTTGCGGCGGCCGCCGCCTCGGGCTCGTGCAGCGGGTGGGCGCCGCCGGGAAAGTAGTCGTTCTGGATGTCGACGATGACGAGGGCACGGGACATGCGGGGCTCCAGGGTCGGTGTCGCCCCGGAGCTTCGCACGTCAGGGTGCGGCCCCGGCGGGCGCGCGCCGGGCTGACGCTACGCTCGGCCCCCAGCCGACCCGCCGATGAGGAACCCGCAATGACCTACTGCCTCGCCCTCCGCCTGGACGAGGGCCTCGTCTTCCTTGCCGACACCCGCACGAACGCGGGGGTCGACAACATCAGCACCTTCCGCAAGCTCCACGTCCTGCGCCCGTCGCCCGACCGCGTGTTCGTGCTCGAGTCGGCCGGCAGCCTGGCGACGACGCACGAGGTGCTCGACCGCATCGAGCGCGACCTCTCCCAGCCCGGCGACCACGACAGCCTCGCGACCGTCAACCACCTCTTCGAGGCGGCGCTCTACCTCGGGCGGCTCAGCAACGAGGTGGCGGGCGAGCACCAGGAGGCGCTCGCCGCCGCCGGCGCGGACGGGACGGCGACGTTCATCCTCGGCGGGCAGATCGCCGGGCAGCGGCCCGACATCCTGCTCGTCTATCCCGAGGGCAACTACATCCGGGCCTCGGACGAGCGCCCGTTCCTGCAGATCGGCGAAAGCAAGTACGGCAAGTTCATGCTCGAGCTCGCGGTCGAGGCGCACGTCGAGCTCGAGGCCGCGGCGAAGATCGCCCTGACCTCGATGATGATGACCGCGCGCGCGAACCTGTCGGTCGGGCCGCCCTACGACCTCGCGGTCTACCTCAACGGCTCGCTCGCGCTCGACGAGGTCCGCATCGCGAGCGACTCGCCGTTCCTCGGCGAGCTCGACGAGGTCTGGACGCGCCACCTCTTCGACGCGATCAGCGACCTGCCGGGCGTGCCGCCGGACGTGGGCGCGAGCGTCGGCTAGCCTCGAACGACCCATGGATCCCGTGCGACGCATCGCCATCATCGGCTCCGGCCCGTCCGGCTTCTACGCCGCCGGCCATCTGCTGAAGGCGTTCGGGGACGGCTGCACCGTCGACATGTTCGACCGCCTGCCGACACCACACGGCCTCGTGCGCTCGGGCGTCGCGCCCGACCATCCCAAGATCAAGAGCGTCACCCGCGTCTATGACAAGACCGCCGGCCACGCGTCGTTTCGCTTCTTCGGCAACGTCACCTTCGGGACGGACGTCACGCACGACGAGCTCGCTGCGCGCTACAACGCGATCATCTACGCCGTGGGGACCCCGGACGGGCGCCTGCTCGGGATCCCGGGCGAGGAGCTGCACGGGAGCTGGGCGGCCACGGACTTCGTCGGCTGGTACAACGGCCATCCCGACCACGCCGGCCACGACTTCGACCTCTCCGTGAAGCGCGCCGTCGTCATCGGCAACGGGAACGTCGCGATCGATGTCGCCCGCATGCTGATGCTCGACGCAGCGGAGCTGACGGAGACCGACACCGCCGACTACGCCCTGCAGGCGCTGCGCGCCAGCGCGGTCGAGGAGGTCGTGGTCGTCGGCCGCCGCGGGCCCGCCGAGGCGGCGTTCACGAACCCCGAGCTGCTCGAGCTCGGTGAGCTCGCCGCCGCCGACGTCGTCATCGAGCCGGCGGGCTGCGCGGACGCCGCGGAGCTGCCCGAGGAGACCACCGCGCGGCGCAACGTCGAGATCCTGCGCGAGCTCGCCCGGCGCCCGCCGAGCGGGAAGCCGCGGCGCATCGTGCTGCGCTTCCTCGCCTCGCCGACCGAGATCCACGGGGACGAGAAGGGCCGCGTCCGCGCGGTCACGCTCGAGCAGAACGAGCTCGTCGCCGACGAGAGCGGCACGGTCCGCGCGCGCCCCAGCGGCGTCACCGAACGTCTCGAGGCGGGGCTCGCGCTCCAGGCGATCGGGTACCGCGGCGCACAGCTTCCGGGCGTCCCGTTCGATCCGCACAGCGGCGTGATCCCCACGCGGGAGAGCCGCGTGGTCGGCGAGGACGGGCAGCCGATCCTCGGCGAGTACGCCGTCGGCTGGGTCAAGCGCGGGCCCAGCGGCGTGATCGGGACGAACAAGAAGTGCGCACAGGAGACGGTCGACGCGCTGCTCGAGGACCTCGCCGCCGGCCGGCTGCTCGACCCCGAGCCGCAGACCGACGAGCAGCTGGAGGCGTTCGTCGCCGAGCGCCAGGAGCATCACGTGCCCTACGCCGGCTGGGAGGCGATCGACCGCCACGAGCGCGAGCGCGGCGAGGCCGACGGCCGTCCGCGGGTGAAGCTCACGCTCGTCGAGCAGATGCTCGACGTCGCGCGCGGACGGTAGCGCCGCTCACGCGGCGCCGGCCGCGGCCCGTCGCCGCGCGCCGCGGCGCGTGCTCCAGCGCGACGCGCGGTGCACGATGCGCCGCTGGCGGCGAGAGAGCGGGCGGGCGACGGGCGGCCCCGTGACCGGGACGCGGTAGAAGCGGCGCTTCACGAGGTCCACGAGCACGAGGTAGACGACGACCATCGCCAGCAGCACGGCGAGGAACGTCGCCGGCAACGCGGTGAAGCCCAGCGTGTGCGCCACCGGCGAATACGGGATCAGGATCCCGACGGCGACGACCAACAGCGTCGAGATCAGCAGCGGACGGCTGGGCCTGCTGCGCAGGAACGGCACGCGCTGCGTGCGGATCGCGAACACGACGAGGCTCTGGGTCGCCAGCGACTCGACGAACCAGCCCGAGCGGAACAGCGTGGGCCCGGCGTCGAAGACCCAGAGCATCACCCCGAAGGTGATGAAGTCGAAGAGCGAGCTGACCGGGCCGAAGACGAGCATGAACCGCCGGATGAAGTGCGTGTTCCAGTGCGCCGGGCGCAGCAGCCGCTCCGGGTCGACGTTGTCGGTCGGGATCGTCAGCTCGCTGCAGTCGTAGAGCAGGTTGTTCAGCAGGATCTGCGTGGGGAGCATCGGCAGGAAGCTCAGGAAGAACGACGCGCCGCCCGCGCTGAACATGTTCCCGAAGTTCGACGAGGTGCCCATCAGGACGTACTTCATGGTGTTCGCGAAGATCCGCCGGCCCTCGGCGACGCCGCCCGCGAGGATGCCGAGCTCCTTCTCCAGCAGCACGATGTCGGCGGCGTCCTTGGCGACGTCGGTGGCCCCGTCGACCGAGATCCCGACGTCCGCGTCGTGCAGCGCGATCGCGTCGTTCACGCCGTCCCCGAGGAAGCCGACCGTCCGGCCCGCGTGGCGCTGTGCACGGATGATCCGGGACTTCTGCTCCGGCGTGACGCGCGCGAAGATCGTCGTCTGCGCAAGCGCCGCCGCCAGGCCGGCGTCGTCGAGCGCCTCGAGCTGGGTGCCCGTCAGCGTCCCGCGCACCGGCAGGCCGAGGTCGCGGCAGACCTTCTCGGCGACGCGGTCGTTGTCGCCGGTGATCACCTTGACCTCGACCTCCAGGCGCGCGAGCTGCCCGAGCGCCCCGGCGGCTCCGGGCTTCTGCGGATCGCTGAACACCAGGAAGCCGGCGAGCGCGAGGTCGCGCTCGTCGGCGTCCTCGAGGGCCGTCCGGCCTGCTGCGACGGGGCGTGTCGCCACCGCCACGACGCGCGCGCCGGCGGCGAACTGCTCGTCGAGCACCCGCTGCGCCGAGGGCGGCGGGCTCGCGCAGCGCTCCAGCACGATCTCCGGGGCGCCCTTGACGATCACGCGCGGCGCGGCGCCGGCCTCTGCGACGAGGACGCTCGACAGCCGCCGCTGGTGGTCGAACGGGCGGATCGCGAGCCGCGTGGCGTCCGCGCCGGCCGCCGCGCCGGCGGCGTCCAGCAGCGCGCGGTCGAGCAGCGTGCCGCCGATCGCCCGTCCGTCGGCGACCTTGGCCTCGTTGCACAGCACACCCGCGCGCAGCACCCCGTCGTCGGCGGCGCCCGACAGGCCGAGGGCGGCCGCGAAGGCGATCTCCCCGGTCGTCAGCGTGCCCGTCTTGTCGGTGAACAGCACCTCGATGTTGCCGAGGTCCTCGATGCTCACCAGCCGCTTGACGACGACCGACTGCCGGGCGAGGTTGTGCGCCCCCGAGGACAGGCTGATGGTCACGATCGCCGGGAGCAGCTGCGGCGTCAGGCCGACGGCGATCGCCAGCGCGAACAGGGTCGACTCGAGGATCGAGCGCCCGAGGGCGATGTTGATCACGAGGATCGACGTGGCGAGCAGCGTCGTCACGCGGACCAGGAGCAGCGAGAAGTCGCGCAGCCCGCGCTGGAACGCCGTCTCGGGCTGGCGGTCGCCGAGGCGCAGCGCGATCGCGCCGAACGCCGTCAGCCCGCCGGTCCGGACGACCACCCCGGTGCCCGCGCCGCCCCGGACGACGGTGCCCATGAACGCGCACGGGGGCAGGTCGAGCGGCGAGTCGCGCGCCGCGATGGGCCCCGCCTGCTTGTCCTGCCCGAGCGCCTCCCCGGTCAGCACCGCCTCGTCGCATTCCAGGCCGTCGGCCTCCAGCAGCCGCACGTCGGCCGGCACGACGTCGCCGAGGGAGAGGGACACGACGTCGCCGGGGACGAGGTCGACGACGTCGACGCGCCTCAGGTCCCCGTCCCGTCGCACGAGCGCCATGTGCCGCAGGCGCGCGTGCAGCGCCTCGACCGCCCGCTCGGCGCGGTACTCGTTGAAGAACCCCAGCCCGATGCTGAGCCCCATGATCGCGATGATGATCGTCCCGTCCGTCCCCTCGCCGACGAAGAACGACGTGAGCGCGGCGGCGACGAGCAGGATCAGGAGCGGGTTGCGCAACTGGCGCGCGAGCACGCTGAGCGGGCGCACGCCGTGGGCCAGGAGCGTGTTCCTGCCGACGACGTCGCGCCGGCGCCGGGCCTCGGCGTCGCTCAGCCCGCTCGCCAAGACCTCGAGGCGGTCGAGTACGGCGCCCGGCTGCAGCGTTGCTGCGGTCGCGAGGTCGAGCGCCCCCCAGCCGCTGTCTGCGACCGGGTCGCCGGTGGATGCGGGCGCGTGGCGCACCCGCGGGAGTATGGGGTGCGCCGACGCGGCCGGCCGATCGGCGTGTCATCTCGTAACGTGATGGGACGTTGGACGCCCGCACCGGAGATGCCGCCCCCGCGCACGTGGTCGCCCTGACGGGCGTCTACCACGCCGACGGCTCGCTCGTGGGCGAGCTGCGCTACTGGGTCGGGGCGCGGCTGGGCCGCACCCACTGCGCGCTGTGCGACATCACCCACGGGAGCGTGCGCGAGAAGCAGGCCTGGCGCGCGCGGCGCGAGCGCCTGGGTGCGCCGTTCGATGCCGTCCATCTCGACGAACGCAGCCCGGCCCAGCGCGCGGCCAGCGAGGGGCGGACCCCGTGCGTGCTGGCGCAGACCGCGGACGGCCGGGTCGAGCTGCTCCTGGGCACCGCCGAGCTCGAGGCCTGCGGCGGCGATCCGCAGGCGCTCGCCGACGCGATCCGCGCGGCGCTCGCCGCGCGACCCACCCCAGGATCGGTGTGACACGCTGGTGCGCATGCCTCTCGATCCGCCGATCCAGCAGCTGCTCTCGATGCTCGCCGCCGTGGGCGTCGCGGACATGAGCACCACGACGCCCGCCGAGGCGCGGACCTGGTTTCGCACGTTCACCGTCGACATGCGCCCGCCGGAGAGCGTCGTGCCCGTCGGCGCGGTCGAGGACCTCGAGCTCCCCGGCCCCGCCGGGCCGCTGCCGGCACGCCGCTACCGCCCGCAGGGCGAGGGCCCGCACCCGACGATCGTCTTCTTCCACGGCGGCGGCTTCGTCATCGGCGACGTCGACACCCACGACAACCAGTGCCGCACGCTGTGCCGCGACGTCGGCGCCGTCGTGCTGAGCGTCGGCTACCGTCTCGCGCCCGAGACGCCGTGGCCCGGGCCGGTCGAGGACTGCCTGGCCGCGACCCGCTGGGCGGGCGAGCACCTCGACGAGCTCGGCGGCGACCCGGCGGCCGTCGCTGTGGCCGGCGACAGCGCCGGCGGCAACCTCGCCGCCGTCGTCGCCCAGCGCGTGCGCGACGAGGGCGGCCCCGCGCTCGCGGCGCAGCTGCTGATCTACCCCGGCGTCGACATGGACGACGACGAGGAGCGCTACCCGTCCTACACCGCCAACGGCGAGGGCTACTTCCTCACGGCGGCGGACATGCGCTGGTTCGCCGACAACTACGCCGCCGCCGCGCCCGACCGCCGCGACCCGGGGATCTCACCGCTCTACGGCGACCTGGCAGGCCTGCCGCCGGCAGTCGTCACGACCGCCGAGTACGACCCGCTGCACGACCAGGGCGCCGCCTACGTGCTCGCGCTCGAGGAGGCCGGCGTCCCGGTCGTCCACCTGGACTTCGCTGGTCTCATCCACGGCTACTTCGACATGGCGCGGCTCTCGCCGGCGTGCGCCGAGGCCGTCGGCGCGACCTGCGAGGCGCTGCGCGAGCGCCTCGCCGCGGCCTGATCAGCGGTACTCGGGGTTCGGATGGTCGGGCTCTGAGAGGTCCCACAGCGTCGCGGCGTTGCCGTGCGCGGGAATGCCGCCCGCGTCCTTCAGCGCGCGCGCCTGGTGCAGGACGTTCCAGGCCATGAAGACGGCATTGCGCGTCGTCCAGGCGTTGCGCTCGCCGCCCGCATCGCCGTCGAGGTAGGAGGGCCCAGGGCCGGCCTCGCCGTTCCAGTAGCTGTCGGACTGCGGCGGGATCGTCAGGCCGATGTGCTGGAGCGCGTAGAGGACCTGGGCGCTGACGTGCTTGCCGCCGTCCTCGTTGCCGGTCGTCAGCGCGGCGCCGACCTTGCCGTAGTAGGACCACTGGCCGCGATCGTTGAGCTCGCCCGAGTACGCGTACAGGCGCTCGATCACCAGGCGGGTCAGCGAGCTCTGGTCGCCCAGCCAGATCGGCCCGGCGAGGATGAGGATGTCAGCGGGCTCGACGAGCTCGCGGTAGAGCGCCGGGAAGTCGTCCTGCTCATAGCCGTGGTCGCGCATGTCGGGCCAGACGCCCGGCGGGATCACGTGGTCGGCGGTGCGCACGACGTCGACCCGCACACCGAGGCCCTCCATGATGCCCTTCGGGATCGCCAGCAGGCCGTCGGTGTGGCTGGGCTCGGGCGAGCGCTTCAGGGTCCCGTTGAAGACGACCGCGCGCAGGTCGCCGTAGTCGGTCGGCGCGTCCTGCACCTGCCGGTCGATGAACGTCTGGATGGCCTGCGGGATGGGCACGGATCGTCTCCTCGGTCGCGGCATGCCACGCGGCGCGCCAGCCGATTGGTCATCTCCCGGCCCTCCGCGTTACAGCGGCGGTCATACTCGCCCGCGTGCCCGTGCTGCTGCTCGTCGTCCTGCTGCTCGTCCTCGCGCCCGCGGCGGACGCGGCCGCGGCGACCCCGTCGATCACACGGGCGCCGGTGCGCACGGTGCATGCCGGGCAGGGGACGATCGGCTACCGCGCCGTCGGATCCGGCCCGCCGGTCGTGCTCGTCATGGGCCTGTCCGGGACGATGGACACCTGGCAGCCGTCGTTCGTCGACGCGCTCGCCGCCACCCATCGCGTCATCACATTCGACAACGAGGGCATCCGGCGGTCGACGCTCGGCCAGGGCACGCTGACGATCGCCCGGATGGGCCGCGACGTCGCCTCGCTGATCCGCGCACTGCACCTGCACCGCGCCGACGTGCTGGGCTGGTCGATGGGCGGGATGATCGCCCAGGCCCTCGCGCACGACCACCCCGAGCTCGTCCGGCGCCTCGTGCTGTGCGCGACCGCGCCCGGCGACGGCCGCGCGACGGTGCCCGTGACGTCGATCCAGGAGCAGCTCGGCGCCGGCGACGTCGCCGGGCTGCTGGGCCTCCTCTTCCCGCCGGGCCACGACGCCGTCACGAACGCCTACGTGAAGGGCATCCTGTCGTTCCCGCATGCCCTCACGACGGCGCCGCAGAGCGTCATCACGCTGCAGCTGGGTGCGATCGCGCGCTGGCTGCGCGGCGCCGATCCCGCGGGCCACCCGCTCGGCCGGCTGACGCTGCCGGTGCTGGTCGGCGCGGGCGCGCGCGATCGCCTGCTGCCGGTCGCCAACGCGCGCCACCTCGCGCGGGCGCTGCCGCACGCGCGGCTGCTCGTGTACCCCGGCGCCGCGCACGGCTTCCTGTTCCAGGATCAGGCCGCGTTCCTCTCGCAGATCCGCGCGTTCCTGCGGCAGCGGCGCCCCGTCGGGCATTGACCTCAGCGCGCCCGCTGTTAGCGTCGGAGCATGCCGATCCCCGCGGTTGACCCGACCAGGCCGAAGAGCGTCGCGACACGGGTTCTCACGCCGCTCTTCCTCAGCCCGGCGGGCAAGTGGACGCTGATGAACGTCTCCAAGCGCGTCGATCCGCCACTGCTGCGACTCACCCGTGGCCGGATCTCGAGCGTCATGGTGCTGGAGCTCGTGCTGCTGACGACGACGGGCGCGAAGTCGGGGGTGCAGCGCACGGTCCCGCTGGTGTACTTCACCGACGGTGACCGGGTGATCCTGATGGCCTCCAACTACGGCGGCACCCGGCACCCCGCCTGGTACCACAACATCAAGGCGACCCCCGAGGTGACGCTGTATGCCGCCGGCTGCACCGGCCGCTTCGTCGCCGAGGAGACGACGGGCGCCGAGCGCGAGCGTCTGTGGGGGCTCGCCAAGCAGCATACGCGCGCGTACGCCCAGTACGAGCAGACCACGCAGGGGCGCGAGGTGCCGGTCGTGGCGCTGTCGCCCGCCGGCTGACCGTGCCCGCCGTCGAGCTGGACGCGCGGCGGGTCAGCGCGCGAGCTCGTCGATCGCCACGCTCACGGCGAGCAGCAGCGCCTCGTCCTGCCCGGGGGCGATCTCGATGCCGTAGGTCTCGCGCACGCGCACCCACTTCTTGGAGACCGTCGCGACGACGTCGCCGTCGCGCTTGATCTCGTACTCGTGGTCGAGGACGTTGCCCTTGGCCTTCATGTCCTCACCGCCCTCCACGTCGATCTCGTACCGGTCGCGGATCCCGACGATGAGCTTCTTGACGGTCGCGAGGTCCTCGCCGTCGCGTTCGATCTTCATCGTGCCGCGCACGTGCAGCTTGCGGTCCTGGATGTGCGCGACCTCGTTGCCCGAGGGGTCCTCGAGGACGAACGTCTTGCGGACGCGCATCGCCTTGCCGTTGACCTTGTAGGCGCGGTCGCCGCCGTCGTCCTCGATCCAGAAGTCGTCGCCGATCGAGAGCAGCTTCTCGCGCATCACGAAGCGCCGTCCCCCGTCGCCGTGCCCGAACAGGCCCATCGTCCTACTCCTTCTCGGCCGCAGCCGCGATCTTGCGGGACACCCATCCGGTGAGCCGCGGTGACAGGCGCTTGAGGCCGTACCCGGCCCACGCCTCCGGAGCCACGGGCGCGACGTCGCGGTCGCGCTCGACGGCCTTCAGGATGTTCACGGCCACGCGCTCGGGCCCGTAGTTGCGGCGCTGGTAGAGCCGGATGAAGCGCTCGCGCGCCGCCGGGTCGTCGGCCGCCCCGCGCGCGCGGCTGTTGCGCGTGATCGGGGTGTTGATGATGCCGGGGCAGATCGCCGTCACGCTGACGCCCGTGTCGTGCAGCTCGTCGCGCAGCGCCTCGCTGAGGCCCAGGACGGCGAACTTCGTCGCCGAGTAGGCGACGAGCGCAGGGTTCGCGAAGTAGCCGGCCATCGAGGAGAGGTTCACGACGTGCCCGCTGCCGCGCGCGACCATCGGCGGGAGGAAGAAGTGGCAGCCGTGGACGACGCCGAGGACGTTGATCGAGACGATCCAGTCCCAGTCCTCGAGCTCGGTGTCCAGGAAACCGGCGGCCAGCCCGACGCCCGCGTTGTTGACGAGCAGGTCGACCGCGCCGATCTGCCCCTCGACCTCGTGCGCGAACGCGCGCATCGCCTCGCGGTCGGCGACGTCGACGTGCCGCGCGAGCACGTTGCGCCCGCGGGCGCGCGCCGCCGCCTCGACCTCGCCCAGGCCGGCGTCGTCGACGTCGCAGATGACGAGGTCCGCGCCGCGCGCGGCGCAGAGCAGGGCCGTCTCGCGCCCGATGCCGCTGCCGGCACCCGTCACGAGCGCGGTGCGGCCGGTGAGGTTCGCGGTCTCCATCGCGCTCACGCCTCCCGTGCGGGGACCCAGCCGGCGGGGAAGGCCCCGGACGGGAAGTCGCCGGCGTAGTCCGGGAACCAGCGGCGCGCCACCTGCTCCGCGGGCCGGCCCTCCAGCAGCGGGCGCAGGTCGCCGAGCGTGAGCAGCACCCGCAGCGTCGCGCCGATCTGCAGGTCGGCCGCCGTCGGGCGCTCGCCGTTCACGATGCCCTCGGCGGCGAGCGCGTCGATGTGGTCGAGCTTGGGCGGCAGGCCGGCGAGGTCCTGGGCCAGGACGACGGCCGAGATCCGGTGGTACCTCCACGAGGCGCGCACGTAGCCGATCGCGAAGTCGGTGCCCGGCGGGTCGAGCGGACCCGCGCCGCCGAAGGTGCCCATCGCCTCGGGGCGGAAGTGCATCGCCCCCCATGGCAGGCGCCGCCCGAGGTCCTGCAGCACGGTGTCGCCCCAGAGCTCCGCCTCACGCACCGCCGCGGCGATCGGCTCCGGGTACAGGGCGGGCTCGGGCACGAGCTGCTCGAGGCGCTGGAGAATCGCCGTCGAGCCGTGCACCGGCTCCCCGTCGATCAGCAGGCCCGGGACGGTGCGCGTCCCCTCGCCGTACAGCTCCTCGACCGCGGCGTTGTGCGTCCCGGGCCGCAGCTCGACGCGCTCGTAGGCGAGGCCCTTCAGGGCCAGGGCGGCCTCGACCGTCCTGCAGGGGTGCGACGGGGGAAGGACGTGCAGGACGAGTTCGGGGGCGGCCGCGGTGCTCATGGACCGGACCCTACGGCGTCGCGGCGCGGCGGGCGGCGCTCGGCACCACCGGCGCACCGGCGCCGCGCTGGAGCTCGCGAGCGATCGCGGAGTCCAGCGAGGCGTGGACCTCGCGCTGCATCCGCAGCGGACGCAGCGTGTGGGTGTCCGGCGTCGCGGCGATCAGGTCGATCTCGAGATCGGGCCAGCGGCCCAGGCGGGTGAGGCGCCCGTCGCGCTCGAACTGCTGGTACAGCGGCTCGTCACCGGTGAAGCACACCAGCGCGCTCTTGCCGGTGTCGCGCAGCTGATCGAACGCGCGATCGAGGTGCCGGGCGCGCGCGCGCTCCCACGGACGCACCAGGAACAGCAGCAGGCGGCGGATCGCCGCGCGCAGCGCAACGCTCGAGCGGCTCGGAGCGGCGCGGGCGGCGCCCCGGCCGTCATGAGCACTGTGGAGCGCGCGCAGCCGGCCCATCAGTGCGACCGTGATGGCCCATCGGTCCCACATGAGGGCACGCGGGTTGATCATCAGGGCTCCCGTCACGCGCTCGTCCCGGAGCGCGCCGTGGAGGGACCAGTGGGCGCCCGAGCACAGCCCGCCGAGCACGAAGCGGGGGCCCAGCCCGCGCGTCTGGAGGACGTCGAGCGCCGCGCGAGCCTCGTCGACGAACTCCGGGACGTAGAACGACGCGTCGTCCGACCACGCGTCCGACGGCCCGTCGGACTCGCCGATCCCGCCGATGTCCAGCCGCAGGACCGGGACGCCGCGCGCGGCCCAGCGGCGCGCGATCTCGACCCACATGCGGTTGGGCCCGATGTGGGTGATCGCACCTGCGTTGAGCAGGACGACGCACACGGTCGCCTGCGGTCCCGCCGGCTCCGCGAGGACGCCGAAGAGGCTGCCGAACGGCTGCTCGACCAGGACCGGCGTCTCGCGGACGCCGGCGCCGGCGACGGTCAGCTCGAGCGTCCGCAGCTCCGGCGGAGGATCGCCGGCAGGCACGGATCGGCGATCCGCTGCGCGGAAGTCCCCGAGCAGCCACGACGCGACCGTGTCGAACACGACGAGCGGCGGACGCGCGTCGTGCGGCTCGCTCATCATCGCGCCGAAGCCCGGGCCGTCGGCGACTCTGACGTCGGTCCCCAGGCGCTCGAGGGCCGGCCGCAGGCTCGGATCGACCTGCATGCCCTCGCGGCCCAGGAGCAGGGCGCGGGACGGGCTCCGCACGCTGGTCTCGAGATCGAGCGCGTCGAGCGCGGCGACCGTGCCGGCGCTGAGCAGGTGACCGGCGACGACCAGCGCGCCGTCGGGCAGCGGATCGTCGCCCTGGGGGAGCTCGCTCGCCTGGAGGCGCGAGAACGCGCGCAGCTCGCGCGTCAGCGTCCGCCCACGCGCCGGAACGCCCCAGAGGACCAGTTCGTCGATCGGGGCTCCGGCGTCGAGCGCCCGCGCGGCGATCAGCCCGCCGAGCCCGATGCCGACGGCCACGATCGTGGGACAGCCGCTCGCGGCCCGCAGCCACGCCGCGGCCGAGGTGGTCGCTCCGATCCAGGCCGCCACCAGGTCGGGGTCCTCGGGCGTCCCGGCGCTGTCCCCCGTGCCCGGGAGGTCGAAGCGCAGCGTGGAATGGCCGTCCGCGGCGAGCCGCTCGCTCCAGGCACGCCTGCTGCGCGCCGAGCAGATCTCCTCCCAGCCGAACGGGGGGCACAGCAGGACGGCCCGCTCCCGCACGTGCCCGGTCGCCGGATGGAGCACCGCGAACACCGGCGTCGGGTCGGCGGCGAGATAGAGCGGTCGCATCGCCTCGATGCCGCTCATGCGCGCCCCCCGCGGATCCCGACGCGCCCGCGAAGGTTGACGGCGCCGAGCTGTGCCCGCCGCAGCGTCGCCCCCGGGTGGCGCGCTGTGAGCAGGATCGACCGCATGCCGCCCGGTTCGACCGTGAACGCGTCATCGGAGACGTCGAACCCGGGGGCGTCGACCTGCACGCCATATGCCAGCCGGCGGCTGCGGACCTCGATCGCCAGGGTGCTCTCGTCGAGCACCGAGGCCGTGGCCCGCAGGCCCAGCTCCTCGGCCGTGAGCCGCCGCGTGGGACGGTCGCCCGGGAATCGGAAGGCCTGTCCGAGCACCTCCCGACCATCCGCGTCCCCGCGCTCCAGGGTCACGGCGATCACGTCGTGCGCCGGGGGGCCGAAGCGATAGGTCCACCCGATGTCGGCGAAGTGACCCAGCAGCGCCTCCGCGTCGCGCGTGAGCACGCTGTGGGCGCCCAGTTCGACAGGCTCCTGCGCGCTGTCCACGGCGTGCTCGTCCCGGTAGAGCGTCACGCGCAGCTGCGCACGGAGTGCCTCGGAGCCATCGTTGGCCAGGTGGATCGCGACACCGTTCAGGCCTTCATCGGTCGTCCAGACCGCAACGGGCGCGAGCGCGCGCCGCAGGTGGTGGTAGACAGTCTTCGGGCGGCCGCGATCGTCGATCAGCCCCCAGCCGCCGCCGGGCACCAGGTCCCGCAGCCACAGCACGAGGCCGCCGCCGCAGCGCGATCCGGCCCGGCGCCACTCGCCGAACACCTCGGCCATCACCTCGCCGCCCGCGATGCGTGAGAGCTCCCAGTAGCGGTCATGATCGGTGCTGCGGAGCTGTTCCGGATCGACGCCGAAGAGCAGGGTCAGGTAGTGGTCGCGCACGTCGTCGAAGTCCCACGCCGACCCGGCGTCGCGAGCGACGCCCGCCTTCCAGCGCGGGTCGTCCGCCCTCAGCGGACCCGGGTCCCCGGCGAGCAGCTCGCCCAGCGCGTCGTCACACGGCACGTTCGCCAGCGCGAGACACTCGGAGGCGAAGCGGACATCGGCCCTGCGGACGTCCTCGAGCGGACGCCGGTAGCCGCCGACGCCGAAGTAGTTCGCGACGCCGCCGTCGCTGCAGAAGGGCCGTTCCCCGCCACACGGCGCCGAGGGGACGTACAGCGCATCGGCGCCGCTGTGTGCGATGGCGTCGGGAAGCAGCTCGCCGAACAGCTCCCCGCGCCCCAGGGACGGTTCGAGGCCCAGCATGGCCACCTGCTGCTCGACCTCGCTGTTGCCGCACAGCACCGCGAGGCTGGGGCGCCCGGCGAGGTCGCCGAGGACCTGCTCGGCCTCGGCCTGCACGGTCGCCCGGAACGCGTCGTCGCCGATCGGGTAGTCGAGGTTCGCGAACATGAAGTCCTGCCAGACGAGGATGCCGAGCTCGTCGCACAGGTCGTGGAAGTCCGGTGCCTCGTAGGCCGATGTTCCGGCGACCCGCAGCATGTTCATCCCGGCGTCGCGCGCCTGGACGATTGCCGCGCGCAGCTGCTCACGGCCGGGCGCCATGCCCACGAGGTCGAGCGGCGTCCACACGGCGCCGCGCGCGAACACCCGCACGCCGTTGACGTGCAGGTCGAGGCCGTCCCGTTCGATCACGTGCCCGGGGGTGGACCCGGCGGCGAGACTGCGGAACCCGGCGCGGCGCTCGGCGAGCGCCGCGCCGTCGCCCGTCCGGACGCGCACGTCGTGCAGGACGGGCCGACCATGTGTGTGGGGCCACCAGCGCTCGACGCCGGGGATGCGCAGCTCGCCCGTGGCGATCGACCGGCCCGCATCGCTGACGATGCGGAGCTCCGCCGCGTGGGTGCCCGAGGGCCCGGACAGCTCGAGCGTCGGGACGTCCTCGAGCGGGCCGTCGAACGCGACGCGGGCGGTCAGCGAGCCGTCGGCTCCGGCGAGCCGGGGACGCAGCGACAGCGTCGTGAGGGCTGGGCTCCGGCGGCGCTCGATGAGCACCGGGCGCCATGGCCCTACCACGGCGGGCGCCGGCGCGAACCCGGGGGCGCGGCCCAGCAGCATCGTCCGGTGAAAGCGCAGATTCCCGTCCGCGACGACGCGGGTCCGCCAGCGCGCACGCGGCTTCCCGGGCACGGCCAGCAGCGGGGTCAGCGCCCGGCAGCAGATCAGCAGCTGCGCGCGTCCGCGGGCAAGGTGCCCGGTGACGTCGGCCTCGAGCCGTGCGAACATCGAGTCGCTCGTCAGCAGGCGCTCTCCGCCGACGTAGACCTCGGAGACCGTCGCGATCCCCTCGCAGCGCAGCACGAGCCGCTCGCCGGGCGCGGCGGGGGCCGTCGCCAGCTCCGCGCGGAACCACCAGTCGCGGTCGTCGAGGCCGTTGCGGTCCCAGCGCGGAACCCCCGCGTCGCGCAGGACTCCCGCCGCCGTTCCCGGGACCGCCGCAGGATGCCAGCGATCTCCGGCGACGTCGGCGGGTGTCGCCCACGCTCCCGGCGCCGTCGAGATCGCCTGCCATCCGACAGGCGTCGCGTCGCCCTCAGCCGAGCGCATCGTCGAGCCGCGTCGTGGCCTCGTCCCACGCCGACCCGAGTGCAGCGATCGTGGGCTGCACGTCGAAGGCACGGCGACGGGCGAGTTTGAACGACAGCACCTTCGCCTCGTCGACGATGCGGCGGAACGCCGCCGCCGCCTGCGCCTCACGGGAACCCAGGAGCCAGTCGGTCAGCGAGGCGGCGACCTCGAAGCCGGCACCGACCATGCGCACGGTCGCGAACGCGTACGCGTGGTAGCCGGCCGCGTCGCCCTCCAGCAGCAACGGCAGCTGCTCTTCGAGTTGCGCGCCGAACCCGGGGAACGGATTCGCCGCGGGCCGCGCCCCCAGGTGATGCCTGACGCGTTCGCGTGCGCCCTCGCGCAGCGCGCCGCCGGTCAGGCGCGAGCCGCGGTCGAAGCGCACGAGCTCGGTGTACGGCGGCAGGATGTCCGGCGAGAACGAGCGCCCGAGCCGGAACACCTCGCGAAAGTCCTCGCCGGCGAGCTCGTGGAGCCCGCCGTTGTGGAAGTAGCGCAGACGCTGGCCGCAGACGTCGATGGCCTCCGCCGCGACCGAGCTCTTCACGTGCTCGGTCCCGTAGCTCGTCGACGCCGTGTCGGGGAGATGGAACGAGTCGAGCTCGACGATGAGCGTGCGTCCCACCGCGAGCTGCTCGGCGATCTGGTCCGGAAGCGGCCGGTAGGGCTGCATCTCGTGGACGTCGATCCCGAGGAGCAGCTCGAGGTCCTCGGGTGCGGGCTTGAAGAACGTCCACTGGTCGCCCTCGAAGTCCATCCGCAGGACGCTGCCCAGCACGGCGAGCGGCTCGTCGCCGCGGGCGTGGAGCAGTTCGATCAGGACGTCGGCGTAGCAGTTGGTCTCACCGTAGACGTGCGCGCCGGCGTGGATCGGGTGCGGCACGTAGGTCGCGGGGTCCAGCCCGAACAGGCTGACGAAGCCGGTCGTCGGGGCGGCCATCAGCCTTCCAGCTCCTGCCGGACCTCCGTGGGCCAGGCGCCGGGCTCGAGGCCATGGCGGCGCAGCAGCGCGAGCACGATCCGCTCCTCCCCGAAGCCCAGGCACGCAGTGTGGGCCACGGCGCCGTCCGCGAGCTCGATCCCGTGGGCCGCCGCGAAGTGGTCCTGGTGGTAGTTGAACGAGGCCACGGCGGTCGGCTCGTCGCCGGCGATCGGGACGAGCACCTCGAACTTCAGCTGCTGCTCGCGCTGGCTGGCTGCGAGCATGCGTCCGCTGCGCCCGAAGAACGGGTCGGCCGCGACGTCCAGGTGCGCGTCCAGGCCGAGCGCGGTGAGCAGTACGACCGCGCGGTCGCGCCAGCTGTCGCGCCAGCGCGCCACGGTCTCCGGCTCGCCGATCCGGACGAGCTCGCGCTGATGGAACATCTGCAGCCGGGCCGGGTCGCCCGACGGCTCGTGCCGGAAGACGTAGGCGCCGCCTGCGTCGATCATCACGCCTCCCGGGGGCAGGGGGCCGCGCCCGGCGATCGCGGGATACACCGGGTAGCACGCGGCCGGGGTCAGGACGAGCCGGCTCATCTGCTGATGCACGCTCCAGTCCTCGTGGCGGCCGGCCCGCTCCTGCTGCTCCTGGGCGGCGGCCTCGTCGCCCTCGAAGGCGAAGATCGTGCCCGCGAGGTGGGGAAAGGACTTCAGGTACCCGCTCGACTCGAGCTGCCGGCGCGGCAGGAGCGGCGGGAAGCGCAGCGCCTCGGGGCCGTCGGGCAGCGCCCGGCGGCGGATGAGGTCGTCGAAGCGCAGCCGCACGTCCTCGAACACGGCGTTTCGGCCGTAGAGCCCTGGGACGCCGGTCTCGATGAAGAGGCCGGCGTCGATCAGCTCCTTCAGGAACGCCGTCTGGGCCGGCGAGCCTTCGCGGAACGCCGGCACCTACACGTCCTTGGCGATCAGGAGCAGGCTCGCGTTGGTCTGATGGATGCGCTCGTTCGCGACCATGAGGCATGCGGACATCGCGTCCCGCAGCTGGCGTCCGACGCTGTAGGGCGTGTCGTTCTTGAACCCCATGATCCCGCAGACCCCCATCGCGGCCTGGCAGACGCGCGGGGCCTGCTCCGAGGTGGCGATCTTGAGGTTGTTGAAGCGCAGCGCCGCCGCCATCGTGGACAGCCACTCGCGGTCGGGGTCCTCCGACGCGGCGGCGAACTGGAACAGCGCCGAGGAGGCCTCGCCGCGCAGGAGCGAGAGCTCGCTCATGACGTGCGAGAGGCGCGCCGCGGCCGGTGGGACCTCGCCGGGCTTCTGCTTCGCCGCCGCACGGACGAAGGCGCGGGCGCGGTCGAAGGCGTCCGTCGCGATGCCCAGCCAGAGCTGCGACCAGAGGATGTGCGAGACCGGGACCATCGATTCCGCGGAGACGCGCGGGAAGGGGGCCGGGAGGATCTGCTCTGCCGGGAACTCGGCGCGCACGACGGCGCCGGGGGAGCACGTGCCGCGCATGCCCATCGGGTCCCACGTCCCCGTGGGCTCGAACGTCGTCTGCTCGCGCCGTGTCAGCACGACGACCTGGTCGCCGGGCTCGGCGTCCGGCGCGCGCCGCACGGTGGTGAAGAGATCGTCCGCGTAGGCGCCGTAGCTGATCGTCGGCGCCTGCTTCTCCAACGTGCACAGCCCGTCGGCAGCAGGGGTGACGGCGGCCACCGAGCGCCCCATGTCGCCGCCGGTCCCGACCTCGCTCGTGGCCGAGGCGATCAGGCGCTGCTCGGCGACGAGCCCGCGCAGGTACTCCTCGAACCACGCCGCGTCGTCCAGGTGGCGCACAATGCTGATCACCTGGATCTGGTGCATCGCGAAGATCATCGCCGTCGCCCCGCAGCGGCGGCCCAGCTCGAAGCAGCCCGTGGCGATCGCCTCGAAGGAGACGCCATCGCCGCCGAGCCCGGCGGGCACGAAGGCCGAGAGCGCCCGCCGCGCGCGCAGCGCGTCGAGCGCCTCCGCCGGAAAGCGGGCGTTGCGATCGACGTCGTCCGCGTTGGGGGCCGCGACCTCGTCCGCGATCTGCGTGATCGCGTCCAGGAAGGCACGGTCGGCGTCGATCGCGGCGGAAGCGGTCATCATGCCGCCGCCCGCTGCAGCTCGCGGACCGCGCCGGCGATGCTGGCGATGCTCTCGAACACGTCGCGCTTGAGCATGCGGTCGGGAAACTCCAGATCGAAGCCGTCCTCGAGCGCGAGCATGACGTTGACGCTCGCGTGCGAGGTCATGCCGGCCTGATAGAGGTCGGCGTGCTCGTCGAGCGCGTCGGCGTCCACCGAGAGGCGGGCGTGGTCGTTGAGGACCCGGCGAATCGTGTCGGTGTCGGTCACGAGGGCATTATCGGCCGCTGACGAGGTTTTCCGAAATCACGATCGCGGTCGCGAAACCCGCCTCGTGGGAGACGCTCAGGGCGAGGTCCGCGAGGCCTGCCCGCGAGGCCAGCTCCGCGGCAGCGCCGGTCAGCCGGACCGACACCCAGCCCTCGGGATCCCGGACGACCTCGATGGCCGTCAGGGGACACGCTGCCGAGCCGGCGGGTCGCAGGACCTTCAGCGCGGCCTCCTTCGCTGCGAAGCGCCCGGCGAGGCGCTCGGGTTCCACATCGCCGCGGACCGTGCAGTCACGGACCTCCTGGGGCGTGTAGACGCGCCGCAGATAGTGCTCGCCGTGGGCGCGCAGCGCCTCGCGGACGTCCTCGACCGCGACCAGATCGATGCCGATGCGAAGCGCCACGAGACCACGGCCTTCGGCGGCGCGCGCGCTGATCCTTCCGGCCGGCCCGCTACCGTGTGCGCCAATGACGTTGAGGACGTTCCCCGTCGCCCTCGCGCTCGTCTCCATGCTCGCCGCGCTGCTGCTCCTCTCCCATGCAGGCAGCGCGTCCGGCATGGCCAGCCATGCCGGCTGGCCACGGATCGACGGCGTGCTGTGGATCAACAAGCTCGACCACGAGCGCACGAAGCACGGCACCCACCGCAGCGACGAGCTGCTGGGCGGTCACGGCTCCGACACGATCATGGGCGGGCGCCGCGCCGACGTGATCTGGGGCGACTTCAAGCCCAGCGGCCAGCCGACGACGCAGGTCGACCGCCTCTACGGCGGGGCCGGCAACGACTTCATCTACGCCAGCCACGGCTGGAACCGCGTCGAGGGCGGCCCGGGCGACGATGTCATCCACGCCCATTTCGGGCACGGCATCATCGACTGCGGGCCCGGCCGCGACGTCGTCTACCTCAGCCATCGCGGCCGCAACAGCTGGAAGCTGCGCGGCTGCGAGGTCGTGGACTACCGGACCGAGGCCCAGCGCGGGCTGTAGCCGCGCCGGACCTCCGCCCGAGCGGCTAGCCGAGCCGCTGCTTCAGCCAGGTGGTCGTCTCCTTGGCGCCGGCGGTGACGATGCCGCCGTGGTCGACGCCCGGATAGGGCGTGTACTTCACGGTGTCGCCCTTGGCGACGAGCCGCGTGTCGAGCGCGTCGGTGTAGGCCTTGAAGACGGTCGTGTCGTTCTCGCCCTGGATCAGCAGGACCGGCGCGGCGATCTTCAGCGTCGGGTCCATGCCGTCGAGGACCTTGTTGAGCTTCGAGAGGTCGACGCCGTCGCGGATGATCGACGCGGGGGCGAGCGCGCCCCACGAGTCGGTGGCGCTCAGCTGGGGCAGGCACTTGGTCTGCACCTGCGGCAGCAGCGCGACGGCCTCGGGCGAGGCGACGTCGGCGGCGTTCACGCCGGAGGCGGTCACGGCCGAGTCGAGGATCATGCCGCCCAGGCCCGAGAGGCCGTTCGGCGTGGTCAGGACCTTGGCGGCGGCGACGAGGCCGGCGATGTTCGAGGCCGGGGCGAACGCCGCGACGCCGCGCAGCTGCAGGTCCGGCGTCCACGTCTTCGCGTCGGCAGCGGCGAACAGCGCCGTCTGTCCGCCCTGCGAGTGGCCGGCGATCACGAGCTTGTTCCCGATCCGCGGATCGAGCTTGCGCGCGGCGCGGGCGATGTCCAGGACGCCGCGACCCTCGGAGTGCCCGATCAGGTAGGGGTGCGGGCCCGGCGTGCCGAGGCCCTCGTAGTCGGTGCGGGCGATCGCGTAGCCGCGCTGCAGCCAGCCGTCGAGCACCGGGTTGACGTACGAGATGTAGGCGTGCGCCGGGTTGGCGAGGCCGTCGCGCGAGGGCGCGCAGACGTCGGCCGAGCCGGTCGTCCCGTGCGCCCAGCTGATGATCGGCCAGCCGCCCTTGGGCGCCTTGCCCTTCGGGACCGTGACGGTGCCGGAGACGGCGATCGCCTTGCCGCTCAGCGCGTTCGAGCGGTAGAGCACCAGCGTCGTCTTGGCGCCGTGCGGCAGCGCGTCGGCGCCGGTGACGGTGCGCGACCAGATCACGTCGCCGTGCCGGCCCGCGGGCAGCGGCTTGGGCGGCGTGTAGAACGCGAGCCCGGCGGGTGCGGTGCGCGGCTTGGCGGCCTGCGCGGTCGCGGCGGGCGCCAGCAGGGCGGCGGCGGCGAGCACGATGATGGCCGGGCGCGCGAGCGCCTGGATGCGACGGGACATGGAACTCCTCGGGACGGGAATCTGGCTCGGCCATTCTGACGGAGCGGACGGGACGCCGCGCCGCCTGCGCGCATCCGGCGCGCGGGCCGTCAAGAGATACTCCGCATGTCCGTGGGCGTTGCAGCGGTTCGCGGCGCGCCGGCCGAGCTTCCGTAGTTCACCCCGCTGCGCGCGCCGGCGGCGCTCGCGAGCATGCGTCGCACGTGTTCGAGGTTCGCATACACGGCCGGGGAGGCCAGGGGGTCGTCACGGCAGCCGAGATGCTGTCCGTCGCCGCCTTCGACGAGGGCCGCCACGCCCAGGCGTTCCCGAGCTTCGGCTCCGAGCGCACCGGCGCGCCCGTGGTCTCCTTCTGCCGGATCGACGACCGCCCGATCCGCGTGCGCGAGCCCGTCGTCGCGCCGGACGCGCTGATCGTGCAGGACCCCACATTGCTCCACCAGGTCGACGTCTTCGACGGCCTGCACCCCGACGGCTACATGCTCATCAACACCGCGCGCACGTTCCGCGACCTCGGGCTCGACGACTTCGTCGCCGGCTTTCGCAGCGAGCGGCTGCTGACCGTGCCGGCGGGGGACCTCGCACGCGAGCACACCGGGCGGCCGGTCGCCAACGCGGCGCTGCTCGGCGGGTTCGCCGCGCTCAGCGGCGTGATCTCGCTCGACGCGGTCGCGCGCGCGATCACCGAGCGCTTCGCGGGCGCCGTCGGCGAGGGCAACGTCGCCGCGGCGCGCGCCGCTCACGCCTGGGTCGCCGACGAGATGGCGGAGCTCGCGGATGCTGCGACAGCTTGAGGGCTCGAGGGCGGTCGCCGAGGCCGTCGCGCTCTGCCGGCCGGAGGTCATCTGCGCCTACCCGATCTCGCCGCAGACGCACATCGTCGAAGGGCTCTCGCAGCTCGTGAAGTCCGGCGAGCTCACGCCGTGCGAGTTCGTCAACGTCGAGTCGGAGTTCGCGGCGATGTCGGTGGCGATCGGCGCCTCGGCCACCGGCGCGCGCTCGTACACCGCCACCGCCAGCCAGGGCCTGCTCTACATGGCCGAGGCGCTCTACAACGCCTCCGGACTCGGCCTGCCGATCGTGATGACGGTCGCCAACCGCGCGATCGGCGCGCCGATCAACATCTGGAACGACCACAGCGACGCGATGTCCCAGCGCGACTCCGGCTGGATCCAGCTCTACGCCGAGACCAACCAGGAGGCCGTCGACCTGCACATCCAGGCCTTCCGGCTGGCCGAGGAGCTCTCGACCCCCGTGATGGTCTGCATGGACGGCTTCATCCTCACGCACGCCTTCGAGGGGATCGACATCCCCGAGCAGGCGCAGGTCGACGCGTTCCTGCCGCCGTTCGTCCCGCGTCAGGTGCTCGACCCCGACGAGCCGGTGTCGATCGGCGCGATGGTCGGGCCGGAGGCCTTCATGGAGGTCAAGTACCTCGCGCACGCCAAGCAGCTGCAGGCGCTCGAGCTGATCCCGCAGATCGCAGCGGACTTCGAGCAGGCCTTCGGGCGCAGCTCCGGTGGGCTGGTGCGCGAGTACCGCGCCCGCGACGCCGAGACGATCGTCGTCGCGCTGGGCTCGGTGCTCGGCACGATCGAGGACGTCGTCGACGAGCTGCGCGAGGAGGGCGTCGGCCTCGGCGTCGTCGGCATCGGCTCCTTCCGCCCGTTTCCGCTGGCGGCCGTGCGCGCGGCGCTCGGGCACGCCAAGCGCGTGGTGGTGCTGGAGAAGGCGCTGGCCGTCGGCGTCGGCGGGATCGTCTCGGAGAACGTGCGCACCGCGCTGTCGGGCATCCAGCTGCACGGCTCGACGGTGATCGCCGGGCTCGGAGGGCGGCCGATCACGAAGGAGTCGTTGCGCGCCCTCCTGCTCGACGCGGTCGCCGACCGCCTCGAGCCGCTGACCTTCCTGGACATGGACTGGGACGTCGTGAACCGCGAGCTCGAGCGCACGCGCTCCTCGCGCACCTCCGGTCCGCATGCCGAGAACATCCTGCGCGACATCGGCGCCGTCGCCTCGAAGGCGGTCTGACATGAAGCCTGAGGCGATTCGCTTCTACCAGACGGGCAGCTTCGCGGTGGGCAACCGCCTGCTCGATCCCGAGCAGCGCTCGTTGCAGGCGGGGGAGGAGCGCACGAACTCGATCACGTGCGGGCATCGCGCCTGCCAGGGCTGCGGCGAGGCGCTCGGTGCGCGCTACGCGATCGACGCGGCGATGCGCGCCACCGAGGGCCGGCTGATCGCGGCGAACGCGACCGGCTGCCTCGAGGTCTTCTCCACGCCCTACCCCGAGACGTCCTGGCAGATCCCGTGGCTGCACTCGCTGTTCGGCAACGCTCCCGCGGTCTCGACCGGCATCGCCGCCGCGCTGCGCGTCAAGGGCCGCGAGGACGTGCGCGTCGTCGGCCAGGGGGGCGACGGCGGCACCGTCGACATCGGCTTCGCCTGCCTGTCCGGGATGTTCGAGCGCAACGACGACGTGCTCTACATCTGTTACGACAACGAGGCCTACATGAACACCGGTGTCCAGCGCTCGGGCGCGACCCCGCCGGCCGCGCGCACGGCGACGACGCAGGCCGTCGGCCCCGAGCCCGGGAACGTCTTCGGGCAGGGCAAGAGCGCGCCGCTGATCGCGATGGCCCACGAGATCCCCTACGTCGCGACCGCGACGGTCGCCGAGCTGCACGACCTCGAGGCGAAGGTCCAGACGGCGATGGAGCTGCGCGGCGCGCGCTACCTGCACATCTTCGTCCCGTGCCCGCTCGGCTGGGGCAGCGCGTCGAAGGACACGATCCGCATCGCGCGCCTGGCCAAGGAGACCGGTATCTTCCCGGTCTTCGAGGCACGCGACGGTGAGGTCACGGGCGTCTCGAAGATCCGCCGGCGCGTGCCCGTCGAGGAGTACCTGCGCCCGCAGAAGCGCTTCGCCCACCTCTTCAGGCCGCAGGAGAACACCGCGGTGATCGCGCGCATCCAGGCCGGCGCGGACCGCAACATCCGCCGCTTCGGGCTGGTCGACGACGACGTGGACGGGGGCGATGCCTGATGCACAAGCCGTTCGCGATCACGCTCGACGTCGGGTCCAGCCGTGCGAACCACACGGGCTCCTGGCGCGACGAGCGCCCGGTCTACACGCACCGCCTGCCGCCGTGCAACGACGGCTGCCCGGCCGGCGAGAACATCCAGGAGTGGCTCTACCACGCCGAGTCCGGCGACTACGAGGCGGCCTGGCGGCGGATCGTCGAGGACAACCCGCTGCCCGCCGTGATGGGGCGCGTGTGCTACCACCCGTGCGAGACCGCCTGCAACCGCGCGCAGCTGGACAGCAGCGTCGGCATCAACTCCGTCGAGCGCTTCCTCGGCGACGAGGCGATCAAGCGCGGCTGGCAGCTGACCGCCGACGCCCCGCCGACCGGCAGGCGCGTGCTCGTCGTCGGCGCCGGCCCGTCCGGGCTCTCGGCGGCCTACCACCTGACCCGCCGCGGGCACGCGGTCACGATCCGCGAGGCCGGCCCGATGGCCGGCGGCATGATGCGCTTCGGCATCCCCCAGTACCGGCTGCCGCGCGACGTCCTCGACGCCGAGGTGCAGCGCATCCTCGACCTGGGCGTGACGCTCGAGCTCGACACGAAGGTCTCGGACATCGGCGCGGCGATGGCCGACGGCGGGTTCGACGCCGCGTTCCTGGCGGTCGGGGCGCATATCGGGAAGCGCGCCTACATCCCGGCCGGCGAGGCGGCGCACATCCTCGACGCGGTCGCGCTGCTGCGCAGCATGGAGGGCGAGGAGCGCCCGCTGCTCGGGCGGCGCGTCGTCATCTATGGCGGCGGGAACACGGCGATGGACGCCGCGCGCACGGCGAAGCGGCTCGGCGCGACCGAGGCGATCGTCGTCTACCGGCGCACGCGCGACCGCATGCCGGCGCACGATTTCGAGGTCGAGGAGGCGCTGGACGAGGGCGTGATGATGAAGTGGCTCTCGACCATCCGGCAGGCCGACGAGGGGCGCCTCGTGCTGGAGAAGATGGAGCTCGACGAGAGCGGCTTTCCCCAGCCCACCGGTGAGCTGGAGGAGCTCGAGGCGGACTCGCTCGTGCTCGCGCTCGGGCAGGAGGCCGACCTCTCGCTGCTGGACGGCGTGCCGGGTCTGGAGATCGAGGACGGCGTCGTCCAGGTCGGGCCGACGATGATGACCGGCCACCCCGGGATCTTCGCCGGCGGCGACATGGTGCCCGCCGAGCGGACGGTGACCGTCGGCATCGGGCACGGCAAGCAGGCGGCGCGCAACATCGACGCGTGGCTGCGCGGGGAGGACTACGTCCATCCCGAGCGCCCCGAGCTCGCGACGTTCGACCAGCTCAATCCCTGGTACTACGCCGACGCGCCGAAGACCGTCGCGCCGCAGCTCGACGCGATCCGCCGCCGCTCGACCTTCGACGAGGTCGCGCTCGGGCTCGACGAGTCGAACGCGCTGTTCGAGGCGCGGCGCTGCCTGTCCTGCGGCAACTGCTTCGGCTGCGACAACTGCTACGGGGTGTGCCCGGACAACGCCGTGCTCAAGGTCGACGTCGACGACGGCTACGCCTTCGACCTGGACTTCTGCAAGGGCTGCGGGATCTGCGCGCAGGAATGCCCGTGCGGCGCGATCCGCATGGAGCCCGAGCCGAGCTAGGAGATGAGGCCGTCGCGCGTCGCCCGCGCGCGGAGTACCGTGTGGTCGATGGCGCACCGCATCGCACCCGAGCGCCGGAACTGACGCGCCGCCCTGTCGCTGCTCGCACCTGAGGGGCCGGCCGGGGCCCGGGCCGCACGGCTCGCGGCGACGATCCTCGCCGAGACCCTCCTGCTCGTCCTCGTGACGCTGCTCTCGCCGGTCCTGCTCGCCGGCGCCGCCCTCGCCGACCTGGCGCTGTGGGTGCATCGGCGCAAGCCCTGGATGGCGGTGCGGATCGTCGCGTTCGCGTGGTGGTTCCTGTTCCGCGACCTGCTCGGCGTGGTGGGCCTCGGGTGGGCCTGGCTGCGCAGCGGCGGCCCGCTGGGCGGCGACTCCCCGGCGCGCCGGCGCCGGGTCTACGACCTGCAGGCCGGCTGGGCGGCAGGGCAGCTGGCGGGCGTGCGCCGGATCTTCGGCCTGCGCTTCACGATCGAGGGCGACGACCTGGTCGAGCCCGTCCCGGCGGTGTTCCTGATCCGCCATGCGAGCATCATCGACAACGCGCTGCCGGCGGCGCTCGTCAGCCGCCCCCACGGGATCGACCTGCGCTACGTGCTGAAGGCCGAGCTCGCCAAGCTGCCGACGCTGGACATCGGCGGCCACTGGATCCCGACCTGCTTCGTGCGCCGGGCCTCCGGCGACGCAGCGGCCGAGACCGCGCGCGTGCGCGTGCTCGCCGAGGACCTCGGGCCGCGTGAGGGCCTGCTCGTCTATCCCGAGGGCACGCGCTACACGCCGGAGAAGCTCGCCCGCGCGCAGGCGTCGATCGCCGCGAGCGATCCCGTCGCCGGGCTGCTCGCGGCGCGGCTGCACAACCTGCTGCCGCCGCGCCTGGGCGGCCCGCTCGCGCTGATCGACGAGGCCGCGGGCGCCGACGTCGTCGTGATCGGCCACGTCGGCCTCGACGGCTTCGAGTACGTCAGCGACGTGTGGAGCGGCGCGCTCGTGGGCACGACCGTGCGCGTGCGCTTCTGGCGCCACGCGCGCGCCGAGATCCCCGAGGACCACGACGAACGCGTCGCCTGGCTCTACGGCTGCTGGCAGGAGCTCGACGACTGGGTCGGCGCGCAGCAGATCGGCTCGGACCCGCGCACGGCGAAGGCCGCCGCGCTGCGCTGAGCCAGAGCCCTGGAGCGACCGCGTCGGCCGGACGCGACCGCGCCCCGGCTTCCCGACGGCATTCGGTTGCGATCGCGTCGGCGCGCGGCTACCGCGGCTTCGCGAGCAGCACGCGCCAGCGGCCGGCCGCGGCCACCGGCCGCACGGCCACGGAGGAACCGAGCGCCGGCCCGGGGCCGGCCAGCCGCGCGGGGGCGCGGAAGACCATCGCCGGCGGCTGCCAGCCGGGGTGCCGGCGCGTCGACCCCCAGGTCGCCTGGACCTGCGGCAGCTGCGCATGCAGGTCGAACGCGAGCGCCGTCTGGAGCCAGGGGTTGATCGCGGGCGCGCCGGCCGCCAGGACGGCGTGGGCGCCGCCGGCGCGACCGATCGCTCGGCGCAGCTCGCCGAGCTGATCGGTCTGCGCGCGGGCGACGCTCAGCAGGCGTCCGTCCTGGCGCATCGGCGGGAACGCGAACGCGAAGCCCAGGCCGAGCAGCACCGAGGCGGCGGCCACGCGCCAGCCGCGGCCGGGCAGCGCCGCGAAGAACCAGGCGACGCCGACGCCGGCGAGCACGCAGATCAGCGCTGCCGGGACGGCGAGGTGGCGCTGCAGGCCCGGGTAGCCGCCCTGGCTGAGGATCGCGACGATCGCGATCCAGGCGAGCGCGACGGCGGCGATCTCGAGCACGGCCCGGTCGCGGCGCCGCACGCCCGCGATCGCCGCCCCGACGCCGAGCAGGAACACCGGGAGGGGCATGGCTTCGGAGCTGCGGCGCAGGACCTCCAGCGCGGGGAGGCGCGCGTTCGCGATGCTGCCCGCCGCGGGCTCGTGCGCGCGTGCGCCCGCGCTCAGCGGCTTGCCGGAGCCGATCCAGTCGAGGCCGAGCCAGATCGCCGGCGGTGCGAGCGCGAGCAGCGCGACGAGGCGCCGGGCCGCGGGCTCGGCGCGCCAGACGTACGCGGCGTAGAGCCACAGGAACGGCCACGCCTCGGGACGGATCAGCCCGCCGAGCGCGATGCACCCGAGCGACCAGCGCCGGCGCCCGCCGAGATGGCAGTCACAGACGCCGAGCGCGAGGGCGATCAGCAGGGGCTCGGAGGATCCGAGCAGGGCGGTGCGGTAGAGGCCGGCGCCCAGTGCCAGCCCGACGACCGCGACCCAGCCCGCCACCGGCCCGGCGAGCCGCGCGGCGAGCCGGTGGGCCAGCAGCAGCGCCAGCAGCGCGACGGCGCGCACGAGTGCGAGCCAGATCAGCGGTGCGGCGTTCCCGAGCACGCTCAGCGGCGCGTCGACGAGCACCGGCAGCGGCTTCCACGACGGCCCGCCCGTCGTGTCGAGGCGCAGGTGCGCCAGCCCGCGCCCCCAGACCTGCCAGGCGAAGGCGTCGTAGCCCGGCGCCGAGGCGAGCAGCAGCGACAGCGAGCCCGCCAGCAGGGCGGCGACCACCGCCGCCCCCCACTGTGCGCGCGTCATCAGGCGACCGGGCGCAGGTGCTGGAACGGCCGGCCGTCGCGCAGCTCGCGAATCACGGCGTCGACCATGCCGTCCGTCTCCATCTCGCGCCCGTCGGTCACCGCCGCGACGACCTGGCGCTTGCGCTGGATGAGCCTGGCCATCGTCTCGTCGATCGTCTCGGCCGCCAGCAGGTACCACGCCGTGACCGCGTCGCGCTGGCCGATGCGGTGGCAGCGGTCCTCGGCCTGGTCGTGCATCGCCGGCGTCCACTCGAGCTCGAGAAAGGCGACGTTCGACGCGCGCGTGAGCGTGATGCCCTGCGCGGCGACGCGCGTCGCGCAGACGATCAGCTGCGGGCCCTCGGGATCCTGGAAGGCGGCGATGCTCTCCTCACGCGCCACGGCCGCGTCGCGGCCGAGCAGGTGCAGCGCGCCCGGGAAGCGCTCGAGCACCGCCTCCTGCACGTCGACATGGCGCGCGAACACGACGAGCGCCTCGCCGGAGGCCAGGAAGTCGTGGATCCAGGCGAGCGCGGAGTGCAGCTTCCCGCGGCCCGCCAGGCGCTGGAGCGTCCCGAGCTGGGCCAGGCGCTGGGCGCGAAGCGTCGCGGCGATCTTCGCGTTCAGCTCCTTGAGGTCGAGTGGCTGTGCGCGGAGCCACTCGATCACGTCCTTCTCGGCCAGGCGATACTCGCGCACGTTGTCGAGCGCGATCGGCACGACGACCTGGCGCTTGGCGGGAAGCTGGGGCAGCACCTCGGACTTCAGCCGCCGCACGAAGCAGCGCCGGCGCAGGTGCCAGTGCAGGCGCTCCTCGCTCTGCGCCCCGCGGAACTCGCGCGAGAAGCGCGCGCCCGAGCCGAAGTCGTCCAGGCGCCCGATGACGCGCAGCTGCGCGATCAGCTCGTCGGCGTGGTTGAGCACCGGCGTCCCGGTCAGCGCGAGGCGCAGCCCGTCGGCGTTGACGCTCTGCGCCAGACGCCGGACGGCCTGCGTGCGCTTGGCCTTGGGGTTCTTGCAGTAGTGCGACTCGTCGACGACGAGCGCACGCGGCTTCAGCCGTGCCAGCTCGTCGCGGTGGGCGGCGACGATCTCGTAGTTGACGATCGTCAGCTCGCCGGTCGGGGGGACGGCGCTGCGGCCCTCGACGACGGCGACGCTGCGGTGCGGCAGCCAGCGCGCGGCTTCGCGCTGCCAGTTGAGCTTCAGCGAGGCGGGGCAGACGATGACGGCCGGGTAGGCATCGTCGGCCTCGAGCGCGGCCAGCGCCTCGACCGTCTTGCCCAGCCCCTGCTCGTCGGCCAGGAACGCGCGCCGCGCGTCGAGCACGTAGCGCACACCCGCCCACTGGAACGGCTCGAGCGTGCCGCCGAGGCGGGCGGCGACCTCGGGCAGCGGTTCGGCGTGCGTCGCGCGGGAGCGGCGGATCTCGACGTTCGCCGCGTCGGCCTCGGCGCGCAGGCCGCGCAGGACGGTCGCCGCCGAGCCCGTGAGCGCGACGTCGTGCAGCGCGATGAACGCGTCGAGCTGCTCGACGAGCCACGGATCGGTCGGCACCGTCCGCTTGCCCTCGGCGGCCGGGAGCTTCTCGAAGGCGGTGCCGACGTCGGGGTCCCAGAGGACGTCGAGGCGCAGGCAGTCGCCGTCGACGCGCTCGCTCGCCGACAGCCGCGCGGGCGGCGGGTCGTCGCCGAGCTCGAGCGCGTCCAGGCAGCGGTCCGCGCCGGCGTCGAAGCGCGCCGAGCGCTGCTCGCGCAGCGCCCGCTCGGCCGCCTGTGTGAGCGGGACGAGCAGGAGGCCCGCGTGCTCGACGGCGCCGTCGAGCAGCTCCTGCGGCGGGCTCCCCGCACGCGTGCGCAGTGCGAACCAGCCGCGGCCGTCGTGGCGCCGCGTGCTCACGTGGCCGACCCAGCGGCGGTCGATCGCCGCCAGCCAGGCCGCGGCCTCGGCGCTTGTCGTCAGCTCCGGGAACTGCGCAAGGACCTCGGCGACGTGCACGCCGCTCCAGTCGTCGGCCGGCGCCGACCACTCCTTGCGGTCCCAGTCGAAGCGGCGGTTCGGCACCCGCCGCACGGCGTTCACGATGCGCGCGTCGTAGGGGAAGGCGAGCACGACGAGCGGCTCGCCGTCGGAGCTCCTGCGCAGCTCGACGTTCGGGGTGTCGGGCGCGAGCTCCATCGGCCTGTCAACGGTAGCCGTCGTGGTCGTCGGCGGGCGTTGGTGGTCGGCCGGCGCGCGACATGGGTGGCGGGGGCGGCAGTCCGCCCGCCGGGCGAACCGCCGGAGCTCCCCCGCACCCGCGTCGCCCGCCGGCTCGTGCCGGCGCGGCTGGCGGGACGCCGTCCCCGCGCGCTTGACGTCGCTGATGATGGTTGACCGCGGAGTGCGGGCGACACCAGCATCGCTCGCGGTCTCCCCGATTCCCGCCACGCCCGCGCCGGGAACCCGCCCGCGACGCTCGAACACGCTCGCCGCCATCGGTGCCGCGGTTCGTCCCGGCTCAGCTGTCGAAGCCCATCCCGAGGCGGTCGAGCGTTCGCAGCCAGAGCCCGCGCCTCCCCGCGTTGCGATCGGCCCGCGCGAGCTCGCGGCGGGTGATCTCGATGCCCGCCGAGCGCAGCGGCTCAGGCGGGAACGGGATCGGGCGCCTGCGGACCATCTCCAGGCGCGTGCGCTCGGTCTCGCGGCCGTCGGCGAGATCGTGCACCGCGCGGACTGATCCGCGCGACTAGGATCGCGACATGAGCTCCCATGACGTGATCGTGGTCGGTGCCGGCTCGGCGGGGTGCGCCGTCGCGGCCCGCCTGTCGGAGGACCCCGGGACGCGGGTGCTGCTGCTCGAGGCGGGGGGCTCGAACCGCCACCCGAGCGTCGTCATCCCGGCGGCGTTCGCGCAGCAGTTCCACAGCAAGCGTGACTGGGACTACGCGACCGAGCCGGAGCCGGGCTGCGACGGGCGCGCGCTCTACGTGCCGCGCGGGAAGGGCCTGGGCGGCTCGAGCGCGATGAACGCGATGCTCTACGTTCGCGGCCGTCCGCTCGACTACGACATGTGGGAGGCCGGGGGCGCGACCGGCTGGGGCTGGAAGGACGTGAAGCCCTACTTCCTCAAGGCGGAGGACAACCAGCGCGGCGCCTCGGAGGACCATGCGGTCGGCGGCCCGGTGCGCGTCGAGGACTCGCGCTCGCCGCGCGCGCTGACAAGGTCCTTCCTGGCCGGCGCCGAGGCGGCGGGCATCCCGTACATCGCCGACTACAACGGGCCCGAGCAGGACGGCGCCGCGAAGGTGCAGGTCACGCAGCGCGGCGGACGGCGCTGGAGCACCGCCGACGCCTACCTGAAGCCCGCGCGCAAGCGGCCGAACCTCGAGGTCGTCACCGGTGCGCAGGTGCTGAAGATCGAGCTGGACGGCACCCGGGCGACCGGCGTGCGCTACCGCGACGGCAAGGGACGCGAGCAGCTCGCCGCCGCGGGCTCGGAGATCGTCCTGGCGGCGGGCGCGATCGGCTCGCCGCAGCTGCTGATGCTCTCGGGCATCGGGCCGGCCGACCACCTGACGGAGGTCGGCGTCGCGGTCCGCGTCGACCTGCCCGGCGTGGGCGGCAATCTCCAGGACCATCCGTTCTACGTCTGCATCTGGGACGTCCCCGGCGGCGGCTCGCTCGCGGACGCCGAGAAGCCCAAGGCGATGCTCGAGTGGGTCACGCGCCGCACCGGGCCGCTCAGCTCGACCGTCGCCGAGGCGTTCGCCTTCGTGCGCAGCCGTCCCGGGCTGGCGGCGGCCGACATCCAGTTCCACTTCGCGCCGGCGTACTTCTACGAGCACGGCGCCGCGACCTACGACGGCCACGCGCTGACGATCGGGCCCGTCCTCGTCGCGCCGCAGAGCCGCGGCGAGCTGCGCCTGCGCTCGGCCGACCCGATGGACAAGCCGCGGATCCTCACGAACTCGCTGACGGAGCCCGAGGACGTGGCGGCGCTCGTCTCCGGCATCCGCATGGCGCGCGAGATCGCCGCCACCGGGCCGATGCGCGAGGTCGTCGGGCGCGAGCTGTTCCCCGGCGAGGGCGTCGATACCGACACCGACATCGAGCAGGACCTGCGCCGCCGCGTGGAGCTCATCTACCATCCCGTCGGGACCTGCAGGATCGGGACCGACGAGCAGGCCGTGGTCGATCCCCAGCTGCGCGTGCGCGGGGTGGAGGGGCTGCGCGTCGCCGATGCGGCGGTGATGCCGGTCATCCCGGGCGGCAACACGAACGCGCCGGAGATCATGATCGGCGAGCGCGCGGCGGATCTGATCCGCGGGCGAACCGCCGCACCCGTCGCCTAGCGCCGCGCGAACGACCACCGGACGTCCGCCGCCTGCCGTCCGCGGCGCGCCGCGCACCGCCCGCCGGACGATTGGTCCAAATCCTGCAGTTGCGGGGTCATGTTCTGCGGTCTTTCGGCCGATAGGAGCGCGGAGCCGTCTGCGCTGCCCCCTCATCCGAAACGGTCCGCATGCCACATCCCACTCTCACCCCCGCTCCAGGAAACGGCTGGCTGAACCGCTGGCTCCAGACCACCGCCGACCTGGCACGCCTGCAGTACGCGCACCCGATGGTCGATGCCGTGATCGACGAGATCGATGGGCGCATGATCCGGATCGGGGACCACTGGCTCGCGGACTTCGCGTCCTGCAACTACCTCGGGCTCGACCTGGACCGTGAGGTCATCGATGCCGTCCCGGCCTATCTGGACCGCTGGGGAACACACCCGAGCTGGTCGCGCCTGCTCGGCAGCCCGGTCCTGTACGAGGAGATCGAGCAGCGCCTGGCCGGTCTCCTGGGAGCGGAGGACGCGATGGTGCTGCCGACGATCACCCACATCCACAACTCGGTGATCCCGGCGCTCGCCGGCGAGGGCACCATCTACCTCGACCAGCGCGCCCACAAGACGATCTTCGACGGTTGCGCGGTGGCGCGCTCGCACGGCGCGACGGTGCTGCGCTACCCCTACGAGGACTTCGAGGCGCTCGAGGCGCTGCTGCGCCGCCGCCCGGCGATCGGCCCGCGCATGATCTGCACCGACGGCCTGAACTCGATGACCGGCAACGCGCCGGACCTGCACAGGATGGCGCGGCTGGCGGCCGAGTACGACGCGCTGCTGTACGTCGACGACGCGCACGGCTTCGGCGTGATCGGCGAGCGCAGCGACGACGAGCTGTGCGACTACGGCAGCCGCGGCAACTCGATCATCCGTCACCTCGGCGGCTCGTACGACAACCTCGTGCTCGTCGGCGGCTTCTCGAAGGCCTACTCGTCGCTGCTCGCGTTCCTCGCGCTTCCCACGCCGCTCAAGCAGGCGCTCAAGACGGCCGCCGCGCCGTACCTGTACTCCGGGCCATCGCCGGTCGCCTCGCTGGCGACGACGTGGGAGGGCATGAACGTCAACGACCGCCGCGGCGACGAGCTGCGCCTCGAGCTGCACCGCCTCACGCACCGCGTGCTCGACGCGCTCGCCGAGCTCGGCGTGCACACGCCGAACACCTCCGGCTATCCGATCATCGAGATCCCGCTCACGCACGCGGAGCAGATCGACGAGGTCGGCCACCACCTGTTCGACCGCGGGATCTACGTGACGATGGCCGCCTACCCGCTCGTCCCCCGCGAGGAGGTCGGCTTCCGCGTCCAGCTCACGGCGGCGAACACCGACGCGGAGGTCACGCGGCTGATCACGGTGCTCGGCGAGGTCGCCGACCGCTTCCAGCTGCAGCCCGCGCTGCAGGACCAGCGCCGCGCCGCGTAGACGACGATGACCGACGCGCCGACAGCCCAGCCCGTCGCCGCCGCCCGCGCCTGGTGGGTCTACCTCGTCGGTGCCGGCTCGCTGACCCTGCTCTACCTGTTCGGGCCGCCGCTGCTGCACTCCGGTCCGGTCTTCAACCTGATCGGGCTCTCCGGGGTCGCGGCGATCATCGTGGGCACGCGGATCAACCGGCCGAGCGACCCGCGCCCCTGGTACCTCTTCGCCGCCGGGCAGGCGCTGTTCGTCACGGGCGACGCGCTCGCCTACAACTATCAGCGGATCTTCGGCAGCGCCCTGCCGTTCCCGTCCGTCGCGGACATCCCGTACCTGCTCGTCTACCCGGCGCTGATGGCGGGCCTGCTGATCCTGATCCGCCAGCGCAACCGCGGGCGCGACACCGCGAGCCTGATCGACTCGCTGATCATCACGACCGGCCTGGCCGTCCTCTCGTGGATCTTCCTGATGGCGCCCTACGCGCACGACGCGACGCTGTCGACGCCGACGAAGCTCATCTCGATCGCATACCCGCTGATGGACGTGCTCGTGCTCGGCGTCGCGGTCCGCATGACCGTCGGCGGCGGCAAGCGCGGCACGGCCTTCGTCCTCATGGTCGGGGCGATCGTCGCGCTGCTGCTGACCGACGCCGTCTACGGCTGGTTCCAGCTCAACGGCGGCTACGACACCGGCGGCCTGCTCGACGCCGGCTGGATCACCTTCTACCTGCTGTGGGGCGCGGCTGCCCTGCATCCGTCGATGCGCAGTGTCAGCCAGACGAGCTCGCGCCCGCAGCGCCTGAGCACGTTCCGCCTGACCGCGCTCGGGGTCGCCGCGCTGACCGCGCCGATCGTGCAGATCGTCCAGGTCTCCGGGGCGGGCGCCGACCAGATCATCGTCGCCGCCGCCGGCGTCCTCATGTTCATCCTCGTGATGGCGCGCATGGCCGGTCTCGTGATGACCCAGGAGCGCGCGGCCAAGCGCGAGAAGACGCTGCGCAAGGCGGGCGCCGCGCTCGTCACCGCGACCGGTCAGGACAGCATCCTCGAGGCCGCCCACCAGGCGGCGGAGAAGCTCGCCGACCCGGACGTCGCCGTGCGCGCGTGGCGCGTCGAGGACCGCGACGGCACGCCCACCATCGTTCCGCGGGTGGGGACGCAGGCGACGCCGCTCTCGCGCCTGCCCGGCCCCGCGTTCGCCTCGCTGCTGCTGCGGCGCTCGGTGGACATCCCCGCCGTCGTCGGGCTGGCCGACCTGCCCGCGGGTCAGCCGACCTTCCTCGCGCCGCTGTTCGTCCGCGAACGTCTCGCCGGGCTGCTCGCCGCGTCCTCGCCCTCCGTGCTGCCGGGCGCCGTGCGCTCGGGCTTCGAGACGCTCGCCTACCAGGTCGCCCTGGCGCTGGAGAGCGCGGTGCTGACCGAGGAACTCGTGCGCAGCCAGAGCGAGGCGCGCTTCGGCTCGCTCGTCCAGAACTCCTCCGACGTCGTGCTCGTGATCGATCCGAACACGACGATCAAGTACGTCAGCCCGTCGATCGAGCGCGTCCTGGGCTTCCCGGCGCACGACGTGATCGAGACGCGCGCCAGCGAGATGGTCCACCGCGACGACCGCGCGGCGATGCTCCACGCGATCTCCGCCGTCGCCGCCGCCGCCGACGGCGCCTCCGAGCTCATCGAGTTCCGGATCCGCAACGCCTGGGGCGACTGGCTCTCGGCCGAGTCGCTGACGAGCAACCTGACCCGCGACGCGAACGTCGGCGGCATCGTGCTGAACATGCGCGACGTCAGCGAGCGCAAGCGCTTCGAGGCCGAGCTCGCGCGCCAGGCCTTCCACGACTCGCTCACCGGCCTGGCCAACCGCGCGCTGTTCCGCGACCGCGTCGATCACGCGCTCGCGCGGCGCCGCGACCGCGGCAACCAGGTCGCCGTGCTGTTCATCGACCTCGACGACTTCAAGAACGTCAACGACAGCCTCGGCCACGTCTCGGGCGACGTGCTGCTGCGCGAGGTCGGCCGGCGCGTCAGCGACGCGATCCGCGCCGAGGACACCGCCGCGCGCCTGGGCGGCGATGAGTTCGCGATCCTGCTGGAGGACGTCGACGGCGAGGGGCGCGCCTCGGAGGTCGCCCAGCGGCTGCTCGTCGCGCTGCGCGAGCCGCTGCTGCTGGACGGCAAGGACATGTCGGTCAGCGCGAGCATCGGCATCGCGTTCGCCGCCGCGCAGGACGACGCGGTCGGCTCCGAGGAGCTGCTGCGCAACGCCGACGTGGCGATGTACACCGCCAAGGAGCACGGCAAGGGGACCTTCCAGATCTTCGAGCAGGCGATGCACGCCTCCGTCGTCGAGCAGCTCGAGCTCGTCGCCGACCTCCAGACGGCCGTGCAGGACGACCGGCTCGTGCTGCACTATCAGCCGATCGTCGTCATCGAGACCGGCGAGATCACGGGCTTCGAGGCGCTCGTGCGCTGGAACCACCCGGTGCGCGGGTTCGTGTCACCGGCAGACTTCATCCCCGCCGCCGAGCGCAGTGGCCTGATCGTGCCGATCGGGCGCTGGGTGCTCGAGACGGCCTGCCGCGAGGCGGTCGCGGTACAGCGGATCGCACCGCGGTCGCCGCAGCTGAAGGTGTCCGTGAACCTCTCGGCGCGCCAGCTCCAGCGTCCCGACGTCGAGGATCACGTGCGCCACGCGCTGCAGGAGAGCGGGCTGGACCCCGCGGCGCTCGTGCTGGAGATCACCGAGAGCATGCTGATCGACGACTGGGACCTGGCGCTCGAGCGTCTTCAGAACCTGCGCGCGATCGGCGTCAAGATCGCCGTCGACGACTTCGGCACCGGCTACTCGTCGCTGAACTACATCCGCCAGCTCCCGGTCGACATCCTGAAGATCGACAAGTCCTTCGTCGACGGCCTCGTGGAGAGCGGGAGCGAGACGGCGCTGATGGCGGCGATCGTCGACCTCGCCAGCGTGCTCGAGCTGCATCCCGTCGCCGAGGGCGTCGAGCACGAGGCACAGCTGCAGCGGCTGCGCGCGATGGGCTGCGAGCTGGGCCAGGGCTTCCTCTTCTCGCGGCCGGTCGCGGCGGCCGACCTGCGTGCGCTGCTGGCCGACGAGCAGTCGCTCAAGGCGGCCGCGTAGCAGCGGATCGCGGTGTAGGTTGCGCTGATGCGCGGCCTCATGTCGGACTTCCCCCTGTCGCTCCCGCACGTCTTCGGGCGCGCCGAGAAGCTGTTCGCCGAGAAGATGATCGTCACGGCGACGCCCGCGGGCCTGGAGCGCACGACCTACGGCGAGTGGGCGGCGCGCACGCGGCGTCTGGCGGGCGCGTTCGACGTGCTCGGGCTTGCGGACGACGCGCGCGTCGGCACGTTCGCGTGGAACACCGCGCGGCACCTCGAGCTCTACTACGCGGCCCCGTGCAGCGGGCGCGTGCTGCACACGCTGAACATCCGCCTCTTCCCCGAGCAGATCACCTACGCGGTCAACCACGCCGCCGACGAGGTGATCTTCGTCGACCGCTCGCTGCTGCCGATCTTCTGGCCGCTCGTGCAGACCTTCGAGACCGTGCGCCACATCGTCGTGATGGACGACGGCGCCGGCGCGCAGATCCCCGCGGATCCGCGCGTGCGTGACTACGAGGAGCTGCTGGCCAGCGGCGAGCCGGCGACCTTCGACGTCGCGGACGAGAACCGCGCGGCGGCCATGTGCTACACGAGCGGGACCACCGGGAACCCGAAGGGCGTCGTCTACTCGCACCGCTCGATGGTCCTCCACGGGATGGGCTCGATGCTCGCCGACACGCTCGCGGTCAGCGAGCGCGACACCGTGCTGCCGGTCGTGCCGATGTTCCACGCCAACGCCTGGGGCCTGGCCCACTCGTCGGTGATGGCGGGCGCGAACCTCGTCATGCCCGGGCCCGACCTGTCGGCGCCTGCGATCGCCGGCCTGATGGAGTCCGAGCGCGTGACGCTCGCCGCGGGCGTCCCGACGATCTGGAACGGCGTGATCGACGAGCTCGACGGGCGCGACCTCTCGGCGCTGACGCGCATCGCCTGCGGCGGCTCGGCGGTGCCGCGCGCCCTGTCCGAGCGCTACCGCGAGAAGGTCGGCCTGCCGATCCTCCAGGCGTGGGGGATGACCGAGACGAGCCCGATCGGCTCGGTCTCGCGCGTGAAGAGCACGCTCGAGGGGCTGCCCGAGGAGGAGCTCGCCGGGATCCGCGCGTCGCAGGGGCTGCCGGTGCCGCTCGTGGAGATCCGGATCGTCGAGCCCGGGACGACGGACGAGCTGCCATGGGACGGTGAGGCACGCGGCGAGCTGCAGGCGGCCGGGCCGTGGATCGCGGCCGGCTACTACGACGACGAGCGCTCGGCCGAGTCGTTCGCCGCCGACGGCTGGCTCAAGACCGGCGACGTCGCGACGATCGACCGCCACGGCTACATCCGGCTCGTCGACCGCACGAAGGACGTCATCAAGTCCGGCGGCGAGTGGATCAGCTCCGTCGAGCTCGAGAACGAGATCATGGCCCACCCCGACGTCCTGGAGGCGGCCGTGATCGGGGTCGCCGACGAGAAGTGGGGCGAGCGGCCGCTGGCGTGCGTCGTGCCGAAGGATGCGGCGAACGGGCTCAGCCCCGACGACGTGCGCGCCTTCCTCGCGGACCGCGTGCCGAAGTGGTGGCTGCCCGAGCGGGTGGAGATCATCGAGGAGGTCCCCAAGACGTCGGTCGGCAAGTTCTCCAAGAAGGACCTGCGCGAGCGGTTCGTCTGATGGCAGTCACCGGCAACGGCGACGGCCGCCACGAGCACCGCATCGTCATCATCGGCAGCGGCTTCGGCGGGCTCGGCACCGCGATCCGCCTCAAGCAGGAGGGCATCGAGGACTTCGTCGTCCTGGAGAAGGCCGACGACGTCGGCGGCACGTGGCGGGAGAACACCTACCCGGGCATCGCCTGCGACGTCCCGTCGCACCTGTACTCGTTCTCCTTCGCGCCGAACCCCGACTGGTCGCGGATGTTCTCGCCCGGCGCCGAGATCCAGCGCTACCTGCAGCGCTGCACGCGCGAGTTCGGCATCGAGCCGCACCTGCGCCTGGGCCACCGCGTGACGTCGGCCACGTGGGACGAGGAGTCGCGCCGCTGGCACGTGCAGACCGATCGCGGCGAGTTCGTCGCGCAGATCGTCGTCGCCGCGCCCGGCCCGCTACACGACCCGACCCTGCCCGACGTGCCGGGGATCGAGAGCTTCGAGGGCGCGATGTTCCACTCGGCGACGTGGGATCACGACGTCGACCTGCGCGGCAAGCGGGTCGCCGTGATCGGCACCGGCGCCTCGTCGATCCAGTTCGTGCCGGAGATCCAGCCGCTGGTCGGCAGGCTGCACCTCTTCCAGCGCACCGCGCCGTGGGTCATCCCGCGGCTCGACCACCGGATCTCCCCGCGCATGCGGGGGCTCTACCGTGCGTTCCCCAAGCTGCAGGAGGCGATGCGCGGCTGGATCTACGCCTCCCGCGAGGCGGCCGTGATGGGCTTCATGCATCCCCGCGTGATGGCGCTCCCGCAGCGCCTGGCGATGCGCCACCTCGAGCAGCAGGTCGCCGACCCGGCGCTGCGCGCGCGGCTGACGCCGACCTACACGATCGGCTGCAAGCGGGTGCTGATCTCGAACGTCTGGTACCCCGCGATCACGCAACCGAACGTCGACGTGGTCTCCGCCGGGCTCGCCGAGGTCCGCCCGCGCTCCGTCGTCGGCACCGACGGCACCGAGGCGGACGCCGACGTGCTCATCTTCGGGACCGGCTTCCGCGCGCTCAACCCGCCGATCAGCGAGCACCTCGTCGGCCGCGAGGGCACGACGATGGCCGAGCACTGGAACGGCTCGCCGAAGGCCTACCTGGGCACGACGGTCGCGGGCTTCCCCAACCTGTTCATGCTCGTCGGGCCGAACACCGGCCTGGGCCACAACTCGATCGTCTACATGATCGAGTCGCAGATCACGTACCTGCTCGACGCGCTGCGCGTGATGGACGCGGGCGGGGTCGAGACGATCGAGGTGCGCGCGGAGGCCGAGGACGCGTTCATCCGGCACGTCGACGAGGAGCTGCAGGGCAGCGTCTGGAACGCGGGCGGCTGCGCGAGCTACTACCTCGATGCGTCCGGCCGAAACTCCGCGGTCTGGCCCGGCTTCACGTGGAAGTACCGCGCGAGGACGCGCCACTTCGACGTGGCGCACTACACGCTCGGGTTCCGGGCGCCGGAGCGGGTCTCAGTGCCCGCCTGACGTTGGCGGTCGCTCGGTTCGGGTGCGCGCGCGGTTTCCCCGGTCGCCCGCGGGCGGCGGATCGGCCCAGCGCGGAAAATCCCGGATGGCGCGCGTTCGCTCAACCGTTACGTTGCGCACATGGCCACCGCCGACAGCAACCTCGTCATCGCCGGCTACGACGCCGCGCCCGAAGCCGCCGATGGCCTCGCGCTCGCGCACCTGCTCGCGCAGCTGACCCACCGCGACCTGCTCGTCGCGCGCGTCATCCCCGACGTGGCCGACCACCCCGGCGCCACGCGCGCCGAGCAGCTGCACGTGCGGGAGATCGTCCAGTCGACGCACACCGCGATGCTCGCGATCGTGCCCGACGCGAGCGTCGAGCTGATGCCCGTCCTGGACCCCGCGGTCGCCCACGGGCTGCACGATCTCGCGCGCACCCAGGACGCGTCGCTGATCGTCCTCGGCTCCAGCCACCACAGCGGCGCCGGCCGCGTCCTGCTCGGCGGCACCGTCGAGCAGGTCGTCAACGGCGCGCCCTGCCCGGTCGCCGTCGCGCCCCCGCACTTCAACGACGACCCGGCGATCGCGCCCCGGCTGATCGGTGTCGCATGGGACGGCACGGCGCCGGCGAAGGCCGCGCTTGCGCTCGCCGCCGACCTCGCCGGCATCGCGGGCTACGGGCTGCTCGTCATCAACGTGCACCCGACGCTCGCGCACCGCCCGATCGGGCGGCTGCGCGGCGACCTCGATGATGGCGTCGCGCTCGCCCGCGAGCTTGCGCCCGCGGAGATCGAGGTCACCGGCACGCAGCGCAGCGGCGACCCGGCGGGGGAGCTGATCGCCACCACCACCGAGGAGGTCGGCCTCCTCGTCGTCGGCTCGCGCGCGCACGGCCCGCTCGCCCGGGTGCTGCTCGGCAGCGTCTCCGGCCACGTCACGCGCAGCGCCCACGCGCCGGTGCTCGTGGTGCCGGCGCCGTCCTGAGAGGAGCCCGCAGATGGGCACGCAGCATGCGATGAGCCACGCGGACGCCGCGTGGCTGCAGATGGACCGCCCGACGAACCTCATGGTGATCACCTCGGCGCTCTGGTTCGACGCCCCGATCGACGAGCAGCGGCTGCGCGACATCGTGCAGGAGCGCCTGGTCGACCCGTTCCCGCGCTTCGCGCAGCGCGTCGCGGGCGGCGTCACCGGCCCCGCCTGGGAGGACGACCCGGAGTTCGCCCTCGACCTGCACATCCACCACCTCGCGCTCGCCGCGCCAGGCGACCAGGCGACGCTGCAGACGGTCGTCGGGGACCTCATGGCGCAGCCGCTGGACCACGCGCGCCCGCTCTGGGCGATGTACCTGCTGGACGGCTACGGCGACGGCTGCGCGATCGTCGTGCGCATGCACCACGCGATCGCCGACGGCATCGCGCTGGCGCGCGTGATGCTCTCGCTGACCGACGACCTGGGTGATGGCGAGGCGCTCGAGATCGCCGACGACGCCGAGGCCGGCGGCGACGGCCCGGGCGCGCTCGGGAGGATCGTGGCCCCGCTGCGCAGCGGGGCGGCCGCCGGTCGCGCGGTCGCCGGAGCGGGTGTCCACGCCGCGGTCGAGACCGTGCTCCATCCCCGCAGCGTCGCCGACGTCGCGCGCCAGGGCGGCCCCTACGGCGTCGCGCTGCTCCGGCTCCTGAGCGCGCCGGCCGAGCCGCGGTCGGCTCTCCACGGCCCGCTCGGGGCGACGCGGCGCGCCGCCTGGTCGCGGCCGCTGCCGCTCGGCGAGGTCCGCCGGGTGGGGCACCTGCGCGGGGCGACGGTCAACGACATGCTCGTGGCGGGCGTCACCGGCGCGGTGCGGTCGTACCTGCTCGCCCACGACGGCGCGGCGCAGGACACCGCCGCGATGGTGCCGTTCAACCTGCGCCCGCTCGACGAGCCGCTGCCGCGCGACCTCGGCAACCGCTTCGGCCTGGTCGTGCTGCGTCTTCCCGCCGCGATCGAGGATGCCGCCGCGCGGCTCGACGAGGTCGCCGCGCGCATGCTCGCGCTCAAGCGCTCGCGCCAGGGCGAGGTCTCCTACGGAATCCTCGACGCGATCGGGCGGATGCCCTCCGCCGTCGAGGCGCGCATCGTCGACCTGATGGCCGCCAAGGCCATCATGGTGCTCACGAACGTGCCCGGCCCGCGCGCGCCGATCGCGCTCGCCGGCGTCCCGGTCGCCGGCGTGCTGGTCTGGGCCCCGTGCTCGGGGTCGGTCGGCATGAGCGTCAGCGTCTTCTCCTACGACGGACGCGTCACCGTCGGGTTCATGACCGACGGCACGCTCGTGCCCGAGCCGGCCGAGCTCGTCGACGCCTTCGAGAACGAGCTCGCCGCGATGGGCGTCCCCGCCGTTCAGGCCTCGTAGAGCGCCTCGAAGCGCGCGCGGTAACGGTCGTAGACGGTCGCGCGACGGATCTTCAGGGTCGGCGTCAGCTCGCCCTCGGACTGCAGCAGGTCGCGATCCAGCACGCCGAAGCGCTTGACCTGCTCGATCCGGGCGAAGTCGGCGCCCACCTCGTCGACGGACTCCTGGAGCACCGCGTGTACGGCGTCGTTGGCTGCCAGAAGCTCAGGATCGGCGTCGGGGATTCCCGCCCTCCGCGCGAGCTCGGGCGCCTCTTCGGCGTCGATCGTCAGCAGCGCGACGAGGTAGGGCCTGTCGTCGCCGTAGACGACGGCGTGGCTGATCCAGCGGGTCTCCTGGAGCCGGGTCTCGATCGTCGTCGGACCGATGTTCTTGCCCGACGAGGTGATGATCAGGTCCTTCTTGCGGCCGGTGATCGTGAGGAAGCCGTCGTCGTCGATGACGCCGAGGTCCCCGGAGCACAGCCAGCCGTCGGCGTCGAACAGCTCCGCCGTGGCCTTCCGGTCGCGGTGGTAGCCCGGGCTGATGTTCGGTCCGCGCATGAGGATCTCGCCGTCGGCGGCGATCTTCAGCTGGACGCCGGGAAGGGCGCGGCCGACCGTGCCCGTGCGGCGGGCCTCGTCGGTGTTCAGCGTCGCCGCGGCGCAGGTCTCGGTCATGCCGTAGCCCTCGAGCAGCGGGATCCCGCAGGCGTCGAAGAAGTCGATCACGTCCGGGCCGATCGGCGCCGCGCCGGTCAGCGCCTTGCGCAGGCGCCCGCCGAACAGCGCGTGGACCTTGGCGAACACGAGGCGCTCGGCGAGCGGCGCCCGCAGGCGGTCGACGAGCCCGAGGCGACGGCCCTGCGACGCGGCGCGGCTGCGGCGCGCACCGAGCGCGAGCGCCGAGCGGAACACGCGCTGCTGCAGCGCGCCCCCGTCCTCGACCCCGACGAGCGCCGCCGTGTGGACCTTCTCGAAGACTCGCGGGACCGAGGGGAAGTGCGTGGGGCGGACCTCGGCGAGGTCGGCGAGCAGGTGCGAGGGGTCGCGCGTCCAGAAGGCGAGCGTGCCGCCCTCCTGGAGCGTCACAAGCTCGACGGTGCGCGCGAGCACGTGCGCGAGCGGCAGGAACATGTAGACGACGGGGTGCTCGTCGTTCGCGAGGTGGAGCTGGTCCTCGTACATGCCGATCGTCGCGAGGGCGTTGCCGTGGGTGATGATGCAGCCCTTCGGGTCGCCGGTCGTGCCCGAGGTGTAGACGATCGTCGCGGGGTCGCCGGCGACGGGGACGCCACCAACGGCGGCGACGTCCTCGGCGGGCACCTCGCTCCCGCGCAGGATGAGCTCGTCGAGCGTCAGCGCGTCCTCGCCGAGCGGTTCGTCGCAGAGCGCGATCACGTGCTCGAGGTCCGGGCACTCCGTGCGGATCTGCGCGAGCTTGGCGTGCTGGGCCGCGTCCTCGCAGAAGACCGCGCGCGCGTCGGAATGCACCAGGACGTGCAGGCACTCGCGCGGCGAGTTCGTGAAGTAGATCGGCACGACGACTGCGCCTGCGCAGAGGATCCCGACGTCCGCGATCGTCCACTCCGGGATCGTGTTCGCGAGGATCGCGACGCGATCCCCGGACTCGATCCCGAGCGCGATCAGGCCGGCGGCGATCGCGCGCGCACGGGCGCCGAAATCCGCATAGGAGAGGTCGACCCAGCGCCCGTCGCGCTTGTAGCGCAGCGCGGCAGAGCCGTCGTGACGTGCGACGGCGGTCAGGGCCATGTCGGCGAGGTTGGCGGGGAGCGGATGCGCCTGGGCAGCTGCGGTGGCCGTCAGCGTGGTCATCGGCCGAGTCTCACGCGGGTCCGCCGCGGGCGCAACGGGGGTGATCACGTTCACAAGGGTGGGGGAAACAACGGATGCCCGACGGGCGCGGCGAGCGTACCGTCGGGCCACGAACCTGAGGAGGAGTACGCCGTGCTGCATCTGGCCCGCATCGCTGTCAGGCACCCGAAGGCGACGCTCGCCGGGTGGGTGGCGTTCGCGGCCGTGATGATCGCGGTCGGCCTGAACGTCGCGGGCGGGCTGTCGCCCCAGGTGACGGTCGTCGCAGGCTCGGAGTCCTCGCGCGCCCAGACCCTCGCCGACTCGCGGTTCGGGCCGAGCGTGCTCGTCCCGATCATGCTGCAGGGCCCGGCGCGCCAGCTGAACGCGCAGGGGCCGAAGCTCGTGCTCGACCTCTCGCGGCGCCCGGACAGCCGCGTGATGTCGGCTTGGAGCAGCGGCAGCGCCGCAGCTGCGCTGCGCCCGAGCCCGAACACGGCGATGATCGTCGTCTCGGTCGCCCGCTCCGAGCGGGCGATGGTCAAGACCGTGCAGTCGCAGATCGACCGGCTCGTGCGCCGCGACATCAGCAGCCCCGTGCGCGCCTACGTCACCGGTCAGCCGACGCTCGACCGCGCGCTGCGCGACTCGGCGCTCAGCACCACCAAGCGCGCTGAGCTGATCGCGATCCCGATCCTCTTCGTGCTGCTGGTCCTGTTGCTGGGCTCGCCGCTGGCGGCGCTCGTCATCTCGATCTTCGGCGTCACGACCGTGTTCGTGAGCTTCGGCGTGATGACGCTGCTCGGGCATGTCAGCGACGTCGACCCGACCGCCGTGGCGCTCGGGTCGATGACCGGGCTCGCGCTGGGGGTCGGGTACGCCCTCATGCTGGTGCGCCGCTTCCGCGAGGAGGAGACCTCCGAGCGCTCGCGCGCCGACGCGGCCCACGCGGCCACCGCCTCGGTGGCGACCACCGGACGGGCGGTGCTCTACGGCGGCACCGCCATCACGCTGTCGCTCCTCCTGGCAGTGGCGATCGCGCCGACGGTGATCCTCTCCTCGCTCGGCATCGGGGTCCTGCTCTGCACGCTGATCAGCGTCGGCGGCGCGGTCGCCGTCCTGCCGGCGGTCCTCGTCCTGGCCGGGCACCGGCTCGACGTCTGGAACCTCCACCGCGTCGGCTTCATGGCGCGCGGCTGGGCGCGGCTCGTGGCCGTCGGCGACGCGATCGTGCGCAAGCCCGTGGCGATCGGCGCGCTGGCGACCGCCGTGCTCGTCGTGCTGTGCGTCCCGCTGCTTAACATCCAGACCGGCCCGCCGGACGTCCGCCAGCTCCCGGCGTCCTCGCAGGCGCGCCAGAGCTTCGAGCAGGTGGCGCGCGTCATGGGCCCGGGGTGGCCGACGCCCTACAACGTGCTCGTGGTCTCCAAGAAGGAGCCGATCACGACGACCGCGCTGCTGCGCCGCATCGGCCGCTTCGAGAAGCAGATCGCCGCTGACGAGCGCGTGGACTCGGTCGTCGGGCCGGGCACGTTCCTCGTGCAGACGAAGGACCTCAAGAAGCTGCCCGCCGGGCTGGACCAGTCGGCTGCCGTCGCGAAGAGCTCCAAGAAGGATCTGCTGCGCCTGAAGAACGGCCTCGGACTCGCCGGAGCCGGCGCGCTGCAGCTGCGCGGCGGGCTCGCCGCCGCCAGCAGCGGGGCGGGCCAGCTCAACGGCGGCTCCGGCGCGGCGCAGTCCGGCGCCGGCCAGCTGCGCGGCGGGCTGACGCAGGCGAGCAGCGGTGCGTCCGCGATCTCCGTCGGGCTCAAGTCGGCGCTCGCGGGCGCGATCTCGCTGCGCGACGGCGCCCGCCAGGCGCTCGCCGGCTCCAAGCAGCTGCAGGGTGGGCTCGGAACGGCCAACACGCCGGTCCAGGCCGGCCTGCCCCTCGTGCGCCAGATGGCAGCGGACTCGAGCACGGCCAGCAAGGCCATCGCCTCCGGCCAGAACCAGGCCGCGGCGACCGCCAGCGACATCGACAACGCGCTCGCCGCGATCCAGGGGATCGACGGGATCAAGAACGATCCGGGCTACGGTGCCGCGATCGGCGCCCTGAACAACGCCAAGGCGGCGGCGAACGACGTCTCGGGCACCCTCGGCGGCGCGGCCTCTTCGGCATCCTCGGCGGCCAGCGTCGGTTCGGCGTTCGCCGACCAGACAGCGCAGCTCGCGAGCGGCCTGAGCCGGCTCTACTCGGGGTCGACCGACCTCGCCGCCGGCATCGCCAAGCTCGAGAGCGGCAACAGCCAGCTCGCCGGCGGCCTGACGAAGCTCAACGCCGGCGGCGGCAGCCTCAACTCAGGCCTCGTGAAGCTGCGCACCGGCGCCGGCGCGCTGGAGAGCGGGCTCGGCCAGCTGACCGCGGGTACAGGGCAGCTCCAGTCGGGCCTCGGCTCCGGCATCGGGCCGGCCGGGCAGCTCGCAGCAGGGCTGGGAACGATGGAGGCGGCGGTCGTCAAGGCACGCTCGCAGATCCCCTCGACGAAGGACCTGGTCGCTCTCAAGAAGCAGTCGCCCGGCCTCTTCGACTCCGGCTACTTCGTGCTCGCCGCGATCGCCGGCGCCTCGCCGTCCGACCAGGCGCAGGCAGGCTTCGCCGTCAACCTGAAGCGCGGGGGCGATGCCGGTCAGATCGTCGTGATCTCCAAGGAGGGGGCCAGCGCACAGAGCACGCAGGCGCTCGGCGCCGAGCTGCGACGCATGGGCAAGCAGTTCGCCCGCAGCAGCGGCACCACGGTGGCCGTCGGCGGCCCGGCCGGGTTCCTCTCGGACTTCCGCAGCGTCACGCAGTCGCGCATCTGGATCGTCGTGCCGGTCGTGGCGCTGGCCGTCATGCTGTTCCTGATGATCGTGCTGCGCGCCGTGCTGCTGCCGATCGTCGCGGTCGCCTTCGACCTGCTGACCGTCGGCGCATCGTTCGGCCTGCTGACGCTGCTCTACAGCGGCTCGGACAGGATCCTCGGCGGCCCGGGCTATCTGGATCCGATGTCGATCATCGGGATCTTCGCGATCATGTTCGGCGTCACGGCCACCTATGAGGTCCTGTTGCTCGTGCGGGCGCGGGAGCACTACCTGCGCCTGGGCCACTCCCACGAGGCGATGCGCCTCGGGCTGCGGGGAACAGCCGCCACCGCGACGGGTGCGGCCCTCGTCATGGTCGCCGCCGTCCTGCCGTTCGCCTTCTCGGACCTCGTCCCCGTCCAGCAGTTCGGCATCGGCGTCGCCGCCGTGGTGCTGATCGACGCGCTCATCATCCGGCCGCTGATGCTGCCGGCCGCCGCCGCGGTGCTCGGCCGTCGCGGCTGGTGGCCGACGGCGCCCGGCACGGACCTCCCGCCGGAGGTGCCCGGCGACGAGGCGGCCACCGAGCCCGGGCCGCCGAGCGTGCGCGAGCCGGAGCCCGTGGGCGTGGTGTAGACGCAGGAGTACGCGCGACGTACTCATGGGGTACGCTCCCGGGTGTGGCCGCCGCAGAACCGCAGCGCTCGCTCGTCGCCAGCCATCCCGACCTCGGTCCGGCGCTGGCGCCGAGGACCCTCGTCACCGACGGCCAGCGGGCCCGGCTGCTCGAGGCGGTCGCCCAGGTCGTCGCCGAGCGCGGCTACCAGGCGACCACCGTCGCCGAGGTCGTCCGCGCGGCGGGGGTCTCGCGCACGACGTTCTATGCGCTGTTCGACAGCAAGGAGCAGTGCCTCGTCGAGGCCTACCGCCACGGGGTCGACGTCCTGATCGCGCGGATCCGCGCCGCCGTGCGCGCCGCCGCCCCGCAGGGCCTGCGCGCCCAGGTGCGCGCGGCGAACGTCGCCTACCTGGACACGTTCCGCGAGGAGCCGCGCTTCGCGCGCACCTACCTGATCGAGATCCACCGGGCCGGCGACGCGGCGCTCGAGGCGCGTGGCGAGGCGCTCGAGCGCTTCGCCGACGGCTACCGGCGCATCCGCCGGCGCGTGCGCCCGGGCACCCCGGCGCCGCCGCGCGAGACCTTCCTCGCGCTCGCCGCCGGGCTCGACCAGCTCGCCGCCGAGCGCGTGCGCGCCGGCCGCGGCGACACCCTCGACGAGCTCGAGCCGACCTTCACCTACTGCGCCCTCGCGATCCTGGCCGGTCCCGGCCCGGACGCCGACACGACCACCAACCGGGAGCCATGACATGGACCTGACGTTCAACGCGAGCGAGCTCGCCTTCCGCGACGAGTTCCGCGCCTGGATCGACGCCAACCACCCGGGCGACGCGCCCGACGGCGAGGACGAGGCCTACGCGTTCAGGCGAGCCTGGCAGCGCAAGCTCTACGAGGGCGGCTGGGCCGCCGTCCACTGGCCCAAGGAGTACGGCGGCCGTGACGCGACGCTCGTCGAGGCGGCGATCTTCAACGAGGAGCTCGCCCGTGCGCGCGCCCCGTTCCCGGCCAACGTGCTCGGGCTGCTGCTCGCGGGGCCGACCCTGATGACGTGGGGGACCGACGAGCAGAAGGACCGCTACCTGAACCCGATCATGTCGGGCGAGGAGATCTGGTGCCAGGGCTTCTCCGAGCCCGAGGCCGGCTCGGACCTCGCCTCGCTGAAGACGAAGGCGGTCAAGGAGGGCGACGAGTGGGTCGTCACCGGCCAGAAGGTCTGGACGAGCGGCGCGCAGTACTCGAAGTGGTGCATGCTCGTCGCGCGCACGGATGTCGACCAGCCCAAGCACAAGGGCCTGACGTACTTCGTCCTCGACATGGAGCAGGAGGCCGTCCAGGTCCGCCCGCTCGTGCAGATCACCGGTGAGGCCGAGTTCAACGAGCTGTTCATCGAGGAGGCGCGCATCCCGGACGCGAACGTCGTCGGCGGTGTGGGCAACGGCTGGAAGGTCGCCCTCACGACGCTGATGAACGAGCGCGCCGGGCTCGCCTTCGGCCTGCAGGTCGGCCTGAAGGTCAAGCTCGACCAGCTGACCGAGACGGCGGCCGCCCGCGGCCTGCTCGACGACCCGGTCGTCGCCGACCGGCTCGGGGACCTGCACCTGCGCTGCGAGATCCTGCGCCTGACGGCCTACCGCGGCCTCACGGCCACGATGAAGTACGGCCAGCCCGGCCCCGAGGGCTCGCTGACGAAGTGGATGTGGTCGGACACCAACCAGCAGCTGATGCAGTACGCGACCGACCTGCTCGGGCCCGAGGCGCTGCTGACCGACTCGCCCTGGAGCTACGAGCTGCTGCGCTCGCGCGGCAACACGATCGAGGGCGGCACCACCGAGATCCTCAAGAACATCGTCGCCGAGCGCGTGCTCGGCCTTCCCCGCCGTTAGGAGCCGCCGCCATGAACTTCGACTTCACCGACGACCAGCACGAGATCAAGCGCACCGCGCGCGACCTGCTCGGGCAGCGGTCGACCTTCGAGCGCGTCCGCGCGGCCGCCGAGTCGGCGACCTACGACGCGGCGCTGTGGCAGGAGCTGCGCGACCTCGGCTGGACCGGCATCGCGATCTCCGAGGAGCACGGCGGGGCCGGCCTGGGCCAGGTCGAGCTCGTGATCCTCATGGAGGAGCTCGGCTACGCCGTCGCCGGCTCGCCGTTCCTCGCCAACGCGCTCGGCGGCCTGCTGATCGAGCACGCCGGCAGCGACGAGCAGCGCGCGCGCTGGCTGCCCGGGATCGCGAGCGGCGAGGCGCCGGCGACCGTCGGCACGCTCGGCTCGGGCGGGGCCGAGCTCGTCCCCGACGCGGACGGCGCCGCGCTCATCGTCCTCGTCGAGGACGGCACGGCGACCGTCGTCGAGCGCTCGGCGGCCGATGTCACCGCAATCGAGACGATCGACCCGACGCGCCGCTTCGCCCACGTGGCCGCGGCCTCCGGTGAGGCACTCGACGGCGACGTCGCCGGGGCGCTCGACCGCTGCGAGGTGGCGCTCGCCGCCGAGCTCGTCGGCGTCGCACAGCGCGCGATGGAGATGTCGGTCGCCTACGCGAAGGACCGCAAGCAGTTCGACACGCCGATCGGCGCCTACCAGGCGGTCTCGCACCGCTGCGCGCAGATGCTGCTCGAGACCGAGGGCGCGCGCTCGGCGACGTACTTCGGCGCGTGGGCGGCGGACGCCGATCCCGCGCAGCTGCCGCTCGGCGCGGCGATGGCCAAGGCCGCGGCGGCGGAGGCCGCGCGCAACGTCACCGCCTCGGCGATCCAGGTGCACGGCGGTATCGGGTTCACCTGGGAGGCCGACGTGCACTGGCTCTACAAGCGCGCACAGGTCGATGCCGCGCTGCTGACCGGCGCCCGCGCGTCGCGTGCCCGCGTGGCGCGCGAGGCCGCCGCGACCCTCGTGAAGGGCTGATCGCCATGGACTTCGAGCTGAGCGACAAGGCCAAGGCGCTGCAGGAGACGCTCCTGCAGTTCATGGACGAGCAGGTCTACCCGGCCGAGGCCGTCTACGAGCAGCAGATGCACGAGTCGGGCGACCCCGAGTTCCACCCGCCGATCATCGAGGACCTCAAGGTCGAGGCCCGGCGGCGCGGGCTGTGGAACCTCTTCCTGCCGCACGCGACGCAGTGGACGGACGGCCTGGCGAATGCGGAGTACGCGCCGCTGGCCGAGATCTCCGGCCGCAGCCCGCACCTCGCGCCCGAGGCGATGAACTGCGCGGCGCCGGACACCGGGAACATGGAGATCCTCACGATGTTCGGCACGCCCGAGCAGCAGGAGCAGTGGCTCGCGCCGCTGCTCGAGGGGGAGATCCGCTCGTGCTTCGCGATGACCGAGCCGGACGTGGCCTCCTCGGACGCGACGAACATCGCCACGCGGATCGAGCGCGACGGCGACGAGTACGTCATCAACGGGCGCAAGTGGTGGTCCTCGGGCGCCGGGCGCGAGCGCTGCAAGATCGCGATCGTGATGGGCAGGACGGACCCCACGGCGCGCACCCACGCGCAGCAGAGCTTCGTGCTCGTCCCGCTCGACACGCCGGGCATCACGGTCGTGCGCAACCTCAAGGTCTTCGGCTACCAGGACCGTGAGACGCACGCCGAGCTGCTCCTCGAGGACGTGCGCGTGCCCGTCTCGAACATCATCGGCCCGGAGGGCGGCGGCTTCATGATGAGCCAGGCGCGCCTCGGGCCGGGGCGGATCCATCACTGCATGCGCGCGATCGGGATGGCCGAGCGCGCGCTCGAGCTGATGTGCCGGCGTGCGCAGTCGCGCGTCGCGTTCGGCAAGCCGATCGCCGACCAGGGCGTCGTGCAGGACTGGATCGCCGAGAGCCGGATCGAGATCGACCAGGCGCGGCTGCTGACGATGTACGCCGCCTGGCTCATGGACTCGGCCGGCAACAAGGCCGCCCGCAACGAGGTCTCGGCGATCAAGGTCGTCGCGCCGAACGTCGCGCTGAGGGTCGTCGACCGCGCGATCCAGGTTCACGGCGGCGGCGGCGTCTGCGAGGACTTCCCGCTGGCCGAGATGTACGCCGGGCTGCGTACGCTGCGCCTGGCCGACGGGCCCGACGAGGTCCACAAGATGGTGATCGCGCGGCGCGAGCTGCGCCGCCACGCGGAGGCACCCGCCTGATCGCATAGGGTTGCCCGGGAGCCCACGAGGAGGATCGATCGCTGTGAACATGAGGCGTCTGGCCGAGCTGCCGCTCTTTCAGGGTCTGGATGACCACGCGCTGCGCGAGATCGGCGCGGCCGTCTCCGAGGAGAGCGTCGAGGCGGGCCGCGTGCTCGTTCGCGAGGGCGACTACTCCCAGGACCTGACGATCATCGACGAGGGCACTGCGCGGGTCCAGCGCGAGGGCCAGGAGCTCGCGCAGCTCGGGCCCGGCGACATGTTCGGCGAGGCGGGCCTGCTGCAGAAGAGCATGCGCAACGCGACCGTCGTCGCCACGACGGACGTGCGGATGATCCATCTGACGAGCTTCGACCTCAATCGCCTGCGCGGGGCTCATCCCGAGCTGCTCGACCGCATCAAGCGGATCGAGGCCGAGCGCGCGGGGGGGTAGGGCCCGGCGTCAGCGCCGCACGCCGCGCAGCACGATCCGCTGCGTGATCCAGTCAGCGCGCCCGCGGACGTGCACGACGACGAGCGCGGGCAGCGGACGCCCGCCGCGCAGCTGGGCGAGCGCGCGGGGGCCGAGCGGAAATGCGAGCAGCGCCGCCCGGCCCGCTGCGACGCGGACGGTGCGCCGGCTGAGGCGTGTCAGCCGCGGCCTGCCGGCGGCGGCGCTGGCCAGCGCGCCGACGCGGGCGTAGAGCGAGACGTCGGCGTCGCAGCTCGTCGCCGGCGGCTCACAGGTGATCGAGCCCACGCGGACGGTCCGCAGGCGCAGCCGCAGCGTGCCGTCGCGCACCCAGGGCGCGGCGGGGAACGCATCGGGCGTCGCGGAGGACCGCGTCGGCGGGGCGACCGGCACGTCGGTCAGCGGCGGTGGTGGCGGCGGCGGGCTCTCGGCCGTCGTGAACGTCACGAACCGGCCGGCCGTGCGCGTGCCGGCGGCCGGGTTCTCGGCGAGCACGCGGAAGCGGTAGGTCGTCGCGGGGGCGAGCCCGTCGATGCGCGCGGACGCGGTCTCGTAGGCGGAAGCCATCGATGGGGTCGAGGCCGGTGTGGCGGACAGCTCGCCGCCGGCGACGGGGCCGTACTCGAAGCGCGTGGTGGTCGGCCGGCCCCCCGGGTTCGTGCTCGCGGTGAGCGTTGCGCCCGCGGCCGCGACGTCGGTCGCGGCGGCGGTGAACGCCTGCGGCAGCGCGGCGGTGCTGTTGCGCAGCACGCTGACGTCACCCGAGAGCGTGTTGACGATCGCGGCGTCGAGCCGCCCGTCGCCGTCGAGGTCGGCCGCGACGATGCCGCCGGCGCCGCGGCCGCCGCCGGGGTGGCTCGCGGCGGCGCTGAGCCTGGACGCGGCGCGCGGCTCGAAGCCGCCGCTGCCGTCGCCGAGCGCGGCGACGAGCTCGCCCGCAGCGCCCGACTGGTCGAGGAGGACGTCGCCGATCCCGTCGCCGTTGACGTCGCCGATCGCCACGCCACCGAGCGTCCCGGCCCCGGCGAGCGGGATCGGGCTCGCGGTCGGGGGGCCCGACAGCGGCGCGAAGAGGCCGGTGCCGGGGCTCTGGTCCAGCGCGCCGAAGGCGCCCGCGCCGGCGTCGGTCGCGAGGTCGGCCGGCGGCACACCGTCGAGGTCGCCGAGGGCGGTGTGCTGGGCGAGGGCGGGCAGGCCGCTGACGAGCTGGGCGCCGGGAGTGAAGCCGCCCTGTCCATCGCCGCGCAGCTCGCGGGCCCGCACCGGCGTCAGGCACAGCGCGAGCACGTCGTCGTGGCCGTCCTCGTCGATCGGGCCGGCGGACAGTCCGCCGAGGCCGCCGGTGCACGGCACCGAGAACGGGACCGGGACGGCGGTCGGCGCCGCGAACGTCCCGTCGCCGCTGCCGGCCGCGACGTCGAGGCTCGCGCCGGAGCCGGCGATGACGAGATCCAGGGCGGGCGAGCCCGTCAACTGCGCCAGCGCGACCGCGCCGACGGCCAGCAGGCCCGGGTCGGCGTGGTCGGCTGCGGGCCCGAGCCCGTCAACTGCGCCAAGCAGGACGGCGTAGTGGCCGGCCCCGCCGGTGCCGCCCGCGGGGACGACGAGGTCGTCGCGCCCGTCACCGTTGAGGTCGCCCGCGACAGGTCCGGCGGGCGTCGCACCGGCGATCGCGCGCATGGCCCCGCCGGTGAAGACGCCCGCGGGACCGCCCAGGAGCTGTGAGACGGTGCCGTCGCCCGAGTTCGCGACGGCGAGGTCCGGGCGCCCGTCGCCGTTGAAGTCGCCCGTCGCGATGCCCGCCGGCGCGGCGCCGACCCGGTAGGTCGTGCTGGTGAACGCCGGCGACGGGCCGCCGCCGTACGCGGGCGCCGCCGCGAGCAGCGCGAGCGCGCCTGCGGCCGCAAGGGCACTGAGGGGTCGGGGCATGGGGAACCTCTGGAGGCCGGGCTGGAGTGCACCGGCACGGTCCCTTTCGGCGCCTGCGGCCCCGGTGGCTGCACGGCGGCCTGCAGCCGCCGCCCGCTCAGCCGCCCAGCGCCGGCGGAGTCAGGCTCTTCACGTTGACGCCGAGGGTCCTGGCGAGCGCCGTCACACCGCCGAGTCCGGCGGCCAGCGAGGCGATGCTCCCCGCGCGAGGGGCGCATCGGCCGCAGGCTATCGACGGCGCCCGCGCCGGCGCCGGTCGAGCACGTGCGTCGTGATCTGCGCCAGGGCTCCACCGGTGAGCGAGCCCGCGATAACGTCGCCCGGATAGTGCACGCCCGTGTGGACACGCGAGTAGGCCACGAGCGCGGCGAGCGCGCGGACGGGGACCCCCGCGCCCGGCATCACGTGCGCGACGCCGGTGGCGAACGCGAATGCCGAGGCCGAGTGGCCCGAGGGGAACGAGGTGGAGCCGGGCATGGGGACGTGGCGCGCCAGCGGGACCTCCTGCAGTACACGGTCGGGCCGCGAGCGGCGCCACAGCGGCTTGACCGCGACGTTCACCACGGCCGAGGCGACGCCGACGCCGGCCAGGCCGCTCGCGGCGGCGCGCCGGCCCTTGGGGCCGCCGGCGAGCGCCAGGACGCCGGCGACCCCCAGCCACAGCTTCGAGTGGTCGGCGACGGAGCTCAGCCGCGCGAGGGCGGCGTCGAGCGAGGGCGTGGGGGTCCGCGCGACGGCGGCATAGGCGGCGATGTCGAGGCGCTCGACCTCCTCCAGCAGTCCGGACACGGGCACGATCGGCCGATCCTATGACGCCCGGCGATGTGCCGGCGGCGCGCGTCGTCGTGCTGCTGCGTCATGGTGAGACGCCGTGGTCGCTCGCCGGCCGCCACACGGGTCGCAGCGACGTGCCGCTGAGCGACGCCGGGCGCGAAGAGGCCCGCGCCGCCGGCCGGCGTCTGGCGGCGGTCCAGGTCCGGCACGTCCTCTGCAGCCCGCTCGTGCGGGCCCGCGAGACCTGCGAGCTCGCCGGCTTCGGCGAAGACCCGCAGCTCGACGACGCGCTCGTCGAGTGGGACTACGGCGCCTACGAGGGCCGCACGACCACCGAGATCCGGGCAGGGCGGCCGGGCTGGTCGCTGTTCGCCGACGGTTGCCCCGACGGCGAGTCGGCCGCCGACGTGGGGGCGCGGGTCGACCCGCTCGTCGCGCGGCTGCGCGACGGCGAGGGCGCGTGGCTGCTCGTCGCCCACGGGCACGTGCTGCGGGTGCTGGCGGCGCGCTGGGCCGGCCTCGAGCCGCAGGCCGGCGCACTCCTCGCGCTCGACACGGCGGCCATCTGCGTGCTCGGCCTCGAGCACGGCGCCCCGGTGCTGCGGCGCTGGAACGAGACCGGCGATCTGCCGTAGACCACTGATGGCGTCCGCCCTGACCGACGTGCTGCCGCTCGGCTTCGCGGTGGCGCTCAGCCCGCTCCCCGTGATCGCGTGCGTGCTCATGCTCCTCTCCGATGAGGGCCGCGTGAACGCCGTCGCGCTGCTCTGCGGCTGGACGCTGACGATCGGCATGATCGCCGGCGTGGTGGTGGCGGCGGGCATCGACGTCGCGCCGAGCGGGCGCACGCCGACGTGGGCGGCGCTGGCCGAGCTCGTCGTGGGCGCGGCGCTGGTCGCCGTCGGGCTGCTCGCGTGGGCGCGCCGGCACGACGGCGGCGCCGAGTGGGGATCGCGCTGGCTGACGGTCGCGGACGGGATCCGCCCGCCCGCCGCCTTCGGGCTCGCCGCCCTGCTGGCGATCTTCAACGTCAAGGACGCCGCGCTCATGGTGGACGCGGGCGCGCACCTCCGGCGCGCGGGGCTCAGCGTGCTGCAGGAGCTCGTCGTCCTGGTGCTGTTCGCGCTCGCCGCGAGCGTCGCGGTGGCGGTGCCGCTGGCGGTCGACCTGCTGGCGGGCGACCGGGCCGGGCCCGTCCTGCGCCGCTGGCACCGCTGGCTCGAGCGCCACTCGCGGACGGCGGCCGGGGTGCTGCTGGGACTCCTGGGCGTGTTCCTGCTCGGGACGGGGCTGGCGTCGCTGTAGGCGTGGCGCATCGGCCCGGGCGCTCGGGGCAGGCCCCCGGCGCGACCGCTGAGGGTCGACGTCGGCCTGCGAGGTGAACCGTGATCGCTCGGCTCGCCCCGCGGTGCCCCCGCGCCCGAACCCCTCAGCCGTACCGGGCCAGCAACGCCGCCGACAGCGAATCCGACCGCGCCACGGACCGGAAGACCGCCACGCTCGCCGTGCGCGGGCGGCGCGCCAGCGTCCTGGGGTCGAAGCTGTAGAGGCCGAACTTCGGCGTGTAGCCGGCGACCCATTCGAGGTTGTCGGTCAGCGACCAGGCGACGTAGCCGCGCACGTCCACGCCATCCGCGATCGCGCGCTGGAGCACGCGCAGGTGCTGGACGAGATAGCGCGGGCGCAGCGCGTCGCGGGCGTCGGCGATCCCGTTCTCGGTGACGCTCAGCGGCAGGCGGTAGCTCGCCGCCGTCTTCAGGACGGCGGCGAGCCCGTCCGGGTAGATCTCCGAGCCGAAGTCGCTGCACGTCGTCGGGCAGACGGGGGCGCCGGGAGCCAGGGCGGAGCGGTAGCTCGTCTGCGGCAGGAAGTCGAGCACGCCGATACGGGGCGTCAGCGACGCGCCCAGGCCGGTGACGCGCCCGCGGAAGTAGTAGTTGACCCCCACGAAGTCCGCCTTGTGCGCGAGCGCCGGGTGACGCTCGCCGGCATCCACCACACCGTCGGCGTCGACGTCGTAGATGCCCTTGATCGCGGCATCGAGGAACAGGCGGTTGAAGAGGTAGTCCGCATGGCGGGTCGCCGCGACGTCGACGGCCGAGCCCGGATCGGCGGGCGTGAAGGCGATCATGTTCTGGACGAGCCCGACGCGCGCCCGCGCGCGGTCGCCGCCGGCGTCGCGCCGGTCCCAGCGCTTCAGCGCGTCGTAGGCGGCGGCGTTGGCGTGGGCGAGGTTCTGCACCGCCGCGATCGCGGCCGTGTAGCTGAATGCGCCCGGCGGGAAGTACCCGGCGAACACGCCCGGGATGTTCACGTAGCCGTAGATCGCCTGCACCATGGGCTCGTTGATCGGCGTCCAGTCGTCGACGAGGCCGCCGAACTTCCAGCCGAGGAACGCCGCGTACTTGCGGAACTCGCCGACGCTCGCGGGGCTGAGCCAGCCACCGCGATCCAGTCGCGGCAGCGCCGCGTTCGGGTCGATGCCGTTGAGCCGGTCGCGCACGGCGAGCGGATCGTGCAGCCAGCGCGGCAGCGTGAAGTGCTGCAGGGTCACGAGCGGCGTCATCCCCGCCGCGCGGATCTGCCCCAGCAGCCGGCGGTAGTGCGCGACCGCGCGCGGATCGGCCAGGCGGTCGAGGCGGCGCAGGGCGCCGGCACCGACGACGGCGCCGCTGCGCACCCCCGCGGTCGAGCGCGGGAAGATCCGGCTCCACTCGATCGACAGCCGGAACGTCGTGGCCCCGAGGCGGCGTGCGAGGGCGACGTCGCCCGCGCCGCGCGCCCAGAAGCCCGGACCGTTCTCGGGCTGGTCCCCGCTCGTGTGGCCGGCGGCGATGTTCGCCCGGTCGTGCGTCCAGGCCCACCAGTCGCTGCCGCGGTCGAGGTCCCGGCCGCGGCCCATCTCGCTCTGGAAGCCGGCGCTCGCGACGCCCCACTGGAAGCCCTTCGGGAAGTGCAGCGCGGCGGCCCCGGCGGCGCCCGGGAGGGCGAGCACGAGCACGATGGCGAGGGCGACGCCGAGCGGTCGCAGGAGGGGGCGCGGCACGTGCGCAGGGTAGCCCGCGGCGAGCGCCGCGCGCGCCGCTCCGACCGGACACGACCCGGACACGACCCGCCGCCACCGCGGTGTTACGGTGGCGCTCCCCGCCCCTGAAAGGGAGAACGCCATGCCCCTGGACACGTACGTCCTGCTCGCCGGACAGTACGAGCACGAGGCCGACGCGATCGCCGACTACGACGCGGTGCACGAGGTCTACGCGCAGCTGGACATGATCGACACGTACGACGCCGCAGTCCTCACCAAGGACGCCGACGGCAAGGTCAGCATCGTCAAGAAGCACGAGGAGCCGACGCGCCAGGGTGCGGCGGGCGGCCTCGTCGCGGGCCTCGCCGTCGGTGCCGCGATCGCCCTGTTCCCGGCCGTCGCGCTCGGCGGCGCGCTGCTCGCCGGCGGCGCCGCCGGCGCAGGCCTCGGCGCCATCGCCGGACACGTCAGCGCCGGCCTCAGCCGCTCGGACCTCAAGGACCTCGGCGAGCTGCTCGACGACGGCACGAGCGGCCTGCTGGTGATCGCCGCGACGGACGCGGAGGCGCACGTCGAGCACGCGATCACCCGTGCCGAGAAGCAGGAGAAGAAGCAGGTCCAGGTCGATCCCGACAAGCTCAGGGCGCAGATCGACGCCGCCTGAGCACCGAGGTGGACGACACGTCGCAGGAGCAGGGCGCCGCGCCGGAGGACTCTCCGGTCGGCGCCTACCTGCGCCGCCTGCACGCCCGGCACGCGGGCGTGACCGAGGGTGAGGTGGCCTCGTACATCCCCGAGCTCGCCGGCGCGGATCCGGCCGCCTTCGGCATCTGCCTGGTCACCGCCGACGGTGCCGTCTACGAGGCGGGCGACACGCGCAGCGAGCTGACGATCCAGTCGATCTCGAAGGCGTTCACCTACGGGCTGGCGATCGACGAGCTCGGCGCCGAGGAGGTCGAGCGCCACATCGGCGTCGAGCCGACGGGCGAGGCCTTCAACGCGATCACGCTCGACCCCGTCACCGGCACGCCGCAGAACCCGATGGTCAACGCCGGCGCGATCACCGCCGCCGGGCTCGTGGCACGCGCCCACCCCCGGGACGGCGTGGAGCGGCTCGTCGAGAGCTACGGGCGATTCGCGGGGCGGGCGCTGACGGTCGACGAGGCCGTGCGCAGCTCCGAGGACGAGACGGGCCATCGCAACCGCGCGATCGCGCACCTGCTGCGCGGCTCCGGCGCGCTGCCCGTCGAGCCCGAGGCCGCCCTCGCGGTCTACTTCAGCCAGTGCTCGGTGGCGGTCGACTGCCGTGACCTCGGCGTGATGGCGGCCACGCTCGCCGCCGGCGGGCGCAACCCGCTGACGGGCGAGCGCGTCGCGCGGCCCGGGACGGTGCGCAAGATCCTCACGCTGATGGCCAGCTGCGGGATGTACGACGGGGCCGGCGAGTGGCTCTACCGGGTCGGGCTGCCGGCCAAGAGCGGGGTCGGCGGCGGCATCATCGCCGTGCTTCCCGGCAGGCTCGCGGTAGCCGTCTACTCCCCGCCGCTCGACCGCCATGGCAACAGCGTGCGCGGCGTGCGCGTCTGCCGCGACCTCTCGCGCGAGCTCGACCTGCACCTCGTGCACGCCGGTCGCCACGATCCCTCACCGATCCGCGCGATCTACACGCTCGCCCAGCACGGCTCGATGCGCCGGCGTGACGAGCGCGAGGCCGAGCAGCTCGCGCGCGCCGGGACGCAGGCGATCATCGCCGAGCTCCAGGGGGACCTGGACTTCCGCGCCGCCGAGCTCGTGGCGCGGCGCTTCGCACAAGCGTCCGCGCAGCCGCCCTACGGGCTGCTCGACCTCGCCCACGTCGACGACGTCGACACGGCGATCGTGGGGTTGCTCGTCGACCTCGCCGGGCTGTTCGCCGCACGCGGCGGCGCGCTCGTCCTCAGCTCGGGCCGGCACCACGCCGAGGCGCTCGCAGCGCTCGCGGAGGTCGCGGTCGAGCGCGGCGCATCGGCCCCGCGCGCGTTCGAGGAGCTCGACATCGCGCTGGAGTGGATCGAGGACCGCCTGTGCGGCATCGGCGAGGAGGACCGCGCCCGCGCCCGCGTCGAGCTCACGGACCATGAGGCGCTCGCGGGGCTCAGCGCCGAGCAGACGGCCGCCGTCATCGAACACCTCGAGCCGCGCACCTACGCCGCGGGCGAGCTCGTCCAGCCGGCGGGGGAACCCGCCAGCGAGCTGCTCCTGATCACCGCAGGGGCGCTGAGCATCATGCTCGAGCTGGAGGACGGCGGCGAGCGGCGCCTGGACACGATCGCGCCGGGGATGCTCGTCGGCGACCTCGCGATCGCCGGCGGCGGTCCGCGCACGACGAGCGTGCGCGCCGACACGGACGTCGAGTGCTTCGCCTTCCGTCCCGGATCGCTCGAGCGCCGCGCCGACGGGGATCCGGCGCTGCGCGCGGCGCTGCTCGCGAACCTCGTGCGCATCGCCGGGCGCCGCGCGGACCGGCTCGCGCGCCATCTGCAGGCGCTCGCCGGCTGACGGCCGCAATCCGGCGCGAGTCGGCCCGCCCTAGGATCGCCCCATGCTCGGCTCCCTGCTCGACACCGTGATGGACCGCACGATCGCCCCCGGCTACACGTCGATCGGCTACCGCGTGCGCCACCGCGTGCGCGGCTGGGACGACGCGCTGCCGCGCCTGGACGGCCGCACGGTGCTCGTCACGGGCATCACCTCGGGCATCGGCCGCGCGGCGGCGGAGCGCTTCGCGCAGCTCGGCGCCCGCGTGCTGCTCGTGGCGCGCGACGAGGGCCGTGGGGCGCGGGCCCGCGACGAGATCGCCGCGGCGACCGGCAACGAGGACCTGCAGGTCGAGCTCTGCGACCTCTCGTCGTTGGCCTCCGTGCGCGCGCTCGCCGGCCGCCTGGAGGGCGCCCCGCTGCACGTCGTCGTCCACAACGCCGGCCTCCTGCCCGCCGAGCGCAGACTGACCGACGAAGGCTTCGAGGTCGCGTTCGCGACGAACGTGCTCGGGCCGTTCCTGCTGACCGCCCTGACCGAGCAGACGCTGCGCGCGAGCGCCCCGGCGCGGGTGATCTGGGTCTCCTCGGGCGGCATGTACTCGCAGCGCGTGGCGACGTCGGACCTGCAGGCCGAGCGCCTGGCGGACGACTGGGACGGCTCCGTCGTGTACGCCCGCACGAAGCGCGCGCAGGTGATCCTCGCCGAGCTGTGGGCCCAGCGCCTGGCGGGCAGCGGCGTCGTCGTGCACGCGATGCACCCCGGCTGGGTCGCGACGCCGGGCGTCAAGGACTCGCTGCCGCGCTTCGAGAAGGTCGTGCGCCCGCTGCTGCGCACGCCCTACGAGGGCGCGGACACGATCGTCTGGCTCGGCGCAGCCGACGAGCCGGCGCGCAGCAGCGGCGGCTTCTGGCACGACCGACGCGCACGCCCGACGCACCTCCTGCCGAGCACCCGCGAGAGCGACGAGCAGCGCCGGGCGCTCTGGGACGCGTGCGTCGCGCTCAGCGGCGCGCCGGTCTGACCGCGCGGCGGCCGCGTACGCACGCTGACCGTCCTGCCGGGCCGCGCCAGGATCCAGCAGGCGGGCATCCACCTCGTGCTGTTCAGCGCCTGCCTGTTCCTCGCCGTCAGCCCTGAGGTCAGCGCGAGCCGGCGGCCGGGTCGCCCCCGCGCTGCGGGCCCGCGGAGGCGAACGGCGTGGCGTCGACGGATCGGACCAGAGCGTCGAGCTCGTCGCCGTCGATGGTGCGCCGCACCACCTCGGCGCGCCCGCCTTCGACGGCCGCGAGCATCGCGTCGACGTGGCCGGCCTCGGCGAGCAGGACGATCGCCGACGAGCCGCGCGGCACCTCCGCGCGCAGTTCCTCGACGAGCGCCTCCGGCTCGGCCTCGACCTCGGTGGCCTTTCCGGCCTCGGCGCCGACGGCCGCGCCGACGACGAGGCCCGGGGCCATGCCGATCGGGCCGCCCAGGAAGACGAGCCCGATCAGGCCGCCGGTCAGGGCGCCGGCGGCGGCACCCGGCTGCGAGAGGTGGTCCTCCTCGTCGACGTCGACGTAGTGCCCGGCGAACGTCCCGCGCAGCGCGATGCGCCCGTTGTGGTGGTGCTCGACGAGCGCGACCTCGTGTGTCCACGGGGCATCGCCCCCGACGCGGTCGCGCATGGTCCCGAAGGCGGCCGATGCCGCGGTCTGACCGCTGTAGCGGACGAGAGCGAGATCCAGGCCCATCACGTGCTCCTCTCAGGAGAATGACCGACCTGCCGAGTCTCGCAGAACTGGACGCTCCCGCGTACCCTTCTCGGCGCCGTGACCGACGCCATCCTCGACGCACCGCTGGCGCCGCTCACGACGTTGCGCCTCGGCGGCCCGGCGCAGCGGCTCGTGACGGCGGCCAGCGAGGCCGAACTGGTCGACGCCGTCCGCGCCTGCGACGCGACGGGCGAGCCGGTGCTCGTGCTCGCCGGCGGGAGCAACGTCGTCATCGCCGACGCGGGTTTCGCGGGCACGGTCGTGCGGGTCGTCACGCGTGGCGTCGAGCGCTCGCGGGCCGGGGAGCACGTGCGCGTGCACGTCGCCGCGGGCGAGCCGTGGGACGACCTCGTCACGGCGCTCGTCGCGGACGGGCTGGCGGGCGTCGAGTGCCTCGCCGGGATCCCCGGCTCGACGGGCGCGACGCCGATCCAGAACGTCGGCGCCTACGGACAGGAGGTCGCCACCACGATCCGCGCGGTGCGCGTGCTCGACCGCCACAGCGGGGAGGTCGCCGAGCTCGCCCCGGCGGCCTGCGGCTTCGGCTACCGCTCGAGCGTCTTCAAGCACGCCGCGCGGCACGTCGTCCTCGGGGTGACCTTCGAGCTCGCGCCGTCGGGTCTGGCGGAGCCGCTGCGCTACGGCGAGCTGGCGCGTGCGCTGGGCGCCGTCCCCGGTGACCGCGCCCCGCTCGCCGACGTGCGGACGGCGGTGCTGGAGCTGCGCCGCGGCAAGGCGATGGTCCTCGACCCCGACGACCACGACACCTGGAGCGCCGGCTCGTTCTTCACGAACCCGATCCTCGAGGCGGCCGCGTTCGAGCGCCTCGCGGCGCGGGCGAGCGAGGTCCTCGGCGCGGGCGCCGCGCCGCCGCGCTTCCCGGAGGCGGACGGCAGGGTCAAGACGTCCGCGGCGTGGCTCATCGAGCGCGCCGGCTACCAGCGGGGCGAGCGGCGCGGGGCCGTCGGCATCTCGACGCGCCACGCGCTGGCGCTGACGAACCGCGGCGGCGCGACGACCGCCGAGCTGGTCGCCTTCGCCGGTGAGATCGCGTCGCGCGTCGAGGAGCGCTTCGGCGTGCGCCTCGAGCCCGAGCCCGTCCTCGTCGGCGTCGCGCTGCGCGGCTGACGTGAGACCCAACCGACACTGACACGGGGATCGCGCCGCGCGAGGATCGCGGTATGGGAACGACGACGTCCGGGCGCGACCAGCGCCCGCGGCTGGGGGACGCGCTCGCGCAGTTCGGCGACGCGGCGGCCGGCGTACGGACGCGCCGTCGCCTCGGGGCCACCGGGCTTCCCGCCACGGCGCGCCTGCTCAGCCGCTCCGACATCGGCGGCAGGCTCGCCGGCCAGCCGCTCTGCGAGCTGGGGCTGGAGGTCTCGGTGCCGGGCCACGCGCCGTACACCACGATCGCACGCGAGGCGTTCGCGCCGATGAGCGCGCCGGGGCTGGAGCCCGGGGCGACCGTGGCCGTCAGGGTCGACCCGCATGACCCGACCATCGTCGTGCTCGATCTGCAGGACGGGCCCTCGTGACGCCCTTCGACAACCTCAAGGACGGGATCGACAGGGCACGCGCCCTGCAGGAGCAGGCCCTCGCCCAGGAGGGCACGCCGCCGCCCGCCGGCGCGGACCCCGCCCTGGAGCCTGCCGAGCCGGACGACACCAACCTGAGGCCCACGCGCGACGCGCGAGCCGATGGCACGGACGAGACAGCACAGCGCCCGGGGGGGCTCGCCTAGCGCGAGGGCTGGCTGGCACCGCGTGGGCGGTCATCGCGACCGCCCACGCGGGCTCGTTCGGGCGCGGTCCCGGCTCAGCCGCTCGCCGGGCGCGCGTCGGGGGCGTCGCGCGCCGTCACGCGCTCCATCAGGACCTCTTCACCGGAGCGCGTTTCGGGGTACACGACGTACACCGCGGGCGTCCCGCCGAACCAGGTCGCGTTCTCGTCCGTGCCGACGTAGATCGCGGCGCGCGCCGACCCGTCCTGCTGCTGGACCCAGATCGCCTGGCCCTCATGGAACATCGCCATCCCATCATCCTGCCAGACGCAGGCACTACGATCCGCCCTCGTCGATGACGGACGCGGCCCTCAGAACGGATCCCCCCCTCCCGGCCGCGGACGCGGATGCCGCGGATCGCCGTCGCAGGCGCCTGGGCACCGCCGCGATCGTGACGCTCGCGCTGGCGTGGGCGCTGATCATGCAGTCGCTCGGCTGGGCGCAGACCTCGTACTTCGCGCTCGTCAAGGCGCTCGGCGACGGGACCGCGCAGATCGACCGCTACCACTGGGAGACGCGCGACAAGTCCTACACCAACGGGCACTTCTTCTCGGTCAAGGCGCCGGGCCTGCCGCTGCTGCTGCTGCCGGCGTGGAAGGTGCTCGACGCGGCGGGGGCGCCGAAGCTCGCGCGTGAGGCGGCCGACAACGCGCGTCGCCACGGCGCGCGTCAGTGGACCTACCACGGGCTGAATGTCGCGACCTATGGCTACTCTGCCTCGCGTGCCGCCGTGATGAAGCGCCGGCTGGAGATCCAGGCGCCGCTGATCTGGGCGCTCGGCCTGCTCGGCACCGTGCTGCCGGCCCTCGCGCTGCTGCTGCTGGTGCGCCGCGTGGCCGATCGCCTGCAGCCGGGCCTGGGGACGGCGACCGCGCTCACGCTCGGCACCGGCACGCTGATCATGCCGTTCGCCGTCCAGCTGTTCGGGCACGTGCTCGCCTCGCTGATCGCCTTCGGCGCATTCGTGCTGCTCTGGCGCGAGCGCGACGGACCCGCCCGGCTCGTGCAGGTCGCGCTCGCCGGAGTGCTCTGCGGGCTGGCCGTCACGACCGAGTACCCGTTCGCGATCGTCGGCGCGATCGTCGGCCTCTACGGCGTGCTGCGGCCCGATGCGATCGCCGCCGGCGCGCGTGCGCTGCTGACGCGCGCGGCCGTCTTCGCCGCCGGCGTGCTCGTCGGCGTCGTGCCGCTCCTGCTCTACAACCTGTGGGCGTTCGGCTCGGTGACGACGACGTCCTACGCGAACGCCGTCGACCGCCAGGGCTTCACCGGCCACGACACGCTCGGGCTGAACTCGGGCGGCTTCTTCGGGATCACGTGGCCCGACCCCCGTGTGGCGCTCGAGCTGCTGATCTCGCCGCGCGGCCTGCTCGCGCTGACGCCCGTCGTCGCGCTGGGCTTCGTCGGCACGGTTCTCCTGTACCGGCGCGGCCGGCGCGCGGAGGCCCTGACGATCACGGCGGTCGCGCTGGCGCTGTTCGCCTATGACACCGGCTACTGGCTGCCGTTCGGCGGCGGCTCGCCCGGCCCGCGCTTCCTGATCCCCATGCTCCCGTTCATCGCGGTCGGCTTCGCGGAGACCTGGCGCCGGCTGCCCGCGACGACGCTCGTGCTGGCGACCTGCAGCTTCGTCGTGATGGCGACCGGGACGCTGACCTATCCGCTGATCGGCACGGGCAGCCTGTGGCAGTGGTGGTCGCGCCTGAAGCACGACGACTTCCAGCACACGGTCCTGACGGTGTTCGGCGCGGGCAACGGCTGGGCGGCGCTGCTGCCGGTGCTGTTGGCGCTCGCGGCCGCGCTGACCCTCGGCGCCCTCGCGACGGGTCCGATCCCCGTGCGCCGCGACCTGCGCGTCGCCGTCGCCGCGCTCGCCGGGTGGGCGCTGCTCGCGCTCGTGCTCGGCCCGGCGTTCGGCGAGCGGATGATCCTCGGGGTGGGGTCGACGGCCAAGGGCGCAGTCGACCACCACGGGCTCCCGGCGCAGATCATCGCGGGCGCGGTGATCGCCGCGGCACTCGCGCTCGCGCTCGCCGACTGGCGCAGCCGACGCGTGCGGGCGACGGACCGCTCAGCCGTCGAGGTGGTAGATCACGAGCGGCCCCCGGCGCTCGCGGCGCAGGCCTAGCCCGCCGGAGGGGCGCGCTGCCCAGGCGGCCCACGCCGACCCGGGAGCCTGGTCTGCGTGGATCACGACGGTGTGCACGCCCTGTGCGCGCAGGAGTGCCACGGAGGCCGCGTCGGGGAAGCCCTCGACAGCGCGCGTCGTGCGGACGAACGTCCGCGGCTCGAAGCTGCTGCGCCCGTTGAGCATGCGCGGGAACCCCGCGGTCGACCAGAGCAGGTAGCGCCGGTTGTCGTCGGGACGCACCGGCAGCTGCAGCAGCGGTGCGCGCAGGCCGGCGAGGCCGGCCGGGATCCGGGGGGCGCGCGGGTGCGGGTACCCGGCGACGGCCGCACCGCCACGGTCGATCCCGAAGCCGGCGCCTTCGAGGATCACGACGGCGAGGAGGACGCCGGCGAGAAGGCCCGCCGCCCGGCGTCCGCGGCGCTCCTCGGTCGTCGCCAGCGCCCGGGCGGCGCCGCCCGCCGCCAGCAGCGCGAGCGCGAGGCTCGTCAGCGTGTGCAGGCGCCCCGGCACGCGGATGCCCTTCCAGCCGGGGACGACCTCGTAGAGCAGGCGGTAGGGCAGGAAGCGGCCGGCGCCGTGCACCTGGAAGCCGAGCGAGAGGATCGCGAGCACGAGCGTCGCGACGCCGAGCCCGATGCGCAGCGACCGCGGGAAGCCGCGCCAGCCCAGGCCGGCGATTGCGAGCAACAGGGTCGCCAGGCCGGGGAAGAGCGTCTCCTCGGGGACCACGGGCAGCGAGTCGCGTACCCCGGCGGTCGCCGCGCCCCAGACCAGATCGGTGTGCGAGGCGGCCAGGAACATCCGCGGCGGGCCCGAGTAGCGCGCGACGAGCGCGGCCGTGCGACGCGCCTCGGGATGGTCGTGGAGCACCTGCAGGTAGGGGCGCGCGAGCGCGATCGCGAGCAGCGCGAAGAGCCCGCCGCCGACGACCGTGGCGACGACGAGGCGCCGCGCCGGTCGCGGGCGCCCCGCGCGCCACCACGACACCGCGCTCAGCAGCGCGAGCACGACGAGCAGGTACCCCAGTTGCAGCCCGAGCGTGAAGCCGAGCGAGAACTGCCAGGCGCACACGGCCCAGCCGGCGAGGATCAGCCCCGTGTGCTCGCGCCGGTAGCCGCGCAGCAGCAGGAACAGCGCGAGCGGGATGCCGCCGCTGGAGAGCACGTGCAGGTGCCCTCCCTGCTCGAGCCGCCACGGCGCGCAGGCGAACGCCGCGCCGCCGATCGCCGCCGCCCAGGGCGGGGCGCCCAGCTCACGCGCGAGGAGGAACGCCCCCAGCAGCGCCAGCGCGCCGGCGAGGAGGAACAGCAGGTCGTAGCGCGCGACCGCGGCGTGCGGGCCGGAGCCGAACAGGCCGGCCGGCGCATAGCCGAGCAGGGCGTCCGAGAACGCCAGCGTGTTGCGCAGCGGCCAGAACTGGTTGGCCTGGAAGATGTGCAGCGGCTGGGCGGTCAGCGCGTGCCCGTCCCAGGCGACCTGCCAGGCCTGCGAGAGCGGATCGCCCGTGTCGAGCGGGATGTCGCGGCCCAGGTGCAGTGGGAGCGGCCAGAAGAGGGCGAGGAACAGGAGCGCCGCGCCGAGCGCCGCGAGCGCGATCTCGCGACCGCTGATGTCCGGCGACCTGCGCCACCACGTCGTCATCGGCGCCGGACACTAGACGAGTGACCGCGACCTGCCGCAGCGTCCGCGCGCTACCGTCCCTCCTCGCATGGATGCCCGCAGAACACTCGCCGCCACCGCGCTGATCACCGCCGGCCTCGCCGCGCCGGCTCTCGCGCAGGTGCCCCAGATCGCGCCGGACGTGACGAACCTCGCCGTTTCCCCGAAGGCGTTCAGGGCGCTGCCCAGCGGGGGTCCCGTCGCTGCCGGCGGTGGAGCACTCATCTCCTTCAAGCTCGACAGCGGCGCGAGCGTCGATTTCCGCGTCAGCGCGCTGAAGCCCGGCAGGCGCGGTGCGACCGGATGCGTTCCGGGCACGGCGAGGACTCCGAAGCAACGTTGCACTCGCGCGGTGCACATTCCCGGCGGCTTCACGCTCATCGGCATTCCGGGCCCCAACGAGCTGCGCTTCTCCGGCCGCATCGGCACCGCCGCCCTCAAGCCGGGGTCCTACCGGCTGATCGCAAAGTCCCAGGGCCAGGCCGCGCGCTCGTTCTTCACGACGTTCAAGATCGTCAAGTAGCGCTCGCGGCCGTCGCCGTCCAGCCGACGGCGGGCGCGCGCCTACCCCGTGAATGCCGGCCTGGGCGCCCTGCGGTGCACGACGAGCACGCTGCGCGCCGCCCGCCGCGTCCGGGCGTTGTCGGCGCTGAGGACGGCGACGTTGCGCAGAACCTTCGCCGTCGTCCCGGGGGCGATGCGCAGCTTGACGCGGAACGACGCGCTGTCGCCGGTCTTCAGCACCGCGATGCGGAAGCACGCGCGGCCTGAGCGCAGCGTCCCACCGCGCAGACTGACGAAGGCGGTGTCGCGCGGCGGCGTGTCGCAGACCTGAAGGCCGGTCGCCGTGTGTCGGCCGATGTTCGCGACGCGCAGCGTGAACCAGACGGCGCCGCCGGCCGTCACCTTCGTCACGTCCGACGTCTTGCGCAGCCGCAGCGCGGTCGCGCTCGATGAGGCGGGGCCGCCGGCCGAGGCCGTGTTGTCCTCGGGCCGCCGGTCGCCGCCGTTGCCGACGACGGTGGCCGTGTTGCGCAGGTCGCCCGCGGCGAGCGGGATCAGCACGGTCCTGATCGTCACCGTCTTCCCGGGCGCGATGGTCCCCAGCGCGCAGGTGATCGGCAGCGTGGTCGTGCACGTTCCCTGCGACGGGGTGACGCTCACGACGGTCACTGGCAGCGACGGCGTATCGACGACGGTCACGCCGGTCGCCGGCGTGGCGGCGTCGTTGCGCACGGCGATCGTGAAGCTGACCGGCTTTCCGGGCTCGATCGTCTGACCCGGATCGAGCGTCTTGGCGATGCTGACGTCGCCGACCCCCGCGCCGGGGTCGATCGTCGTCGTCACGGCGTCGGTGTTGTTCGACGGGTCCGGGTCGGGCTGCTCGCCGCCCACGGCGGCGCTGTTGACGAGCGAGGCGGAGGCGCCGGCGGCGAGCTTCACGATGAGGACGACCTGCGCCGAGGCGCCGGCCTGCAGGCCGCCGAGCGCGCAGCTGACGGACTGTCCGGCGACGGTGCAGGCCTGTCCCTGGGTCGGGGTCGCGGAGATGACCGTGGCGCCCGCCGGCAGCGTGTCGGTCACGGTCACGCCGGTGGCGTCCTGCGGCCCCCTGTTCGTGACGGCCAGCGCGTAGAGGATCGTGCCGCCCGCCGGCGCGCTCGCCGGCCCGGTCTTCTCGATCACCAGGTCGGCCGCCGCCCCGACGGTCGTGGGGGCGGTGGAGGTGTCGTTCGCCGGCTGCTCGTCGGCCTCGTTCCCCTTCACCGTCGCGGTGTTGGAGACCGTCTGCCCGGCGACCGCGAACGTGGCGCGCACGTCGACCTCGACGTCGCGCGCCTCGCCGGCGTTCAGGGTGCCGAGCGCGCAGCTGAGCGCCTGGCCGGTGATCGAGCACGCGCCCTGCGGGCCGCGCGCGACGATCGGCTCCAGGCCTGCGGGGATCGGGTCGGTCAGCGTCACGCCGGTGGCGGTCGCGGGACCGTTGTTCGTCACGTGCAGCGTGTACGTGAACGTGCCGCCCGCGGTGACGTTCGCCGGGGCGCTCTTGACGACGGCGAGGTCCGCGACCGGCTGGACGGTCAGGTCGGCGCTTGCGCTGTCGTCACCCGGGTCGTCCCCCGGGGTCGCGGTCGCGACGGTGGCGGTGTTCGTGGTGGCGCCGGGCCGGTCGCCGCGCACGACGACGGTCACGGTGCGGTCTCCGGCGCTGCCGGGGGGCAGCGTCCCGAACGCGCAGTCGACCTCCTGCAGGCTCTGCCCGCAGGTCGGCGCACCGGGGCTGATCGAGACGACCGACAGGCCGGCGGGGATCGGGTCGGCGAGCGTGACGGACGTGGCATCCGAGGGCCCGGTGTTGTGGACCTTGATCGTGTAGGTGGCCTGGTGGCCCTGGAGGATCGACCCGGGCGTCACCTGTTTCTCGACGCTGACGTTCGCCTGGCGGTCGGCGGTCACCGTCGCGTCGTCGGTGGCCGGCGGCGAGTCGTCGGCGGTGACGCTCGCGGTGTTCGTGATCGGGTCGGTGCGTGAGGGGTCGACCTTCGCTGTCAGCGTGATCGTCACGGGCGCGTCGCCCGGCTTGATCGTCCCCAGGTGGCAGGTCAGGACGCCTGCCGCGAGCGTGCAGGTTGGGGAGCCCGGCGTGACCGTGGCGCCCGCGGCGATGAGCCCGGCGGGGAGCGTGTCGGTGACGACCACGTTGCCGGCGTCCGAGGGCCCGGTGTTGCCCACGACGAGGTCGAAGACGGCGTTCGTCCCGGCCGTCACCGTCGGGATGTGCGCCGTCTTGGCGATCGTGATCGCGGCGCTGCGCGTCACCGTGACGTCACCGGTGTCGCTGACCTCGAGCGGCTGCTGGTCGGCGCTCGTGTACGCGGTGTTCGTCAGCTTCGTGGCGTTCGGCAGGCCGCTGTCGGGCGTGACGGGGACGGTGATCGTCGCCTTCTGGCCCACGGCGAGCGCGGAGAGCTTCCAGCTGAGCTGGTGGTCGCTGACGGATGTGCTCTCGTCCACGCGCGTCAGCGTCGGCACGGGCGCCGCGGGGGCGTAGGCGAAGCTCGCGTCGTTCGGTGTGTAGGCGACGCCGGCGGGCAGCACGTCGCGGATGACGACGTTGTCGGCGACGGCGTCGCCGGTGTTCGTCACGACGATGGTCCAGTCGAAGGGCCGGCCGGCAGTCTTGGCGCCCGCGTCCGGCGTCTTGACGATCGAGAGCGACGGGACCTGGAGGGTCGCGGTCGCCGTGTCGCTGTTCGAGCTGTACGGCCCGGCGAGCGAGCCGGTCGAACCTGAGGCGTCGCTGAAGGTCGCGGTCGCCGTGTTCGTGTACGGGTTGGTCGGCAGCTGGCCTGGGTTGAGGGCGGCCGTCGTCGGCGTGGCGTCGAACGTCAGCGTCGCGCCGGCGCCGGCCGCGAGGTCGGTCAGGTCGGTCCACGTGAGGACGGTGCCGCCCCCCGTGATCGCGGGGTCGCCGACCGGCGAGCCGTCGAGCTGCGCGCTGCCGGCGTCGTAGACCCACCCGGCGGGCAGCGTGTCCCTGACGTCCACACCGGCCGCGGTCGCGGTGCTCGCCGTGTTCGTCACCACGACGCGCCAGTGGAACGGCCGGCCGACGAGGCCGCTCGCGTTGTCGGGGTCGCCCGGCGCGCCGGTCGTCTTGACCAGGCCGACGCTCGGCAGGTCGATCGTCACGTCGACGGTGTCGGGCGCCACGTCGGTGTAGCGCCGGTGGTCCGGCGGGCGGACGGGCCCCGGGAAGTTGAAGTACTCGCTGACGCCCGCGGTGTTCGTCGCGACGTCGCCGTCGTGCAGCGCGGAGCCCGGCTTGACGGTCGCGGTGTACGTGAGCGTCACGGACTGGTTGGGCCCGATCACCGGGATCACCCAGGTCATCGCGGGGTCGGCGGCGCTCCACGGGTCGACGTTGTCGTCGGTCGAGGGGGCGCCCGCGGCGAGCGTCACGCCGGTCAGCTCGCTGTCCGGCAGGTCGGTCACGCGGACGTCGTAGGCATTGCTGGCGTTCGCGGAGGCGTTGCTCACGACGATCTTGTAGGTCAGGACGGTGCCCGGCTGCGCCTGGCGTGCGTCGGTGCCGCCGGGGTCGCCGGAGACCTGCTTGTCGAGCGTCAGGTGCGGCTCGACGACCTTCACGTGCGCGCTGGCCGTCGGGCCGCTCGTGTCGAAGCTTCCGGCGGACGGGACGCTCGTCGGCGTCGAGCCGATCTTGTCGGTCTGGTTCCAGAGGACGCCCGCGTGATTCGTGAGGTCGTCACCGGCCGTGACCGGCGTCACCGGACTCACGTAGCTGTCGTCCAGGTGCGCGGTGTAGTGGATCCTGATGACGCGATCGTCGCCGACGGGGGCGGGCGCGATGTCACCCAGGAAGAACCCGAGCGCGGTGTCGCCGGCTGCGTCCTGGGTTGCCGGGATGCCGGCGACCTGGCCGGAGACGTCGCCCGCCGGCGGGCACCCGCTGAGGCAGGAGGCGCCGACGAAGCCGGTGTAGCGCAGGCCGTCGGGCATCTGGTCGAGGATCGTGAGGTCGTAGTAGCGCAGCCCGCCGGGGATCGTGACGTCGAGCGTGTAGGTCGCGTCGCCGCCGGGCGTGAGCACCGCCGGGCTCACGCTCTTGCCGAGCGCGGGCAGGCCGAGCAGCGTGAGCTGGTCGCTCGCGCCGGCCTTGTAGCCGGGAGCGCTCGTCGCGGGGCCGCGCTCGCCCGGGACGCCTCCGGCCATGCTCGTGCCGGTCACCTGCGCGCTGTTGTCGAGCTGCTGCCCGGCGACGCGCTGTCCGTCGACCTCGACGTCGTAGCGGCGCACGACCGAGGCGTTCGGGTCGACGGTGCCCGGGCTCCAGCTGATCGTCCGCAGCGCGGCGTTCCAGACGCCGCCGTCGGGCGTGACCGTGTCGCCGTCGGCGGCGGGCACGTTCGGGCTGGTCGACTTCAGGGGCACGAGCCCGACGGGGAGCGTGTCGACGAGCTGCGTGTCGTAGGCGGAGGAGACGCCGCCGACCCCGCTCGGGTTGGTCGTGGTGAGCGTGTAGCGGACGGTCTGCCCGGGGTTCACGACGTTGTCGGGGTCGTCGTCGGTCTTGGCGAGCTTGAGGTTGGGCTCGACGACCGTCGTGCCGACCGAGCCGGTCAGCGTGTGCTGCACGTTCTGGCTGTCGCGGTAGATCCCGGTGGCGGTGTTCGTGATCGTCCCGCCGCGCCTGTTCTGCGGGTAGCTGTCGGCGACCACCGCGCCGAAGGTGATCGTGAGGACCTGATCGCTGGCGGTGTTGTTGACGTACGTCGCCGGGAACTGGACGGTCACGGTGCCGGTGCCGGCCGGGTTGAAGCCGAGCGTCAGCCCGGCGGTCGGCAGCGCCGTCGCGTCGAGCTTCGCGGCGGCCGAGCTCGCGACGTAGGCGAGGCCCGCGGGGATCGGGTCGGTGACCGTCGCCGAGCCGCCGATCGTCGTGTTGCGCGGGAGCGTGACGGAGACCGTGTAGTCGACGCGCTCGCCGATCGCCGCCTGTCCCACCCCGTTGCCGGGCTGGCCGGTGACGCTCGTCGTGCGCGTCTTGGTGAGGCTCGAGGGCGTGCTGATGTTCGACGGGTCCTCGGCGGCCGGCGCGTTCGGCGTGCCTGCGGTGGGGTCGTTGACCGTCGGGTTGGCGGGCACGTAGGTGAAGAGCGGGGCGCCGGCGTCGTTCGTGGCGGACGTGTACCGCGTGACGGCGGCGGTGTTCGTGAGCGTCTCGCCGGGGGCGACCGTGTTCGGGACGGTGACGTCGTAGGTGAGCTTCGTCGTCGCCCCGACCGCGATCGCCCCGAGTCCGGTCCACCTGATCTTCCCGGCGGCGCAGAGCCCGCCGTCGGATATCGCGCCGACGTCCGCGCAGCCCAGCTGCGGCGGCAGCACGTCCCAGACGTCCGCGCCGCTCGCGGCCCGGTCGCCGGTGTTCCGCACGTCCGCCTCGAAGGTCACGACGTCGCCGCCATTGACCGTGACGCCGTCCTTCGGGCCGCCGGGGACGGCCGTCCCGTTGACCTTCAGCACGCCCTTGGCGAGCGCGAGCACCGGCTTGGTGACCTCGAAGTTCGCCAGGTCACGCAGGGGGAAGGTCTTCCTCGCGGTGTTCGCGTCGGAGAACTTCATGAGGTTGCCCTTGATGTCCCCGGACGCGTCCTGGGCGCCGGTCAGCTTCGACGCGAAGCGCACCTGGAAGGTCGCGCCGGGCTGCACGTAGCCGCCCGCGTCGCCGAGCGTCCACAGCAGATAGCCGGGCGACGAGGAGTCCAGGCCGGCGATCGGGGCGGTGTTCGCGCCCGTCAGGGCGGCCGAGCCGGGCACGTAGTCCGAGCCGGTCGGCAGGAAGTCTGCGACCCGCGCGGCGCTGGCGTGGACCCCGGTCGCGAAGGTCACCGTCAGCTGCCAGCAGACGATGTCGCCGGGGCCGAAGCTCGAGGCGACCGTGTCGATGTAGGTGCCGGCACAGGAGACCGGGTTCACGCCGACGTCGGAGACCTGCTTGTCGATCGACGGCCCCGGCGCGGTCTGCGAGGCCTCGGAGACGTCGCTCACGAGCTCGCCGTCAGCGCGGTCGTGGTCGATCAGCCGGCTGTCCGTGCCGCTGACGATGAAGGCCGGCCCGGCGATCGATACGTGGTTCGTCCACGAGTCGTAGTTCAGGACGGGCGCGGCGTCGGTGAAGTTCGACTGGTAGTGCGCGCGCGTCACCGTCGGGAAGGTGATCGTCGTCGTGCCGTTGGCCGGGAGGTCGGCGAGCGCGGGGTCGGTCGTCTGGTCCCAGGTCGCCGTGTACGTGCCGTCGGCGTTCTCGGTCACCGAGGTGTAGTCCGAGCTCGGCTGATCGTTCGTCGGATCGCACTCCGCGGACTGCGGCGGGCCCTCGTGGTTGACGTCGCCGGTGAGCAGCGCGCGCCCGACCGGGCAGAGGCCGTTGGGGATCGTGTCCGTCACGTGGATGTCCTGGACGTGGCGGTACTCGCTCGCCTCGATCTGCAGCGTCCAGGTGGAGATCTCGCCCTCGGCGATCGCCGCCGGGACGACGCTCTTCTGCACCGCGAGGTCCTCGGCAGTGCGGGTCAGGGTCGTCTGGTCCGCGGCGGGCTGGACGCCGTTGAACTGGCCGTGCACGCTCGCGACGTTCGTGAGCGCCTGCTCGTCGAAGGTCTCCGGCCCGGAGTTGTTGTCGAGGTTCGCGGCCTGCAGGCAGGCGCCCCCGGCGGTGCAGATGGGGTCGGGCGCGGTGCCGAGGTCGTCGGCCGCGCCGTTCCAGTCGAGCGTGTTCTCGCGAATCGGAATCGCCGCGCGGTAGCGGATCGTCTGCACGCCACCGGGCGCAAGGTCGGCGAGGTTCCAGCGCACGTGCGTGTAGATGCCGGCGGGCAGCGGACCTGCGCCGTCCGGGTCGACGTCGACCGTGTCGACGAGCGTGGGGTCGGGGCACTGCGCCGAGGGCAGCGGCGCGGAGACGTCGAGCGAGCCCGAGCCGGGGTACTCGTCCGGGGAGCCGGGATTCGTCGGCGCGTCGGTCGTGTGGTCGATGCCGCCGCACTGCAGGAACTCGAGGCCCGCCGGCAGGTAGTCGTCGACGACGACGGCGTCGGTCGGATCGATCTGGTTGTTCGTGACCGTCAGCGTGTATGTCGTCTGGTGGTCATGGACGCCGCGCAGGAGCTCGCCCTCGGGGCGGGGCTCGCTCTTGTCGATCTTCACCGCGGTGATGAGGGTCGTCGCGCTGTCGGTGGCGCTGCCCGTCGCCGACGCGGCGATCGGCAGCCCGGCGGCGTCGAACTTCGGCACGACGCGCGGGTCGGTGTTGATGTATGCGCCGGCGTTGTTCGTGTACGTGTCGCCGACGGTGTAGGCCGAGGGGTCGTGATGGACCTTGTACGTGAAGCTGTAGTCCGACCCGGGGGAGAGGTCGGCGATGTTGGCCCAGATGAGCGTCGTCTGGCCGGGCGCGGGCTGATCGGCGATCACCGTCGGGGCGAACGGCGTGGAGCCGGCGACGTACGAGATGCCGGCGGGCAGCACGTCGCGGAACGTGAGGTTGTAGCCGTAGGGCTCGCCGAGCGGGTTGGCGGCCTTCAGGGTGACGCTCGCGTCGGTGCCGTAGAGCACCCGCGGGGCGGCCTGCTTGTCGAGCGTGATGGCCGGCGAGGAGGGCGCGGCTGACGCGCTCGCGGGGATCGCGGCCAGCAGGAAGAGCAGCGCCGTGAGCGCGCAGGCGCGCGGACGGCGGGAGGGGAGCAGCATCTGGAGTTCCGTCCTGAAATGGGTGTCGGGGCGCGACGTCATGTCGCGACCCGGGTACGTCGGGGATACGACGCCCATCGGCCGATTCCCCCATGTCCTTGAGCCCGCCGCCGGTTCGCTAGTGTCGGCGCTCGATGATCATCGCCGTCGGAGTCGACCATGCCGGAGTCGGGCTGCAGGACGCGGTCGTCTCCGCGCTCCGCGATGCGGGGCACGACGTGCTCGACAGTGGTGTCTCCGAGGACTATCCGGATGTCGCGCTGCGGGTGGGGCGGGCGATCGCCGAGGGGCGCGCCGAGCGGGGTGTGCTCGTGTGCGGCTCGGGGGCCGGCGTCGGCGTCGCCGCCGCGAAGATCCCCGGAATCCGCGCGCAGACGATCCACGACGGCTACACCGCCCACCAGGGCGTCGAGCACGACGCGGTGAACGTCATCTGCATCGGCGCGCGCGTGGTCGGCGAGCAGGTGGCGCGCGAGCTCGTGGCGACGTTCGCGAACGCGATCGTCAGCGACGAGCCGCGGCACGTCCGGCGTCGTGCGAAGGTGGACCTGATTCAGCGCGACGGACTGCTCGCGAACCTCGAGGGGGAGTGACGACGTGCAACTCGGAATGATCGGCCTCGGCCGCATGGGCGCCAACATGGTCCGCCGCCTGATGCGCGACGGGCACCGGTGCGTGGTCTACGACCCCGACCCCGGCGCCGTGGCGACGCTCGTCGGCGAGGGCGCCACGGGCGCGGCCTCGGTCGAAGAGCTCACGGCCGCACTCGACGCGCCGCGCGCCGTCTGGCTCATGGTCCCCGCCGGCGTCGTCGACGGGGCGCTCAGCGGCCTCGTCCCGCTGCTCGCCTCGGGCGACCTCGTGATCGACGGGGGCAACAGCTACTACATCGACGACCTGCGCCGGGCGGCCGCGCTCGCCGAGCAGGGCATCCACTACGTCGACTGCGGCGTCAGCGGCGGCGTCTTCGGCCTGGAGAACGGCTACGGCCTGATGGCCGGCGGCGACGACGCCGCGATCGCCCGCCTGGAGCCCATCCTGCGCTCGCTGGCGCCCGGCGTCGACGCCGCGCCGCGCACGCCGGGGCGCACCGGCGACCCGACGCCCGAGGAGGAGGGCTGGCTGCACTGCGGGCCCTCCGGCGCCGGGCACTTCGTGAAGATGGTCCACAACGGGATCGAGTACGGGCTGATGGCGGCGTACGCCGAGGGGCTCAACATCCTCCAGCACGCCGACATCGGGTCGCACGAGCACGAGATCGACGCGGAGACCACCCCGCTGCGCGAGCCCGAGCACTACCGCTACGAGTTCGACCTGGCGAAGGTCGCGGAGGTCTGGCGGCGGGGGACGGTCGTGCGCAGCTGGCTGCTCGACCTCACGGCCGCGGCGCTCGCCGACGACCCGCAGCTCGACGCGTTCGCCGGACGCGTGTCGGACTCCGGCGAGGGGCGCTGGACGGCACTCGCCGCGATCGACACGGGGACACCGGCGCCGGTGCTCACCGCGGCGCTGCAGGCGCGCTTCACGAGCCGCGGCGAGGGCGACTACGCGGCGAAGCTGCTGTCGGCGATGCGCTCCCAGTTCGGCGGCCATCATGAGAAGCCGGCGCAGGGAGGCGCATGAGCCAGCGCGAGCACGGCGACGCCCTCGTCATCTTCGGGATGACCGGCGATCTCGCCTTCAAGCAGATCATCCCGGCGCTGCAGCGGATGGTGCAGGCGGGCGAGCTCGAGGTTCCCGTCGTCGGGGTCGCGCGCGAGCACTGGACCCGCGAGCGGCTCGACACGCGCATCCGCGAGAGCCTGGAGGCCAGCGCCGACGGCCTCGACCCCGACGCGTTCGGGAGGCTCTGTGGCCTGGTGCGCTACGCCTGGGGCACCTACGACGAGTCCAAGACCTACGACCAGCTGCGCGACGCGCTCGGCGGCGCCAAGCGCCCGGTCCACTACCTCGCGATCCCGCCGACCCTCTTCGCGACGGTCGTCGACCACCTGGGCAACGCCGGCCTCGCCAACGACCAGGCGCGCGTCGTCGTCGAGAAGCCGTTCGGGCGCGACCTCGCCTCGGCGCAGGCACTCAACTATGCGCTGCATCGCGTCTTCCCCGAGGAGCGCTGCTTCCGGATCGACCACTTCCTCGGCAAGTCGCCGGTCGAGAACATCCTGTTCTTCCGCTTCGCCAACGCGTTCCTCGAGCCGATCTGGAACCGCGACCACGTGCGCCAGATCCAGATCACGATGGCCGAGGACTTCGACGTCTCCACGCGCGGCTCGTTCTACGAGGGCGTCGGTGCGATCCGCGACGTGATCGAGAACCACCTCTTCCAGGTGCTCACGCTGCTGGCGATGGACCCGTTCAGCGGCCACCACGGCGACGCGATGCGCCAGGAGAAGGCGCGCTTCCTGCGCAGCGTGCGCGCGCTGCGCCCGCAGGACGTCGTCCGCGGGCAGTACGCCGGCTATCGCGCCACCGACGGGGTCGACCCGAAGTCGACCGTCGAGACGTTCGCGGCGATGCGGCTGCACGCCGACAGCTGGCGCTGGGCGGACGTCCCGATCGTCATCCGTGCCGGGAAGTGCCTTCCGATGAAGGCGACGGAGATCTGCGTGGAGCTGAAGAAGCCGCCCGAGAAGCTGTTCCCCAAGCAGCACGGGCACGGCAACCGCATCCGCTTCCAGATCAACCCGGAGGTGGCGATGGGCATCGAGGTCCAGACGCGCCGCGTCGGTGTCGAGGAGTTCGACGTCGAGGACATCGAGCTGATGGCGATGCGCGAGACGGCGCACGAGATCCCGCCCTACCAGCGCCTGCTGAGCGCCGCGCTGCGCGGCGAGCACGACCTGTTCGCCAGCCAGCAGACGATCGAGGAGGCCTGGCGCATCGTCGACCCGATCCTGGGTGACGCGACGCCGATCCACGGGTATGAGCGGGGGACATGGGGTCCCGGCGAGGCGGATCGCCTCGCGCCCGCCCCCGGCTGGTTCGAGCCGCGACTGCGTGGCAACGACAACAGCCATCCAGCAGACCGAAAGGCAGAGGCAGCAGCATGAAGCCCACACAGGCACTCCACGACGCAGGGCAGAGCCTCTGGCTCGACAACATCACGCGCAGGATGCTCGACGAGGGCACGCTCACCGAGTACGTCGACGAGCTGAGCGTGACGGGCCTGACGTCCAACCCGACGATCTTCGAGAAGGCGATCGGCGGCGGCGACGCGTACGACACCCAGATCCAGGAGCTGCTCGGCGGCGGCGCCCCGATCGACGCGGGCGACGTCTTCTTCGCGCTCGCGATCGACGACCTGCGCCGCGCGGCCGACGAATTCGCGCAGGTGCATGAGCGCTCGGCGCACCTGGACGGCTTCGTCTCGCTGGAGGTCTCGCCGGAGTTCGCCTACGACACCGCGAAGACGGTCGCCCAGGCCGCGGAGCTGCACGGCCAGGTCGAGCGGCCGAACGTCTACATCAAGATCCCCGGGACGCCGGAGGGCCTGCCGGCGATCGAGGAGACGATCTACGCCGGCATCCCCGTCAACGTGACGCTGCTCTTCTCCAGCGCGCACCACCTCGCCGCCGCCGACGCGTACATGCGCGGGCTGGAGCGGCGGATCGCCGACGGCCTGCCGCCCGACGTCCCCTCGGTCGCCTCGCTGTTCATGAGCCGCTGGGACAAGGCCGTCGCCGAGACGGCGCCCGCCGAGCTCGTCAACCTCCTGGGCCTGGCGATCGGCGGCCGCGCCTACCGCGCCTACGTCGAGCTGCTCGCCTCACCGCGCGTCATGCGGCTGATGAACGCGGGCGCGAGCCCGCAGCGCCTGCTGTGGGCGAGCACGGGAACGAAGGACCCCAGCGCCTCGGACACGCTCTACGTCGAGGGGCTCGCCGCGCCGTTCACCGTCAACACGATGCCCGATTCCACGCTGCTGGCGTACGCCGACCACGGCGGCCCGGTGGAGCCGATGGCGCCCGACGGCGGTGACGCCGAGGAGGTCCTCGCGGACTTCGCGAAGGCCGGCATCGACGTCGACGCGGTCGCCGCGCAGCTGCAGCGCGAGGGCGCCGACTCGTTCGTCGCGTCGTGGAGGTCGCTGCTGGAGACGATCGAGTCCAAGCGCAGCGCACTGGCCGGCGCATCGTGAGCCGGCCGCCGGCGCTCGACGAGCTGCCGTCGTACGCGGCGCTGTGCGACCACGCGGCGGCGCTGGGCGAACGCACGATCGCCGACCTGTTCGACGCCGACCCGTCGCGCGGCGAGACGCTGCGCGCGCTGGCGGCCGGGATCTACCTGGACCACGCCAAGCAGCGCGTGACGCCGGAGACGATCGCGCTGCTCGTCCGCCTCGCCGAGGAGGCCGGCCTGCCGGAGCGCATCGCGGCGATGTTCGCCGGCGAGCACATCAACGTCTCCGAGGATCGTGCCGTGCTGCACGTCGCGCTGCGCGCGCCGCGCGGGGCGCGCATCGAGACGGACGGCGAGGACGTCGTCGCGCCCGTGCACGAGGTCCTCGACCGGATGGCCGCCTTCAGCGAGCGCGTGCGCTCGGGCGCATGGACGGGCGCGACGGGCCTGCCGATCCGCAACGTCGTGAACATCGGGATCGGCGGGTCGCACCTGGGGCCCGAGATGGCGACGCTCGCGCTCGCCCACGATGCACGCCGCGACATGCGCTTCCGCTTCGTCTCCAACGTCGACGGGAGCGACTTCGCCGAGAAGACGCAGGATCTCGACCCGGCGGAGACGCTGTTCGTGATCGTCTCCAAGACGTTCACGACGCTCGAGACGCTGACGAACGCCGGCACCGCGCGCGACTGGCTGGTCGCCGCGCTGGGCGAGGCCGCGGTCGCACGCCACTTCGTCGCGGTCTCGACGAACGCCGAGCGCGTCGCCGCGTTCGGCATCGACACCAACAACATGTTCGGCTTCTGGGACTGGGTCGGCGGGCGGTACTCGATGGACTCCGCGGTCGGCCTGTCCGTGATGCTCGCGATCGGACCAGAGGGCTTCGGCGAGCTGCTGGGTGGGTTCCGCGCGATGGACGAGCACCTGCGCAGCGCGCCGCTGGCCGAGAACCTGCCGGTGCTGCTCGGCCTGATCAGCGTGTGGAACACGACCTTCCTCGGCCTGCCGACCGTCGCGGTCCTGCCGTACGCGGCCGAGCTCTCGCGCTTCGCGGCCTACCTGCAGCAGCTCGAGATGGAGAGCAACGGCAAGCACGTGACGCTCGACGGGACGCCGGTGCGCTGGGCGACCGCGCCGGTGCTCTGGGGTGAGCCGGGAACGAACGGCCAGCACGCCTTCTACCAGCTGATGCACCAGGGGACGCAGGTCGTCCCGGCCGAGTTCATCGGCTTCACGGAGCCCCTGCATCCGCTCGGGCGCCACCACGACCTGCTGATGGCGAACATGCTCGCGCAGGCCGAGGCGCTCGCGTTCGGCCGCGACGAGGCGGCCCTGCGCGCCGCGGGCAGCGACGAGGCGCAGATCCCCCACCGCGTGTGTCCGGGCGACCGGCCCTCGACCACCATCCTCGTCGACGGGCCGCTCACCCCGGCCGCGCTCGGCAAGCTCGTGGCGCTCTACGAGCACCGTGTGCTGACCGAGGGCGTCCTCTGGGGGATCGACTCGTTCGACCAGTGGGGCGTCGAGCTCGGCAAGGTGCTCGCCGGCGCGCTCGCCGGCGAGATCGAGGACGATGGCGCCCCCGATCTCGCGCATGACAGCTCGACGAACGCGCTCGTGCGCCGCTACCGCGCGGCGCGCGGCCGGGCGGTCTAGGCCGGCGCCACCTCGCCGCCCACGCCGGCGCCATCGTCCGGCGGGAGCTTGCGGATCTGCCAGCCGGCGGCCGTGAACGCGATGCCGCGCACGATCAGCACGATCCCGATGATGATCGCGAGCGTCGCCAGGCCGACGTGCGGCCAGACGAGCACGATGATCCCCGCGGCGACGTCGAGCAGGCCGACGGCGATGTTCGTCCCGCGGTTCTCGGACTCGGCGAAGGCGCCGACGAAGCGGATGACGCCCGAGATGACGAACCAGATGCCGACGACGACGACGAACGCGGTCAGTGCGCCGAACGGCTTCTTGATCAGGATCAGGCCGGCGATGATGCTGATGACGCCGAGCACCGCGACGAGGCCGCGGCCCTGCTCGCCCCTGCCGGCGATCGACGCGATCAGCTCGAAGACGCCGTCGATCAGCAGGAAGATGCCGATGATCACGGCGATCGCCTGCAGCGAGATGCTCGGCCAGACGAGCACGATGATCCCGGCCGCGAGCGTCAGCAGGCCGAACAGCAGGAACAGCCACCAGAGGCTGCGGAACGCCTTGAGCTCGTCGGGCATTGGTGCGGACACGGGGGACTCCTCGGGGTGGGCGCTGGGAACGTGCTGAACGGTAGGTGAGGTGGCGGATGGCTGTGGCCGCGATCGGCGCGGGATTGCGCTTCTCCGCGCTGGGGGTGAAACCGAAGGGGCGACGGGCGTGCGGAGCGGGGCGCTGGTGGGTCGCCCGCGTGCCACGGTGGCGGTGTGTCGTCAGCGCCCCGTTCGCCTCTCCAATCGCGGACCTCGCGCCCTCACGCACCGCGACGTCTGCCCGTCACCAGGCCGGCCCTCACCCTGCTGCACCTCGCGGGCGTCCCGGCTGCTCGGCTGAGCGCGCTGGCTAGGCGCGCGCGTGCCGCGCTGCCTTCACGCGGCCGACCTTGTCGAGCACCGCCTTGCGCAGGCGGATCGCCTCGGGCGTGACCTCGACGCACTCGTCCTCGCGCAGGAACTCCAGCGCCTGGTCCAGGGAGAGGACGCGTGCGGGGACGAGTCGCTCGAGCACGTCGGCGGCGGCGGAGCGCATGTTCGTCAGGTGCTTCTCGCGGACGGCGTTGACGTCGAGGTCCTCCGAGCGCGAGTTCTCGCCGACGATCATGCCCTCGTACAGCTCGTCGCCGGGGGAGACGAACATCGTGCCGCGCTCCTGCAGCGAGGACAGCGCGAAGCCCGTGGCCTTGCCGGTGCGGTCGGCGACCAGCGACCCCGACGGCCGCGTGCGCAGCTCGCCGAACCACGGCGCCCAGCCGTCGAAGACGTGGTGGATCAGGCCCGTACCGCGCGTCTCGGTGAGGAACTCGGTCCGGAAGCCGATCAGGCCGCGAGCCGGCACGCGGTACTCCATGCGCACCCAGCCCTGCCCGTGGTTGACCATCTGCTCGAGGCTGCCCTTGCGCAGCGCGAGCAACTGGGTGACGACGCCGACGTAGTCCTCCGGCACGTCGATCGACATGCGCTCCACCGGCTCGTGGCGCCTGCCGTCGATCAGGCGCTCGAGCACCCGCGGCTGGCCGACGGTCAGCTCGAAGCCCTCGCGGCGCATGAGCTCGACGAGCACCGCCAGCTGCAGCTCGCCGCGGCCCTGGACCTCCCACGCGTCCGGGCGGTCGGTGTCCATCACGCGGATCGAGACGTTGCCGATCATCTCGCGGTCGAGGCGCGCCTTGATCAGCCGCGCGGTGACCTTCTTGCCCTCGCGCCCGGCCATCGGCGAGGTGTTCACGCCGAGCGTCACCGACAGCGACGGCTCGTCGACGCGGATCACCGGGAGCGGCTGGGGATCGTCGGGATCGGCGAGCGTCTCGCCGATCGTCACGTCCTCCAGGCCGGCGACGGCGATGATCTCGCCGGGCCCGGCCTCCTCGGCCGGCACGCGGTCGAGCGCCTCGGTGATGAAGAGCTCGCCGAGCTGCCCGGACTGCACGGTCCCGTCGGCGCGGCACCAGCCGATGCGCTGGCCCTTGCGGATCGTCCCGTGGCGCACGCGGCAGATCGCCAGGCGCCCGAGGTAGGGGGAGGCGTCGAGGTTCGTGACCATCGCCTGGAGCGGATGCGCCGGGTCGTGGCTGGGCGGCGGGACGTGCTCGAGCAGCAGGTCGAACAGCGGCTCGAGATTCTCGCCGCGCTCGGTCGGGTCGAGCGACGCCCACCCGCGCTTGGCGTCGGTGTAGACGACCGGGAAGGAGAGCTGATCCTCGTGCGCATCGAGGTCCAGGAAGAGGTCCTCGACCATGTGCAGGACCTCGCCGACACGCGCGTCCGGCCGGTCGACCTTGTTGATGTCGAGGATCACCGGCAGGCGCGCCTCGAGCGCCTTGCGCAGGACGAAGCGCGTCTGCGGCAGCGGGCCCTCGGCCGCGTCGACGAGCAGCAGCACCGCGTCGACCATCGCGAGCGAGCGCTCGACCTCGCCGCCGAAGTCGGCGTGGCCGGGCGTGTCGACGATGTTGATCTTCACGCCCTTCCAGTCGACCGCGGTGTTCTTCGCGAGGATCGTGATCCCGCGCTCGCGCTCGAGGTCCATCGAGTCCATGACCCGGTCCTCGACCTCGGCGCCCTCGCGGAAGGCGCCGCTCTGGCGCAGCAGGGCGTCGACGAGCGTCGTCTTGCCGTGGTCGACGTGCGCGACGATCGCGACGTTGCGCAGATCCGTGCGCTGCGTGAGGCCCTTCCCGCGTTCAGGCGCGGCCGATGCGGCGTGGCCTGAGCCCGCGGAGGTCAACGCGCGCCACGCAGTTCGCGGATCTTGCGCAGCTCGTCGTCGAGGTCGATCGCGCGGATCTCGTGCTCGCCCGGGAGCTTGCCGAGCACCCGGCGGGCGATGTCCTGGATCTCGCGCTCGTCGTGGCCGAAGCCGTCGAAGTAGGCCTTGACGGCGGTGTACGTGACCTTCAGCTCGGCGGCCGTCAGGTGCAGGTCGTAGACGGGCTCATCCGCGGGGATGAGGTTCGTCGCGTCGGCATCAGTCATGAACTGAGACTATCCGGAGCGTAATCCCCATAAAGCTGATAGAGAATATGGTATTGTCGCTCCCATGCCCGGCTTCGACATCCACCAGCACCTCTGGCCCGAGCCGTTCACCGCGCTGCTCGCGGAGCGCGCGAGCGTGCCGTACGTGCGCGCCGAGGACGAGCGGCGAAGCCTCGTGCTGGCCGGCGAGCCGGAGTCGCGCATCGACCGCCGCGCACAGGACCCCGACGAACGGGCTGAGCAGCTCGCCTCGGCGGGGCTGCACCGCGCGCTGCTCGCGATATCCAGCCCACTCGGCATCGAGACGCTCCCGCGCGCCGAGGCCACGCCGCTGCTCGAGGCCTGGAACGCCGCCGCGCTCGCGCTCGGCGTCCCGTTCGGCGTCTGGGGCGCCGTCGCCCTCGACGAGCCCGACGGCGCGGACGTCGACGCGCTCCTGGACCGCGGCGCCGCCGGGATCTCGCTGCCGGCAGGCGCGCTGGCGAGCGCGCAGGGCCTGCGCCATGCTGCACCGCTGCTCGCGGTGCTCGAGCGCCGGGACGCCCCGCTCCTCCTCCACCCGGGCCCCGCTCCGGCGCGCGCTGCAGGGGCCGCGCCGGAGCCCGCCTGGTGGCCGGCGCTGACGACCTACGTGGCCGAGCTGCAGGCCGCGTGGCTGGCGTTCGCGCAGTGGGGGAGGCCCGCGCATCCCGCGCTGCGCGTCGTGTTCGCCGCGCTCGCCGGCGGCGCGCCGCTGCACGTCGAGCGGATCGGCGCGCGCGGCGGGCCCGCGAGCGCCGTGCACGATCCACTCGTCTTCTACGACACCTCGTCCTACGGCCCGCGCGCACTGGAGGCGGCGATCCGGGTCGTCGGCCTCGACGCGCTGGTGCACGGCTCCGACGCGCCGGTGCTGGCGCTCCAGCAGGCGCCGGGCCACGCGCTGGGGCCCGGCGTGCGCGCCGCGCTGACGCTCACGAACCCCGCCCGCCTGCTCCATGGCGACGCGGCATCCGGGACGCGGCGCCCCGCACGGCCCGCGACGGTGGCGGCATGAGCGGCGCCGGCCATGATCGCCCGCTGAGCGCCGCGGAGCTGCGCGAGCACGCCGCCGCGCTCGCCGCGGACCCCGAGCGCTGGGCGGACCGCGTCCGGCACGACCCCCACGCGCGCATCTACGAGCAGCTCGAGCTCGGCGAGCACGTCGAGGCGTGGCTGATCTGCTGGATGGACGACCACGACACCGGCTTCCACGACCATGACGTCTCGGCGGGCGCCGTGGCCGTCATCAGCGGCGCGGTCCGCGAGGAGCGCCTCGTCCTGGGCGGTCGGCCGAGCTGGCGGGTCGCGCAGGCCGGCGACCTCTTCGGCTTCGAGGCGCACGACATCCACCGCGTGCTGCACGTCGGCCAGGCGCCCGCCGTGACGATCCACGTCTACTCCCCGCCGCTGCGCCGGATGGGCGCCTACGAGGTCGCCCCCGGCGGGGGCCTCGCGCGGCACTCGATCTCCCACGCCGAGGAGCTGCGCCCGCGGGATCGCGCCCCGGTGTGAGGCGCGCGTCATAGGCTGTGCTCCATGGCGGACCGCACCACGGACATCCTGCTCATCGGAGGCGGCGTCGCCGCCGCGGCGACGGCGCACGAGCTGCGCGAGCGCGGCTTCGCCGGCTCGATCCTGCTCGTCGGGCGCGAGCTCGACCCGCCGTACGACCGCCCGCCGCTGACGAAGGCCTACCTGCGCGGTGAGCACGGCAGGGAGGAGGCCCACGCGCACGAGGCCGCCTGGTACGAGGCCGCCGGTGTCGAGCTGCTCACGCGCGTGAGCGTCACGAAGCTCGACACCGCCGCGCACGAGGCGACGCTGTCGACGAAGGAGACGGTCGGCTACGGCCGGGCGCTGATCGCGACCGGCGCGATGGTGCGCCGGCTGCAGGTCGACGGGACCGACCTCGACGGCCTGCACTACCTGCGCGCGTTCGGCAACGCCGACGCCATCCGCACCGACCTCGACGGCGCGCGGGACGTCGTCTGCGTCGGCGGCTCGTACATCGGCTGTGAGGTGGCGGCCTCGCTCGCGACGCTCGGCAGGCGGGTGACGATCCTCATGCAGGAATCGCAGCCCATGGAGCGCGGCTTCGGCGCGCATGTGGGGGCCTGGTTCCGGCAGGTGCTCGAGTCGCACGGCGTGACGGTCGCAGGCCTCGACGAGGTTGCGCGCTTCACGGGCGAGGGGCGGGTCGCGACGGTGGTCACGGCGGCGGGCCTCGAGCTGCCGGCGCAGCTCGTCGTCCTCGGCGTCGGCGTGCAGCCCGACGTGATGCTTGCGCGCAGCGCGGGGCTGGACCTCGGCGAGAGCGGCGGCGTCGCCTGCGACGCGCGGCTGCGCACCTCGGCCGCGGACGTCTGGGCCGCGGGTGACGTCTGCGAGTACGAGAGCGTCGTCCACGGGCGGCGCATCCGCGTCGAGCACACCGAGCACGCGCAGGCCCAGGGGCGCTACGTCGCGGGCGCGATGCTCGGCGACACCGCGCCCTACGCCGTCGTGCCGTACTTCTACAGCGACCTCTCCGACTGGGCCTCGCTGGAATACGTCGGCCCTGCCGCGCACTGGGACGAGGAGGTCGTGCACGGAGCGCTGGCCGACGGGCGCTTCGGCGTCTGGTACCTCGACGCGGGCCACGTGCGCGGCGCGCTGAGCGTCGGCGGGGGGCTCGATCTCGACGTGGCGCGCGGCCTGATCGCGCGCGACGAGCCGGTCAGCCCCGCGGATCTGACGTAGCGGCCCGCTCGAAGGCGGCGAGGTGATGCCCCGCGGACTCCGCGGCGGCCTCGCTCGCGGCCGTCTCGCGCATCGCCGCGTCGAACGCGCCCCGCTGCGCGACGCGCTCGGCCGTCAGCTCGTCGAGCCGCGGCGCGATCGCGCGCGCCTCGCGTGAGCCGAGCTTCGTGCGCAGCGCCATGCGCGCCGGTGAGACGGCGCTGAGCCAGCTGGGCGTGAAGACCTTGCTGCGGCGCTGCAGGACGCCGTCGACGATCGCGTCCGCCGCCTCACCGACCGGGTGCGTCTCGCGCATCGGGCCCGGCAGGCTGCTGCGCATCAGGTCGAAGGCCTCGAGATCGCGCTCGGCGCCGCTGACCATGTCGGTGTCGATCCACAGGAAGTAGGCGACGCCGACCGCGACACCCAGGTGCGCGACCTCGACGCGCAGGATGTCCAGCAGCATCTCCAGCCCGGCCTTGCTGGCGCCGTAGGGGCCGAGCATGATCGAGGGCGCGATCGCCGCCGCGGAGCTGACGCCGAGGACGTACCCGCGGCGCTCGACGATGTGCGGCAGGCAGGCGTGGATCGTGCGCCAGTTGCCGATCAGGTTGACGTTGACGATCGCCGCGACGACGTCCGGGTCGATGTGCCGCAGCGCGCCACCGCCGGCCACGCCCGCGTTCGACACGATCACGTCGATCCCGCCGGCCTCGGCGACGACGTGGGCCACCGCGGCGTCGACCTGCTCCTGGTGGGTGATGTCGCAGACGGCGGTGATCGCCGCGGCGCCGCACGAGGCGGCGGCCACGTCGAGCGCCGCTGCGTCGAGGTCGAGCAGCGCGACGCGGTGGGTGGCGCTCAGCTTCTGCGCGGCGGCCAGCCCGATCCCCTGGGCGGCGCCGGTGATGACGGCGACGGGACGATCCATCGGCAGACCCTAACGCGGGGCCGCCGGTGGTCGCGAGGTCAGACCTCGCTGCCTGGGATGTAGTGCTCTTCGAGGTACTTGTCGTTGTCGCGCTTCTCCTGCAGGGCCTGCGCGGCCCCATACGCGATGAGGCCCTGCGCGAGGAGCGGCAGGAGGATGAAGAACGTGAAGATCAGGCCGATGTCGACCTTCACCGCGTTGCTGACTGCGAGCACCATGGCGGGAGCGTATCGCAGGGGCTCGTCGTCCGTTCGAGCCGTGGTGATGCGGTTCGCCCGCATGTACTACGGTCGCCCCCCATGAACCGCTTCACGGCGCGCATCTACGACCGGATGTTCCGCAAGAGCGAGGAGGCCGGGCTCACCGCGATGCGGCGCGACGCGCTCGCGGACGCCCGCGGCGAGGTCCTCGAGATCGGCGCGGGCACGGGCCTGAACCTGCGCGCCTACCCGCGCCAGGGCATCACGCGCATCGTCGCCACCGAGCCCCACCCGGCGATGAGCATCCACCTCGCGGACAAGGTCGGCGACGCGCCCGCGCCCGTCGAGATCATCTCGGCATCCGCCGAGGAGCTGCCGTTCCCCGACGCGACGTTCGACACGGTCGTCGGAACGCTGGTCCTCTGCGAGCCGGAGGACCCCGCGCGCGTCGTCGAGGAGATCGCACGCGTGCTGAAGCCCGGCGGGCGCTACCTCTTCCTCGAGCACGTGCGCAGCGACGAGCCGAAGCTCGCGCGCAAGCAGGACCGCTGGGCGCCGCTGTGGCGCACGGCCACCGGCGGCTGCAACTGCAACCGCTCGACGCTCGCGACGATCGAGGCCTCCGGGCTCGACGTGGAACGCGCCAGCATGGGCCGCTTCCCCAAGTCGCCGGAGATCACGCGCCCGCTGCTGCGCGGCGCGGCCGTCCGCGGCGACTACCTGTAGCCGAGGTCCGCGACGACCGTCGTCCCCCCGGGCCTGCCCGCCACCGGCGAGCCGCGCACGACGCCGACGCCGCCGTCGCGCATCAGCGGGCTGAGCAGGACGGCGCGATGCGGCGGCGAGTCCATCCACTCCGAGACGATGCCGGCCGGCGTGCCGAGCGTGCCCTGGCCCCAGGCGATCGTCTCGCCGAACCCGGGTCCGGGGTAGCCGGCGTGGGCCATGCGCACGCTCGGCGTCGACCCGTCCGGGCCGGTGTGCGAGAAGGTCCGCGTGCGCACCAGCGTCCGCGCCCAGCCGCGCGCCGCCGCGCCGAGTGGCGCCGAGGGGCGCAGGCGCCTCAGGCCGTCGGCGGAGCGCGCCGCGTTGACGAGGCAGAGGACCGTGCGCGCCTCGCGCGCGGGGGCCGCATGGCGTGTCGCATGCGGGCATCCGGTCGTGAGCAGCGCGCTGATGGCGAGGGTCGCGAGCACCGCCTGTAACGGTACCGCGGAGCCCCGCCTTCTCCGACCCCATTGGTAGGATTAGCGCATGATCTTCACGACGAAGGCGGAGTACGGCGTTCGCCTCCTCGTCGAGCTCGGGCGCCAGGAGGACGCCGGCCCGATCTCGCTGAAGGCCATCGCCGAGGGCGAGGGCCTGCCGCTCGCCTACCTGGAGCGGATCGTCGCCCTGCTGAAGAAGTCGGGCCTCGTCGAGAGCACCCGCGGCGCCCACGGCGGCTACCGCCTGGCGCGCCCGGCGGCGGAGATCACGATGGACGAGGTCGTCCTCGCCCTCGAGGGCGCCGTCGCCCCGATGTCCTGCTTCGTCGACGACCGCGAGGACGGGCGCGTCCTGTGCTCGCACCTCGAGGACGGCAACGCGTGCGCGACCAAGCTGCTCTGGACCCGCGTCCAGGGCGGCGTGATCCGCGCGCTCCAGCAGACGACCCTGCAGGAGCTCGTGGAGTTCGCCGGCGCGCCGGGCGGGCGGGATCGAATTCCCGCGTCCGTCCCGACCGGCGCCGAGCTGCCCGTCCACAGCGCCGCCTGACCACCGACCACGTACGGAGACCACCCGAGACCATGGCCGACCTCGAGATCAAGAACCTTCACGTCCAGGCAGGGGACAAGCCGATCCTCAAGGGCCTGGACCTCACCGTGAACGCGGGCGAGGTCCACGCGCTGATGGGCCCGAACGGCTCCGGCAAGAGCACGCTCGCGAACGTCATCATGGGCAACCCGCAGCTCGAGGTGACCGAGGGGCAGATCCTGTTCCACGGGCAGGACATCACCGAGGCCGATCCGGACGAGCGCGCTCGCATGGGCCTGTTCATGGCCTTCCAGTACCCCGTCGCCATCCCCGGCGTGACCGTGACGAAGTACCTGCGCATGGTCATGAACGCCCATCGCGACGCACGCGGGGAGAGCGAGATCTCGCTGAAGGAGTTCCGCAGGACCGTCGAGGCCGCGATGGAGCTCACGAAGGTCGACCGCTCGTTCACGACGCGCTACCTCAACGACGGGTTCTCCGGCGGTGAGAAGAAGCGCCTGGAGATCCTCCAGCTCGCACTCCAGCGCCCGCAGGTCGCGATCCTCGACGAGACCGACTCGGGCCTGGACATCGACGCGCTGAACGTCGTCGCCGAGGGCGTCAACACCGTCGCCAAGGCCGACGGCATGGGCGTGCTGATCATCACCCACTACCAGCGCATCCTGCACCTCGTCGAGCCCGACCGCGTGTCGATCCTGTTCGACGGGCGCATCGTCAAGGAGGGCGGCCCCGAGCTCGTCACGAAGCTCGAGAGCGACGGCTACGCCTGGATCACCGACGCCATCGGCGACGAGGCCGTCCCCGCCTGATGGCCACTCCGGCGCCCACCGCGCTCGCGCACGACTTCCCGATCCTCGCCCGGGACGGGCTCGTCTACCTGGACAGCGCTTCCACGGCGCAGAAGCCGCGCGCGGTGCTGGACGCCATGGAGGACCTGCTCCTCCGCCACAACGCCAACGTCCACCGCGGCACCTACCCGCTCGCCGTCGAGGCGACCGACCGCTACGAGGCCGCGCGCGAGCGCGTCGCGCGTTTCACCGGGTCGAGCGCCCGCGAGACGATCTTCGCCAAGAACGGCACCGAGGTCATCAACCTCGTCGCGAGCTCCTGGGGCCGGGCGAACGTCAGGCCGGGCGACGCGATCGTGCTCACCGTCATGGAGCACCACTCGAACATCGTCCCGTGGCAGCTCCTGGCCCAGGCGACCGGCGCCCGGCTGCGCTACCTCGACGTCGACGCGGACGGCCGGCTCTCGCTCGACCAGCTCGACGAGCTGCTGCTCGACCGCCGCGTGCGGATGGTCGCCGTCGCGCACATCTCCAACGTCCTGGGCACGATCAACCCGCTCGAGCGGATCATCGAGCGCGCGCACGGCGCCGGCGCGCTCGTGCTCGTCGACGGCGCGCAGGCCGTCCCGCAGATTCCCGTCGACGTCGCGGCGATCGGCGCCGACTTCTACGCCTGGACCGGGCACAAGGCCTACGGCCCGACGGGCATCGGCGTCCTGCACGGCCGCCGCGAGCTGCTCGACGCGATGCCGCCGTTCCTCGGCGGCGGATCGATGATCCGCACCGTCGAGCGCGACCACTCGACCTACGCCGAGGTGCCCGCGAAGTTCGAGGCCGGCACCCCGCCGGTGGCCGAGGCCGCCGGCCTGGCCGCGGCGATCGACTTCCTCGACGACCTCGGGATGGAGCACGTCCGCGCCCACGAGCTCGACCTGACGGCCTACGCGCTCGAGGCGCTCGGGCGCGTCCCCGGCGTGACGATCCACGGCCCGCGCGAGGCCGCCGCCCGCGGCGCGCTGATCTCCTTCGCGCTCGCCGGAGCGCACCCGCACGACGTCTCGGAGATCCTCGGCCGCGACGAGATCTGCATCCGCGCCGGCCACCACTGCGCGCAGCCGCTGATGCGCGTGCTCGGCGCGCCCGCGACCTCGCGCGCGTCGTTCGCCGTACACAACACGCGTGAGGACGTCGACCGGCTCGTCGAGGGCCTGGGCCGCGTCAACGCGATCTTCGGAGACTGAGATGGACGACGCCCTGTACCGCGAGGAGATCCTCGAGCACTACAAGCGGCCCCACAACTGGGGGCCGATGGAGGCGCCCGACCTGGAGGCCGCCGACACGAACCCGCTCTGCGGCGACGAGCTGAAGGTCATGCTGCGCGTCGCGCCCGACGGGACCGTGCAGGAGGTGCGTTTCGACGGGCACGGCTGCGCGATCAGCCAGGCGTCGGCGTCGATGATCTCCGACGAGGTCAAGGGCATGAGCGTCGAGGACCTCGTGCGCATGGACCGCAGCGCGATCCTCGAGCTGCTCGGGATCGACATCTCGGCCACGCGCATGAAGTGCGCGCTGCTGTCACTCAAGGTGCTCAAGAGCGCGGCGCTCGGCGCTGCGGTCGACTGGGAGCCCGCGACGCCCGAGGCGTCCGCTCCGGCGCCCGGCTCCGCGCCGCTGTAGGAACCGCCCGCCGGGCTGCGCGGTCCGCCCGGCAGGCTGCGGAAAGGCTCCATTCCTCGTCCACCCTGGACGGATGTTCGATGCGCGCCTCCCGCGCGCGCGCCGACACGAGTGAGGCACCTGGTCCGTGCCCGGATTGGTCCGGGCACGGCCGCGCGGGGTGACCTGCGCAGGGGGAGAACCCCGCCGCGTGCACCCCCCGGAGGTTTTCAGTGCTCTCCCGTCTCTCTGTCCTCGCCGCCCGCCCGCGGCATACCCTCGGCGCCCTCGCCGTCGTCCTTGCGGCGGTCGGCGTGGCTGTGGGATCGGGCGCGAACTTCACGGCGCACGTCGCGTCGGCCGGCAACACGTTCTCCGCCGGCACGCTGACCATCGGCGGCGGTGGCTCGGCCATCCTGACCGCCCTCAACATGAAGCCCGGCGACACCCGCACGGGCACGGCCGACATCCAGAACACCGGGTCGGTGACCGGCGACTTCTCGCTGACGTCCCAGAACCCGCTCGGCTACACGGCGCTGCTCGGTCAGTTGAACCTCGTCGTGCAGGACTGCGGCTCATTCGCATCCGGCACGCCGACCTGCGACCCGGGTGACCCGCCCGTCTACACCGGCCCCGTGGACGGCCTGCTGAACGTCAGCCTCGGCAACTGGGCGGCGAGCGAGAAGCACCGCTACCTGTTCACGACGACCTTCCCGATCGGGACGGCGGCGAACGACAACCCCTACCAGGGCAAGAGCGCGACGCTCGAGTTCGACTGGGACGCCACGACCTAACGGGCTGAGACGACGGGCGGGCGGGCGCGACTTCCGGGTCGCCGCCCGCCCCGACCCGTCACCCGTCGCCATGGGCGCTCCCGCACCCCCGATCCCCGTCACGATCCCGACGCCCCCCCGCGCGCGGATCCCGCTGCAGGCGCTCTTCGCCTGGGCTGCGACGGTGCTCGCGCTGGTGCTGGGAGCGGTCATGTTCCTGCCCGCCGTCCTGGGCATGCAGCGCTACGTCATCACCGGCGGATCGATGACGGGGACCTACGACAGGGGCTCGGTCGTCTTCGACCGCGTCGTCGCGCCGAAGGACCTGCACGCCGGCGACATCATCACCTACAAGCCGCCGCCCGGTGCGGGGCCGACCGGCTTCGTCACCCACCGCATCCACGCGATCCGCACGATCGAGGGGCGCCGGGTCTACCGCACCAAGGGCGACGCCAACGCCTCGGCCGATCCGTGGGTCTTCACGCTGCCGGATGCGACGCAGGCGAAGGTCGTCTTCGGCGTCCCGTTCGTCGGCTACCTGATCGCCGCGCTCAGCGACCGCACCGTGCGGATCGCGGTCATCGGGCTGCCGGCGCTGCTGATCGCGTTCGCGGTGCTCGCGGGCCTCTGGCGTGACGCCGGACTGGAGGCGCGCCGCCGGCGCGAGCGCGAACCGGAGGCGGCGGCCTGATGGGCGCCGGCCGGATCCTGCGCCTCCTGCTCGCCCTCGTCGGCGTCGCCGCCTTCACCGTGGGCGGCTTCGCCACGTCGGGGGCGACCTTCGTCGCCCACGTCTCGAGCACCGGCAACACCTTCTCGACCTACCCCGACTGGGTGGCCCCGGTCGTGTCGATCGCGACGCCGGCCGACGGGTCGCGCACAGCGAGCGCCACGCCGGCGATCGCCGGCACCGCCGGGATCCTCAGCGGCGACCTGCCGAGCGTCACGGTCCGGATCTATGCGGGCGCCGTCGCGAGCGGCCCGGTCGTGCAGACGCGGACCGCCGTGCGCAACGCCGGCACCGGCGCCTGGACCCTGAACCCGACGGCGCTCGCCGACGGGACCTACACGGCACGTGCCGAGCAGGACGACAGCTTCCTCAACCAGGGCTTCAGCGACCCCGTCACGTTCACGGTCGACACCGTCGCCCCCGCGCCGACCATCACCGCGCCCGCCGCGGGCGCCACCGTCGCCGGCGGCGCCACGATCTCGGGCGCCGCGGGGAACGCGACCGGTGACGCGGCGACGCTGACGGTGAACGTCTACGCGGGCGGGACCGCGACCGGCGCGCCGGTCCGCACGCTCACCGCGACGCGCAGCGGCGCGACCTGGAGCGTGCCGATCGCGCCGGCGCTCGGCAGCGGGACGTTCACCGCCCGGGCGAGCCAGGGCGACGACGTCGGGCATACCGGCCTCTCGAACACGCGCACGTTCGTCATCGATGCCACGGCGCCCGCGCCGGCGATCAGCCAGCCGACGTCGAACCAGTGGCTGACCACCACGACGCCGCTGATCCGCGGCACCGCCGGCAACGCCGGCGGCGACGGCCCGACCGTCACGATCAAGCTCTACGCCGGGGCGACCGCCACCGGCGCGCCGGTCCAGACGCTGAGCGCCACCCGCGCGGGGACGAACTGGAGCATCACCCCGGCGGCGCTCGCCGACGGGCAGTACACCGCCCAGGCGATCCAGTCCGACGCCGTCGGCAACGTCGGCACCAGCGCGGCGCGCAGCTTCTACGTCGACACGACGACGCCCGTCGTCTCGATCGCCGCGCCGACGGCCAGCCAGCGCGTCGGTGCCCGCCCGCCGATCTCCGGCACCGCCGGCATCGTGCTCGGCGACAGTGCGACGGTCACGGTCCGCATCTACGCGGGGGCCACGACGGCCGGCGCGCTGCGCCAGACGCTCAGCGCCACGCGCAATGCCATCACCGGGGCCTGGACGGTCACGCCGGGCACGCTGACCGACGGCACGTACACCGCGCAGGCGACCCAGATCGACAGCGCCGGCCACACCGGCACCTCGGCGCCCGTCGTCTTCATCGCCGACGGCACGCCCCCCTCGGGCGTCGCGATCACCGCGCCGACCGCCGGACAGTGGCTCGCGACGG